>JAJWAL010000012.1:0-43065 GCA_021618535.1 Segatella copri | reverse complement strand
GATACTTCTTTGTAAAATAAACAGAAAAGTCTCATTTTTATAAACCATTATATATCAATTATATACATCTGTTTTAGCCACAAATAATGAGACTTTGAGACTTTTTTCGAGAAAAAACTTTTATGTGCACGAAAGAAAAGGAAAGAAGAAGGTAGAAATTATACAAGAAAAAGCAGCAATGGCTACTACTCCATTGCTGCTTATTTTATATTTTACTGAACTATCTTGAAGCGGATACGCAAAGAATGCGCATGCTCATCCCAATTGGTACCAAGCAATACGAACTTGCCAATCTGGGCGGTAGAACGGACATGCTTGCCGATACATGGACAAACATCATAATCACCGATACGAACCAGACGCAAGGTCTCGCTCGCATCATCCGGCAGACGGTCTAACTTGACGTTAGCCGGAATATGGTCACGATCCACAAACTCGTAAGTAACAGGCATATCAAGCTCTATCAGGCGATTCATCTCCGTCTCAATCGCCTTTTCCTCCTGACGGGTAGGCTTATGATCGACCAAGAAAGTCATCTTACTCTTCTTTCGCTCAATATGAGCATTCTTGCTACGATCGCAGCCAAACATGCGAACCATCAGCTGGTTGAGCAAATGCTCTGCCGTATGAGCAGGTGGGAACTCCTCCTTATGATGCTCATTCAATATGATATCACTTTCCTCCATCTTGACATTGAATTTATAGATTCTTACTCCGTTAGCATCCATTGATATCGGGAACACGCCATCCTTCTTCAACTCAACCTTCTGCTTGCCACCCGAGAACAGTTCTGTTACAAGCACCTCCTCTTCAGCAACATGGAAGAAATCGAAAGCATGACCAGGGATGCAAACCTGTAACTGACGCGCCTCCTGGGCAAAGTTGAGCACAATCAGCATAGCCTCATCATCCTTCTTGCGAAGGAAGGCAAAATTGGTACGGGGATCGAAATTCTCAGAACCCGGATTCACATACATCAAATCGAAGGTCTCACCCTCGCGGATGGCTTTTTCTTCATTGGCGAAGCGAAGAAGCTGACGATAAGTGGCTGCCAGATACTTCTGCTCCTGACTCAATGCCGAGTCAGATGAATCCTGATAGGCATGCGCCAGAGTTTCCGGACTCCAATAGTCGAATATCGTGGTACGGCCATCCGTGCCGCTGAACCCTTCCTTATCCATTCCCTTCTCGCCGAATTCCTGACCGCTGTAAAGCATGAAAGGATTCTGCTGGAAGAAGAGACTCATGGCTGCTGCAGGAATCGCCTTCATGGCTGAGCCACAGAAGAAATCGCTGGCTATGCGCTGCTCATCATGATTCTCAAGGAAATAGAGCATGTGATCGCGGATATCATCCACTACCTGCCACTCGTGAGTGATACTGGCAGCCGGACGCTCACCACGAACCACACCACGCAAGCAATCATACATACCTACCTTGTCATAAAGATAATCGAAACCAGCCTTTACATAGTTGCGGTACTGGTTAGGATCGTAAACCTCGCCGATAACGACAATATGAGGATACTTCGCCTTCAATATTCCAGTAGCGTATGACCAGAATGCCGTTGGCACCATTTCTGCCATATCACAGCGGAAACCATCAACACCCTTGCTTGCCCAGAAGAGCAGGATATCCGTCATCTTGCCCCAAGTGTTTGGCACCGGTTCATAATGATAGCTTCTGCCTCCTGCATCACAGTAATCTACACCGTAATTGAGCTTCACAGTCTCATACCAGTCGTTACAGCCAGGACGGTTATCAAACCGGTCGTTTCCTGTAGCTCTGGCCGGGCTCTCAGTATAAGGTTCATAAATCTTGGCATCATTCGCTGAAAAAGCCTTGAACTCTGGTTTGGAGTGACGGATTTCATTCAAATCCAAATCGCCCCATGCATAATAGAAATTATTTCTGGTAGAGAAGTGCATGTTCGGATCATCATCTTCTCCCAAATCCCGTACACCTGTTGGTTTGCAAATGGAATGATACTCTCGGGCTACATGGTTCGGAACGAAATCCATGATTACTTTCATACCTGCCTTGTGAGTACGCTCAATCAGCTGCTCCCACTCTTTCATTCGCATACTGACATTCACAGCCAAGTCTGGGTCGACGTCATAGTAGTCGGTAATAGCATATGGCGAACCAGCTTTTCCCTTCACTACCTCTGCATGCTGAGTAGGAATTCCATAAGAAGAGTAGTTTGTCTGAGTGGCATGACGAATCACACCCGTATACCAAATATGTGTAAATCCCATATCGTGGATGCGAGCCAGAACTTCATCAGAGAAATTATTCAGCTTTCCGCAGCCATTCTCTTCGATGGTACCATTTTCCTTACAGGTTGTATTCTGGTTTCCGAAGAGTCGTGGGAGAACCTGGTATATAATAACTTTTTCCTTCATTTAGCGGCTTTACTAAAAAAAATGAAACGTTTTACCTTTCCAACAACGCCTTTGCTGAAAAGATAAAACGTTGAATAGTTTTATTGTTGATTAAGCAATACCATGAGCGGCAACATTCTTGTCGATGCGGCCAATCATACCCTGCAATGCCTTGCCAGGACCACACTCTGTGAAATCATCAGCACCATCAGCAATCATAGCCTGTACAGATGAAGTCCAACGTACAGAGCTTGTAAGCTGTGCGATGAGGTTCTGCTGAATCTCAGCTGGATCAGTATGAGGCTTACCGTCTACATTCTGGTAAACCGGGCACTTAGGAGCAGAGAATGTAGTCTTCTCGATAGCAGCCTGAAGTTCATCCTTAGCTGGCTGCATCAATGGAGAGTGGAAAGCACCACCAACCTTCAAAGGCAATGCACGCTTAGCACCGGCAGCCTTCAGCTTCTCGCAAGCAGCATTGATAGCATCTACGTTACCAGAAATAACGAGCTGACCAGGGCAGTTGTAGTTAGCAGCAACTACCACGTTGCCTTCTGTGCTTACCTCAGCGCAGATTTCCTCAACCTTCTCATCTGGCAAACCGATGATGGCAGCCATGGTACCAGGGTTAGCCTCGCAAGCCTTCTGCATAGCATTGGCACGGGCAGCAACAAGTTTCAAACCATCCTCGAAAGCCATAGCACCGGCAGCAACCAATGCAGAGAACTCACCGAGAGAGTGACCAGCAACCATAGCTGGCTTGAATTCCTCACCCAGGCAAAGAGCAGAGATAACAGAATGGAGGAATACAGCAGGCTGGGTAACCTTAGTTTCCTTCAACTGATCGTCGGTACCGGCGAACATGATATCAGTAATCTTGAAGCCGAGAATCTCGTCGGCCTTATCAAAAAGTTCTTTTGCCAATGCGTTGTTATCGTAGAGATCCTTACCCATACCTACGAACTGAGAACCCTGTCCAGGGAAAACAAATGCTTTCATTTTATCCTATTATTTTTTAAGTTTATAATAAATATTCCTGCAATATACATGAATTCTTTGAATCCGACTGCAAAGGTACAATAAAATTCTGAGAATCAGCAGAGAATATTAAAAAATAAAGTTATATATTCTAAATTACTACAAGAATGGTAAAAACTTTCCATTCTGAATGCGGAACAGGCATAAAAAAAATCCCTAATGCCTTTCGGCAAAAGGGATCTTTATATTAATTTGCTTTACAGTGCGAAAAATATCGTACTTCATACAAATTGATTGAGCTAGGATTATTCAGCTGCTGGAGCCTCTTCCTCAGCTGCAGCCTCAGCAGGTGCCTCAACTGGAGCCTCCTCAGCAGCAGGAGCTGCAACAGGAGCGTTCTCAGCAACAACGTTAACTGGAACCTTAACCTCAACCTCCTTGTGGTAGTGTACAGTAGCCTCGTACTCACCAACCTTCTTAGCATCCTTCATAGTGATGATCTTGCGATCAACCTCGATGCCCTTCTTAGCGAGTTCCTCAGCAACAGTTGCAGCGTTAACTGAGCCATAGAGCTGACCAGTAGCGCTCACCTTAGCAGCAATAGTAAGAACAATGCCCTCGAGAGCCTCGCCCTTCTTAACAGCCTCAGCCTTGATAGCCTCAAGCTTGTGAGCCTGCTGCTTCAAATCCTCAGCCAACTGCTTCTTAGCAGATGGAGATGCGATAACAGCCTTACCTGTAGGGATAAGGAAGTTACGACCATAACCACTCTTTACATTTACGATATCGTTCTTATATCCAAGACCGATAATATCTTGCTTCAAAATAATTTCCATTCTTCTTTATCCTCCTTAAATTACTTCATCAAATCGGTTACGTAAGGAAGCAAAGCGATCTGGCGAGCACGCTTTACAGCCTGTGCTACACGGCGCTGATACTTCAAAGATGTACCTGTGATACGACGTGGAAGGATTTTACCCTGCTCGTTCAAGAACTTCTTCAAGAACTCTGGATCCTTGTAGTCGATGTACTTAATACCGCTCTTCTTGAAACGGCAATACTTCTTCTTCTTTGTGTCGATAGAAGGAGCAGTCAAATAACGGATTTCTGATTTCTGATCTGCCATGATTAAGCCTCCTCTTTTTTACCAAGCTTTGCACGACGCTTCTCTGCGTAAGCGGCAGCATACTTGTCAAGTTTAACAGTCATGTAACGAATTACTTTCTCGTCGCGGCGATAAGCTGTTTCGAGCTTAGCGATAACAGTTGGCTCAGCCTTGAACTCAACCAAGCTGTAGAAGCCTGATGTCTTCTTCTCGATGTTGTAAGCCAACTTCTTCAAACCCCAAGCCTCTTTGTTCAGAATCTCAGCACCATTATCGGTGAGTACCTTCTCGAACTTAGCGACCGTTTCCTTCATCTGTTCATCAGACAAAACGGGAGTCAAAATGAAAACGGTTTCGTATTGATTCATACTACTTTAAATGATTAAATATTAATATAAAAATTCTCATGCAAACCGGAAAATGTGTGCGAAAACACAGCCTTTTCACGAATTGCGGTGCAAAATTACGACTTTTTCTTGAATTAACCAAATATTTTTCGTACTTTTGCACAAAATAATTGTTAATAGTATAAAAACAACCTCTAAATTGTAAAGAATATGGCAAAAATGAACAAGAAACTGATTACTCTGCTCCATACCCTACCATCTATGGGCATGGCTTTCATCGTTTTAGGCGTCCTGCTGATGGTGGCCAGCTTTGCGTTTTCCATTCAGGGAAACAGCGTACTCTTCGCTGGCCTCTTTTTCATCCTGGCAGGAATAGCAGGATTTGTATATTCATTTAAAAAAGGATAAGCCGGTCACCGACTTATCCTTTTTATATCTTTGGGAATCTTTTCCCTATTACTGAAATATTTAATCCTCGTTAGGAACAATGAGTTTGTATCCCTTACCATGGATATTGATGATTTCAATCTGAGGATCGTCCTTCAAATGCTTACGGAGTTTGGTGATATAAACATCCATTGAGCGTGCATTGAAGTAATTGTCATCAATCCAGATGGTCTTCAGAGCAAAATCGCGCTGCAGAATTTCATTAGAGTGAGCACAGAGCAAAGCAAGAAGTTCATTCTCCTTGGTGGTAAGTTTGGTCTGCTTTTCACCAATGGTAAGAAGCTGCTTCTGTGTATCGAAGGTAAAGTCACCAATGTGATACATGGTAGACTCCTTGCTCTTCTTGCCACGTACGCGGCGGAGAATAGCCTCTACACGGAATACCAATTCTTCCATAGAGAATGGTTTGGTGATATAATCATCTGCACCAATCTTGAAACCTTCAAGGATATCTTCCTTCAATGTCTTGGCAGTAAGGAAGATGATTGGGAGGTCGGCATTGGTCTGGCGAATTTCCTGTGCCAGGGTAAAGCCGTCCTTCTTTGGCATCATCACGTCGAGTACTGCAATATCAAACTTATTCTTATTGAATTCCTTATAACCTACCTCGCCATCAGGGCACAGAACTGTGGTAAATCCCTTTGCCTGCAAATATTCGCGAAGCAACATACCTAAATTTTCATCGTCCTCGCAAAGCAAGATTTTAATTTTCTCTTCCATATCTTTATTCTTTAAAATTATTAATATTCTTTTAATTCTTTATTCTGTTTCTTCAAGTCTTAACTGTGAATCACCGGCAACTTGATGGTAAAGGTTGTACCCTTTCCCAATTCGCTATCTACCTTAATTTCACCATCATGAAGATCTACTATCTTCTTGACATAAGCCAATCCCAGTCCGAATCCCTTCACATCATGGACATTGCCCGTATGTACGCGGTAGAACTTGTCGAATATCTTCTTCAGATTCTCCTTCTTCATACCCAGACCGGTATCCGTAATCGAGAGATACAGATGTTCTTCATCATTCCAGGTTTTCATCGTAATGTTAAGCGGCTCGTCTGGCTTGCGGTATTTCACAGCATTGTCCATCAGATTGAAGATGACATTCTGGAAATGCACCTCGTCAACATAGAGTCCCGAATCGATGGCTTCGATATCGGTATAGACCTTACCACCAGTATGCTCAACGCGGAGCGAGAAGGAATTGGCAATATTCTCAACCATCTCGTTCAGATCGAGTTCTTTCTTCTTGAACACCGCCTTCTTGCGGTCGAACATACTCATCTGCAATACCTTTTCAACCAGGAAGCGCAGGCGCTTCGATTCATCATTGATCACGTTACCCAGATGTTTCTGCATCTGTTCACTCTTTGCTACCGAGGTATCATTGAGCATCTGCGCTGCCAGACTGATACTGGCAATCGGCGTCTTCAGTTCGTGGGTCATATTATTGATGAAGTCGTTCTTTATCTCTGTATATCTCTTTTGTCTGAAGATAACCACAATGGTAAAGATGAAGGTAATCAGCAGTACCAGCGTGAAGATGACACTAGGAATCATGAAGCGCACACTGGAGAAGATATAGCTGTTCATATCCGGGAAATGCACCCTTACTACACCCATCTTCGACTGTGGGTCGTTGCGGAAGAGCACCTGTGAGTAGCTGTATTCCTCACCCTCGTCCGTATAGTCAGGACAGCGGTAAACCTCTCGTCCATCCTGGGTAGTCACGGTGAAATGATAAGGAATGTTGATACCATTATTCATCATCTCAGCCTTGAGGTCCTGATCGAGCTGCTTGAAGTTGATTCTCTCCTTCAGCGGCTTGTCTGATGCCGAATAAAGGATAGAATATACCACCTCATCCAGCAACGCTTTCTGATAGACATAGCGGTTCTTCACGATTTCCTGAAGCGACTTCTGTGTTTCTGTCAGCGAATTCTTATCGCTACGCAGTATCATCGCCTTCGGCATATTGCCAGGATGTGTGGCATTTGTCTTCAGCTCGAAAGTTGAATAAGCTGCCGCTCCCTTGTTCTTATCTTTATTAGCCTTACGTTCTGTCTCGTTGACATTCTTTTCGAGATAGCGCAGAGTTTCATTAAGCTCCAAATTTCTTGAAGCTTGATACAGGGCTCTGTTGACCGACTCGTCAAACTGTTCCTTCTTCATGTTTACCATCTCCTGGATGTAACTGAGCTGCAAGTACAGCAGCGCAAGGAACGAAAAGCCCATGATAATGGCTATGGTCCAAATCGTTTTCTTCTTCATGGGGGCAAAGATAAGAAATTTCTTAATCAGTTAACTTAAAATCGTTAATTAATTATTCACCCTTTCTAGTTTTTAACATTTTTCTGTATTTTTAGTTTCATATATAAAACTAAACTTTCGTTTTCCATAAAAAAAAGAGAGGAAGTATACATATCACATGCACACTTCCCCATATTGGTCATATCAACATAAAATTTTAATTTATATAAGAGAGATTTTTCTCTAACCTAACAATTGCTATTCAGCATCCTTCTCCAATTCTGCCTCATGATCCGCAATCAGCTTACTCTGAATGTCGGAAGGAACCAACTCGTAGCTGGCAAACTTGGTAGTGAATGAAGCACGTCCACCTGTCAATGAACTCAGAGAGATGGAATAGCTGGCAAGTTCCTTCAAAGGAATCTTGGCACTCAACTTCTGGTAACCGGCCTCGCTGTCCATACCCATAATGAGAGCACGACGTCCCTGGAGATCACTCATCACATCACCCATGAAATCAGCAGGCACATAAACCTCAAGATCATAGATAGGCTCCAGAATCTTCGGACCAGCCTGTTTGAAGGCATCGCTGAACGCATGGCGGGCAGCAAGCATGAACGAAAGTTCATTACTATCTACTGGGTGCATCTTACCATCATAAACGATGACACGTACATCACGTGCATAACTGCCCGTCAACGGACCATGTTCCATACAGTCCATAACACCCTTCAGAATAGCTGGCATGAAGCGGGCATCAATGGCACCACCAACCACAGAGTTGAGGAATACCAGTTTACCACCCCATGGCAAACTAACCTCTTCACGGCTCTTGATATTCATCTTGAACTCCTGACCGTTGAAGGTAAATGACGTAGGATCAGGCATACCTTCTGCGTATGGTTCAACAATGAGATGCACCTCACCAAACTGACCAGAGCCACCACTCTGTTTCTTATGGCGGTAGTCAGCACGAGCCTTCTTGGTAATAGTCTCACGATAAGGAATACGTGGCTCTTCGAAAGTCACATTGAGTTTTTCGTTGTTTTCCAGACGCCACTTCAGCGTGCGGAGATGGAACTCACCCTGTCCTCTTACGATTACCTGGCGCAATTCCTTGCTCTGATCAACAATCCAAGTAGGGTCTTCCTGGCGCATCTTCAGGAGTGCAGCCATCAGTTTCTCTGTATCCTGAACATTGGCAGCCTTGATAGCACGTGAATACTTAGGATTAGGATATTTAATGAAGTCGAAACGCCACTCAGCCCCCTTACCATTAAGGGTATTGCCAGTCTTCACGTCCTTCATCTTCACGGTACAGCCAATATCACCGGCATTCAACTGCTCTACAGGCACACGGTTGGCACCCGCACAGGCATAAATCTGTCCGATACGCTCCTTGGAGCCACGATCTGCATTAGTCAGGTCGTCGCCATTCTTGATAGAGCCGCTCATCACCTTGAAGTAGCTTACCTCACCGATATGAGGTTCCATACCAGTCTTGAAGAAGTAAACACTCTCAGGACCATTGCTGTCTGGCGTAATTTCTTCACCACGTGTATTATGCAGTTTCGGCATCTCGCTTACGAAAGGAACCACATTGCCCAGAAACTCCATCAGGCGGTGAACGCCCATCGACTTACCTGCACAAACGCAGAACACAGGGAAGATGCTACGGGTAACCAATCCCTTGCGGATGCCCTCGCGAAGTTCATCTTCTGTCAGACTCTCGCTCTCGAAGAACTTCTCCATCAGTCCCTCATCGTTCTCGGCTGCAGCCTCAACAAGAGCCGTATGAAGTTCCATGGCTTTCTCCATTTCCTCTTCTGGAATATCTTCAATAATAGGAGCACCGCCCTCAGGCTTCCAAGAATATTTTTTCATCAATAAGACGTCAATGAGAGCATTGAAGCCTGAACCGGTCTCGATAGGATATTGTATCTGCACACACTTAGAACCGTAAATGTCCTTCATGGTGGCTATGATATTATCAAAGTCGCACTTGTCTGAGTCGAGCTGGTTTACCAGGAAGATGACAGGTTTGCCCAACTTCTCTGTATAACGGAAGTTGTTCTGTGTACCTACTTCTGGACCATACTGACCATTGATAAGGATAACTGCCTGATCGGTAACATTGAGAGATGTAATGGCACCTCCCACGAAATCATCGCTACCTGGGCAATCTATAATGTTAAGCTTCTTGTTGTTCCACTCTACATGAAAAACTGTAGGGAACACAGAGTAGCCGTATTCCAACTCAACTGGGAAGTAGTCGCTCACCGTATTTTTCGCTTCTACAGAGCCTTTACGCTTGATAACGCCTGCTTCAAATAACATACTCTCGGCAAGTGTAGTCTTGCCGCTACCCGCACTGCCCAACAGCGCAATGTTTTTAATCTCATTTGTCTGATAAACTCTCATGACGCTTATAGATTTTTAAGGGTTATACTTAAATTTGCTAGTTGCAATCCACAGTCAAACCACCGGTTTTTCTGTTTCATGCTACTAAAGTACAAAAAAAATCGCACATTGCCAAAAGTTTTGGGCAAAAAACTTCTGTTTTTTAAAACATATTAGTACTTTTGCACTTTGTTTAGACATGTTTTTGTCTTTACACCTTATTATATATAGAAAAAGAAGTTCAGAAATATGGCAGGACTATACATACATATCCCCTTTTGTGAAAGCCGGTGCATCTACTGCGGTTTTTACAGTACCACCTCCCTCAAGTTAAGGGATGATTACACTGATGCTCTCTGCCGGGAGATGCTGATGCGCCCGGCAAAAGCCGCTCTCGGAAGCAATGAAACTATCGAAACCATCTATCTGGGCGGTGGAACCCCGAGTCAGCTCAACGGCTCCCAACTCAACCAGATTTTCTCTGCTATCAGAAAAAGCTATACGCTGGCAGAGAATATGGAGATCACGATGGAATGCAATCCGGACGATGTAACCGGTGATTTCTGTGAGACGCTGAAGCAACTCCCCGTCAACAGAATCAGCATGGGAGCGCAGACCTTCAGCAATGAGCGCTTACACTTTCTGCATCGCCGTCATAACGCCAGAGAGGTAGAAGAAGCCGTCACCCGACTCCGCAACATCGGCATCCGCAATATCAGTATCGACCTGATGTTCGGATTCCCCGAAGAATCTCTTTCCCAATGGATGAGCGATATCAGGCACGCCATACAGCTGGATGTGGAACACATATCTGCCTACAGTCTGATGTACGAAGAGGGAACGCCCCTCTACCATATGCTGAAACAGGGAAAGATTAGCGAAATAGATGAAGAAACCAGTCGCAAGATGTATGAAACCCTGATAGACCAGCTTACTGGAGCAGGCTACGAACATTATGAAATCAGCAATTTTGCCCGTCCGGGATTCCGTTCACGCCATAACAGCAGTTACTGGCACGAGGTACCATATATCGGAATAGGAGCAGCCGCCCACTCCTACAATAGGAAGCAGCGCAGCTGGAATATCGAAAATATCCAGACTTATATTCGAAGCATCGGCGATGGCATTCTGCCTTCTGAGAGTGAACAGCTAGATATTTCCACCCGATACAATGATCTGATAACAACCGCCTTGCGAACAAGCGACGGAATAAACCTCATGAAGATGGAACAGGAATTCGGAAAAGAACTGGCAGACAGACTGCTCCAGGAAGCCCAGTCGCATATCAGCCGGGGGCTGATGAAAATAAAGAACGGCAGGCTCTCCCTCACTCGGGAAGGTCTTTACATATCGGATGATGTGATGAGTGATTTCATGATTATATAATGGTTTCAACAAACAAAAAAGCCTTGGAATCTAATTCCAAGGCTCTAATTTCTTTAAACCATTTTTCTTGTATACTTCATAATAAAAAGCTTTAATGCTCTTGACCACTTGTATGGTAGATTTCTTTTTCTGCAACATAGGCTTAACCAGCTGCATCACAGCAAAACAAACTACCACAATAAGCAATACTACTGCCCAAGAGAGAATCTCACTTTGAATATCCAAAATTGGCTGGAGGCCAATGCCCAAAGCCACAGGCAGGATAAAACAGACCCAATCTATCGGGCTGTCAAGCTTGGTTGATTCGATATATTCATCGCGTAGTGCTTTTGGAGCATTCAAGATTAATCTTTTCTGGTGCTTATTCCAGTAATCTTCAAATTCTTTTTCCATGCAATCCATTTACTGTTTTGTCTTAAAACTAGACGGTTAAAACTTCAATACTTATACTTTTCTTTATACTTTTCGGCTACAAAGATAAGAATAATTATTCATTTCTCCAAAATTACAACATACTACTTTGAATATTTAACGTATATTAATTCTAATGGTCAAAACAAAAACTTCACTGCATCACTTGACAACAGCCTGCTTGTATATAGACAGGAAAAGGCAACACCCAACGACGGGCATTGCCTTTCTTGTATAATAACAAAGAGGAATTTTATCTCTCATTAAGTGGCTTATACTCCAGTTCGCCAAGAATATTCTTATATGCAGGACGGATAATACGACGGCCTTCGAAATTGAGTTCTTCAATACGATGGGCTGTCCAACCCACGATACGTGCCATGGCGAAAATAGGTGTATAGATTTCCTGTGGCAAACCAATCATTTCATAGATAAAGCCACTGTAGAAATCAAGATTTGCACACGCTGGCTTGCTGCCTCCACGGTGTTCCTGCAGACATTTGATACCTTCCTGCTCTATCAGCTTCAGGAAATTATACTCGTCTTCTCTACCCTTTTCCTTGGCAAGTTCACCTGCCAGGCGCTTCAGTTCAACGGCACGTGGGTCACTCAAAGTATAGACCGCATGACCGATACCATAAATGAGACCTGTCTTGTCATAAGCCTCCTTGTTGAGCATTCGCTTAAGGTAAGTATCAAGTTCAGTTACATTACCCCAATCCTTGATAGCTTCTTTCAAGTGGTGGAACATATTGATAACCTTGATATTGGCACCACCATGCAAAGGACCCTTCAAACTACCGATACCAGCAGCAATAGAACTGTAAGTATCTGTACGGGTAGAAGATGTTACACGTACTGTAAAGGTTGAGTTATTACCACCACCATGTTCTGCCTGGATAATCAGGAGAAGGTCGAGCATACGGGCATCCAGTTCGGAATAGTTTTCATGCTTCATCATATAAAGAAAGTTCTCAGCAATAGAGAGATTCTCACGAGGATGACGAATATGCAGACTTCTACCCTGAACAGAGTGACGGTAGATGTTGTATGCATAAGCGATGATGGTTGGGAACTTGGCAATCAACTCTATGCTCTGGCGCATCAGATTGTCACGGCTGATGTCATCCGGATTCGGATCGAAGGTGTACATTTCAAGCACACAACGGGCCAGGATGTTCATGATGTTGCTGCCTTCCAGCTCGATGATATGGGTAATCGTACGATGATCAAGCGGCATATTATCGTTCAGGAGTTCTCTGAAAGCATCCAATTCCTCCTTATCAGGCAACTGGCCCGAGAGCAGCAGGAAGGCTACTTCCTCGAATCCGAAACGCTTCTCCTTCAAGAGAGGAGTTACCAGGTCATCAAGTTCATAACCACGATAATAAAGTTTACCCTCTGTAGGGGTCAACTTACCTTCTGCATCGCGCTCATAACCCACTACATTACCGATATTGGTCAGTCCGACCAACACACCAGAGCCATCCTCATTACGAAGTCCACGCTTCACATTGAACTTCTTGAATGCATCCTTATCAATCTTGCATGAGTTTTTTACCTCATCGCTTAATTTATATATTAAATATTCTTTATTCATAACCGTTACTTTTTTAGCTGCATGGCTACAACTATTATTTCTTTGCTGCAAAGTTCAATGCAGAACCAGCCTTAAACCATGCAATCTGTGTATCATTATAAGTATGCTCAACCTCGAAACTATCCTCAGAACCATCCTTGTGCTTCAGGGTGACGGTGAGTTTAGAACCTGGAGCAAACTCCTTCAAACCTGTCAAAGAGATGCGGTCGTCCTCCTGCACCTTATTATAATCATCCTTGTTGCAGAATGTGAGGGCAAGCATACCCTGCTTCTTCAGGTTGGTTTCGTGGATGCGGGCGAAACTCTTGGCGAGAATCACCTTCACGTTGAGGAAACGAGGCTCCATAGCTGCATGCTCACGGGAAGAACCTTCACCATAGTTATCCTCTGCCACCACGATGCTGCTGATGCCTTTTGCCTTGTAAGCCTTGGCAGCGGTAGAAACCTCGACATAAGCACCATCCAACTGGTTCTTCACCTTATTGCTCTCACCGTTAAAGGCATTAACGGCACCCATTAAAAGGTTGTCGGAGATGTTCTGCAAATGTCCACGGAACTTCAGCCAAGGACCCGCCATAGAGATGTGGTCGGTGGTACATTTGCCCTCGGTTTTAATAAGAAGCGGCATATCTGTCAGGTCTTTTCCATCCCATGGAGCAAACGGAGCAAGTTTCTGGAGTCGGTTGCTGTCAGGCGCAATGACTACCTCTACATTGGCATTTTCTTCGCTTGGGGCAATGAATCCCTTATCTTCTACGGCAAAGCCCTTAGGTGGGAAGGTGAAACCTGTAGGCGCATCGAGCATCACGCTGTTGCCATCCTTATCCAGCAAGGTATCAGTAGCCGGATTGAAGTCGAGACGGCCCGCAATGGTGAGAGCCACGGTGAGCTCTGGACTGCCGATGAAGGCAAACGTATTAGGGTTACCATCAGCACGGCGGCGAAAGTTTCGGTTGAAAGAGGTAACGATGGCATTCTTGCGCGAATTATCATCGGTATGACGCTTCCACTGTCCGATGCAAGGACCGCAGGCATTGGTCATGATGAGGGCTCTAATCTTCTTGAAATCATCGAGGATACCATCACGCTCGGCTGTATAGCGAATCTGCTCTGAACCCGGGTTGATGATAAGCTGTCCCTTCACCTCAATACCTTTCTCATAAGCCTGACGGGCAATGCTGGCAGCACGGGCCAAGTCCTGATAAGAAGAGTTGGTACAGCTACCTACCAATCCTACTTCTACTACCATCGGATAATCGTTGGCAGGACCTTTTGCCTTCATATGAGAGATTGGTGTGGCTGCATCTGGAGTGAACGGACCGTTAAGATGAGGTTCAACCTTAGAAAGGTCGATTTCAACAATCTGGTCGTAGAAAGCAGACGGATCTGCCAACACCTCATCATCAGCACGGAGTTCGGCTGCATTCATCTGTGCGAGAGATGCAATTTCTTCACGGCCTGTCTTGCGGAGATACTCGCTGGCATTCTGGTCGAATGGGAAGATAGAGCATGTGGCACCCAATTCGGCTCCCATGTTACAGATGGTAGCCTTGCCGGTAGTAGAGATGCTGTCCAATCCCTCGCCGAAGTATTCGAGGATGGCATTGGTTCCGCCCTTTACGGTAAGGATGCCGAGGATTTCGAGAATCACATCCTTAGGAGTGGCCCAGCCTGAGAGTTTACCTGTGAGATGCACACCAATGAGACGTGGCATCTTGAGTTCCCAAGGCTGACCGGTCAACACATCTACGGCATCAGCACCACCTACACCTACGGCCACCATGCCGAGACCACCAGCATTAGGAGTATGAGAATCGGTACCCACCATCATACCTCCAGGGAATGCATAGTTTTCGAGCACTACCTGATGGATGATTCCGGCACCAGGTCCCCAGAATCCGATATGATATTTCTGAGAAACAGACTTCAGGAAGTCATATACCTCTTTATTAGTCTTACATGCCTCAGGAAGGTCTTGCGTAGCGCCCACATCGGCACGAATCAAGTGATCACAATGTACGGAAGCAGGTACGGCCACCTTGTCCTTACCCGCATTCATGAACTGCAAGAGTGCCATTTGCGCAGTCGCATCCTGCATCGCCACGCGATTAGGACGGAAGTCAACATATTCTATACCTCTTTTATATGGTCGCAACTGTGTAGGGTCGAAAAGATGCGCAAAGAGCACCTTCTCGGCATAAGTAAGAGGTCGTTTCACCGTAGCCTTAGCCTGGGCTACACTTTCCGAATACGAAGCGTAAAAGCTTCTCAGCATTTCAATGTCCAATATCATCTTGTTCACAATTTTAATTAATTATACACTCTTTCGAGCAATTCTGTTTGCAAAAATACAACTTTTTCTACAAATAGTAGCATGTTTTATCGAAAATTTATCATTTTGATATGATTTTTCTGTTTTTTGATAATTTTGTTGCATATTTATACGTTAATCACTCTCTTTCTCCGGAAAAGCAGGATTATGATATGAAAAGACAAGAATGGCTACGGAAAGGCAGGAAAACAGAGAAAAAAGAAAGGAAAGTGAAGAAAAGAGAAGTAAAAATGAAAGAAAAAGCAAAAATTTTTGGTGCTCTCCGCATTATTTATTATTTTTGCAGATGTTATGAGAATAGACATTATTACAGTATTACCAGAGATGCTGGAGGGATTCTTCAATGAGTCCATTCTGGCACGTGCGCAGAAGAAGGGTCTAGCGGAGATTCATCTGCACAACCTGCGTGACTACACATTAGATAAATGGAAGCGTGTGGACGACTATCCATACGGCGGAAGTGCCGGCATGGTGATGCAATGTGAACCAATAGACCGCTGCATTGCTGCACTGAAGGCAGAGCGCGAGTATGATGACGTGATTTATGTTTCGCCAGATGGTGAAACTTTCAACCAGAAGATAGCCAACGAAATGTCGATGCAGGGTAACCTCATCATCCTCTGCGGTCACTACAAGGGTATTGACCAGCGTGTGCGTGACCATCTCATTACCCGAGAAATCAGTGTAGGTGATTATGTGCTAACGGGTGGCGAACTTGCCGCAGCCATCATCTCAGATGCCGTCATCCGACTGGTTCCGGGTGTTATCAGCGACGAACAGAGTGCACTTTCCGACTGTTTCCAGGACGACATTCTTGCTGCCCCTATCTACACCCGTCCTGCCGACTACAAGGGATGGAAGGTTCCGGAGATTCTGCTCAGTGGCAACGAAGCCAAGATTCGCCAGTGGGAATTCGACCAGGCCATGGAAAGAACCAAGCGCCTGCGCCCTGACCTGCTGAAATAAGAAGAAATCATTGCTGATTACTATCATACCCAGAACGGTGGTTTTTAGGCACGGTGTAATCCGTTCCTAAAAATCACCGTTCTATTCTCAAGCCATATACTAAAACTCTACACCTTATTTATCAACTACACCTTATTAATATTATTCTTTTTCTACGCATTTTTCGCAGAAAGCCTCACCCAGCATGAAACCTTCTTCGTAGAGGCGTTCCAGTTTATCGGTATCCTTCTCTATTCTGCCAACTTCCAACGGACGGATTGGACGGATACAGGTAATCTTACCCGCAGCCTCCAGATCATCTACAAGCTGGATCTGTTCGTTATAAGCCCGATGACGGTGACTCAGAGCCACACGCAGGCGAGGATAGTTCTTATATAAATAAGGTATCTTACGGTCTTTGCCCATATCACGCCATCCTTTGTTGCGAGTCAGGACAACCACATTGTGTTGCCACCCCATGTCAATGGCGTGCTGTACCGGAATACTGTCCGCAATACCACCATCCAACATCGGAATGCCATCCACTTCCACAATCTTGCTCACAAATGGCAAACTGCTGGAAGCACGCACAACATCCAGTGCACGCTGCCTGTCATGATTCTCGGAAAGATACATAGCCTTGCCCGTAAGACAATTGGTAGTAACCATCTCGAAACCATCGGCATACTTAAAATAGGTATCAAAATCGAAAGGCAAGAGCTGGTTCGGAAACTTATCGTAGAGCAATTTGCGGTCGAAGATACACCCCTGAGTCACCAGATGGCGAATACCGATATACTGGTATCGGGCCAGATAATCGATGTTAGAGATACGGGCACGCCGAGGCTGGCGGCTCATATACGACATGCCATTACATGCCCCAGCCGATACAGCCACCGTATAAGGGAAATGAACATCATGCTTCATGAAGGCATCCAGTACCCCACTGGTGAAGACCCCTCGCATGCCTCCTCCCTCAAGAACCAAACCTGTTGTTTTCAAATTCAATTTCATAACACACTCTCTGCTTTTAAAATTCTGAAAATAATTATATTTTGCTCGCAGCATAGACAATTTTCTTACATTTTGTCTAGCAAAAAGCAGTTTTTATATTAATTATTTATAAATTTACGCGTTTTATTCAATTTTGCTTGCAAAGATACGTATTTTTTGGGAAATAATTGCTAACTTTGCAAGCAAAATAATGTAAAATACTAAAAATATGTTCAGCAAAGAGACTTACATCAGCCGCAGACAGGAGCTGAAGAAGCTTGTGAAAAGCGGCGTAATTATACTTTTCGGAAACAACAATTCACCATGTAATTTCCCTAATAACGGATATTACCCTTTCCGTCAGGACTCGACATTTCTCTATTATTTCGGATTGCAGCGCGACGGTCTGGTAGGTGTGATAGATATAGACAACGATATTGAAACCCTGATTGGCGACGACATCGACCTCGTAGACATCGTATGGTACGGAAGCGTTGACAATGTTCACGATCTTGCAGCGCAGGTAGGCGTTCACAACTCAGCACCTATGAAAACGCTCAAGACTATCTGCAACGACGCCATGTCGAAGAAGCGCAAGATTCATTTCCTGCCACCTTACCGCTACGACATCAAACTGCAGATATTCGACCTTCTGGGTATCCATCCTAACCAGCAGAAAGAAGAGGCCAGCATGGACCTCATTAAGGCTGTCGTAAAGATGCGTTCAACCAAGACCCAGGAAGAAATCGAGGAACTGGAGCGCGCTGCAGTCATCGGATACAAGATGCATACCACAGCGATGAAACTCGTACGTCCGGGTGTAACAGAAAAATATGTAGCAGGTCAGGTAAGCGGCATCGCCCACTCTTACGGAGCCATGGTCAGCTTCCCAACCATCTTCAGCCAGCACGGCGAAATTCAGCATGGTTATCCATCTATGAATTTACTGGAAGAAGGCAGACTGGCTCTCTGTGATGCAGGTGCTGAAACCATGAACAACTACTGTTCAGACAACACCCGCACCATGCCGGTGAGCGGAAAGTTCAGCCAGCGCCAGTTGGAAATCTACTCTATTGTAGAAGAATGTCATGACCATGCACTGGATGTAGCCAAGCCAGGCGTAAAATGGGCTGACGTACACTTCTCTGTTTGCCGCCTGCTCTTCGACCGCATGAAGGAACTCGGACTTGCCAAGGGTGATACAGAAGAGGCTGTAAAGGCTGGCGCACATGCCATGTTCCTGCCTCACGGATTGGGGCACATGATGGGAATGGATGTTCACGACATGGAGAACCTCGACCAGATTAACGTTGGTTTCGACGAGGAGGTACGCCCTAATCTGGAGCAGTTCGGTACCAACTGCCTGCGTATGGGTCGCCGTCTGCAGGAAGGTTTCGTAGTAACCGATGAGCCGGGAGTTTACTTCATCCCTGCCCTCATCGACGACTGGAAGGCATCCGGCCACTGTGCAGAATTCCTCAACTTCGACAAGATTGAGACCTACAAAGATTTCGGTGGTATCCGAATTGAGGACGATGTACTCATCACCAAGGACGGTTGCAGATTCCTGGGCAAAGACCGCATTCCTTATCATCCAAAAGATGTTGAGGAGTTCATGGCAGCCAACAAGGAATAAATTCCTGAAAGAGAAATCATTTCCAGAAATAAAGGAATCCGAGAGAAGATATAACAAGAACATTAATATAAAGAGAAAAGAATTCATGAAGAAAACTATGATTGTTGCAGCCTTGATGGCTTTGGTAGCCACAGGAGCAAATGCGAAGAAAGCTGCAGACTCTGCAGAAGTAGCAAAGAACAAACCAGTATTTACAGTGGTAAAGCAGAACCCTATCACTAGCATCAAGGATCAGAACCGCAGTGGTACGTGCTGGGCTTACTCTACCCTCAGCTACTTCGAGAGCGAGATTTTGAAGAAGACAGGCAAGACCTACGACCTCAGCGAGATGTTCGTAGCCAACAAGACTTATATGGACCGCGCCACAGTGGCAGTAAGAATGCACGGCGACGTGAGCTTCTCAGAGGGTGGTAGTGCCTACGATGTACTCTATGCTTTGCAGCACTATGGTATTGTACCTGAGTCTGCCATGCCAGCTCCAGGTTCATTGACAGGTGACTCTCTGGCTAACTTTGGTGAGTTCTTCAACGTAATGACTCCATACGTAGAGGCAGTAGCAAAGAGCACAGCCAAGAAGCTTTCTCCAGCTTGGAAGAGCGGTCTTCAGGGCATCATCGACTCTTACATCGGCAAGACTCCTGAGAAGTTCACATACGAGGGCAAGCAGTATACTCCACAGAGCTTCTGCCAGAGCCTCGGTTTGAATCTTGATGATTATGTAACCATCACCAGCTACACCCACCACCCAATGTGGAGCAAGTTTGCTGTTGAGGTACAGGATAACTGGCGCTGGCCTTTGAGTTACAACGTTCCTATGGAAGACATCTGCAAGATCATCGACAACGCTGTAAACAACGGTTACACAGTAGCTTGGGGCGGTGACGTAACAGAAGATGGTTTCACTCGCAAGGGTCTCGGTATCGCTTACGACGTAAAGAAGGTTCGCTCTATGGCCGGTACAGATGCTGACCATTGGTTCAAGCTCTCTAAGGACGAGAAGAAGGAGAAGTTTGATTCTCTCGGCGTAAATGCTCCTGAGATTGTTCCTACACAGGCTATGCGTCAGGAAGCATTCGACAATTGGGAGACAACTGATGACCACGGTATGCACATCTACGGTATCGCTAAGGATCAGAACGGCAAGGAGTACTACATGGTTAAGAACTCTTGGGGCGAGTATGGTGACTACAAGGGAACCTGGTACATGACCAAGGCTTTCGTAGCTTACAAGACTATGGACTTCATGGTAAACAAGAACGCCCTTCCTAAGGACATCCGCAAGAAGCTCGGAATCTAGGAGAGTTTTAATAGTTAAAAGTTATAGTTAACAGTCTATAGGTTTTCTATGGACATTCTCCTAAACAAAAATATTCAAGGGGCAGCAAACCGATGAGTTTGCTGCCTTTTTTGTTGCCAAGAAAATCTCTTATTTACTTATTTTGGGTTGCCAACAAGTCTTATTTTTACTTATTTCTAGGTAATTTAATAAAATTCCTCCCTAAACATTTCCTTTTGTCATTTTATTTTCGTAACTTTGGGGGCAGAAATAAAAAATAATTAAAATGCATTTTAAATGGAATTACGAATCACCAACACCTGAACAGCAAAAAGCAGCTGAAGAATTAGGCGCCAAGCTAAATATGAGCCCAGTTCTTGCCCATTTGCTCATCAAGCGCGAGATTACGACAGAGTCTGCAGCCAAACGGTTCTTCCGTCCACAACTCTCAGATCTCATCAATCCATTCCTGATGAAAGACATGGATATTGCCGTAGACCGCCTGAACGATGCTATGGGTAGAAAGGAACGTATCCTTGTTTACGGAGACTATGACGTAGACGGATGCACCGCCGTTGCCCTGGTGTACAAATTCTTGCAGCAATTCTATTCAAACATCGACTACTACATTCCCGACCGCTACGACGAAGGTTACGGAGTGAGTAAGAAAGGAATAGATTTTGCTCATCAGACTGGTGTAAAACTGATTATTATTCTAGACTGCGGAATCAAGGCTATTCAGGAGATAGAATATGCCAAGAGTCTGGGAATAGACTTCATCATCTGCGACCATCACGTTCCTGACGATGTGATGCCACCTGCTGTGGCCATACTCAATCCGAAGCGTCCTGACGATCCATTCCCATTCAAGCATCTCTGCGGATGCGGTGTAGGATTCAAGTTTATGCAGGCTTTTGCCAAGAACAACAACATTCCGTTCTCCAGGCTCATTCCTCTGCTCGACTTCTGCGCTGTGAGTATTGCTGCCGACATTGTGCCGGTGGTAGATGAGAACAGAATACTCGCCTTCCATGGTCTTAAGTTGCTGAATACCAACCCAAGTATCGGTCTGAAATCCATCATCGACATCTGCGGACTGAACGGACGCGAGCTCTCTATGAGCGATATTGTGTTCAAGATTGGTCCCCGCATCAATGCTTCAGGCAGAATGGAGAACGGCAAGCTGAGCGTAGATCTGCTGGTAGAAAGAGACTATTCCTCAGCCCTGCGCATGGCCAGACACATCAATGAGTACAATGAGCAGCGCAAAGACATAGACAAGCAGATGACTGAAGAAGCCAACGGCATCGTATCGCGTCTGGAAAGCATGAAACACAACTCCAGCATCGTGCTCTATGATGAAGGCTGGAAAAAGGGAGTCATTGGCATTGTTGCTTCCCGACTCACCGAAATCTACTTCCGCCCTACCATTGTTCTGACCCGGGATGGTGATATGGCTACAGGTTCAGCACGTAGCGTAACGGGATTTGACATCTACTCAGCCATCAAGAGTTGCCGCGACCTCCTGCTCAATTTCGGTGGTCATACCTATGCTGCCGGACTTACCTTGAAGTGGGATAAGGTTAGAGAGTTCAGAGACAGGTTCCAGCATTATGTAGAAGAGCATATTTCGCCTCAACAGACAGAACCGATGCTCAACATAGATGCTGAAATAGACTTTAAAGACATTACCAAGCATCTGCAGACCGACTTGAAGCGCTTCTCTCCTTTCGGTCCATGTAACCAGAAACCTATTTTCTGCACCAACCGGGTATATGATTATGGTACCAGCAAGGTGGTGGGCAGAGAACAGGAACACATCAAGTTGGAACTGGTAGACTCAAAATCGAGCACGGTCTTAAACGGCATCGCTTTCGGCCAGAGTGCAGCTGCCCGCTACATCAAGAGTAAGCGAAGTTTCGACATAGCCTTCACCATAGAAGAGAATATTTTTAAGAAAAACCAAGTTCAACTTCAGATAGAAGACATCCGTCCAAACGAAGGATGAGGTACTTAGCCCTATGCATGGATTAGGCACTGATTACTCGGATTACACGGATTTGTAGAGCAAATCCGTCAGGACGCGCAAAAGCATCGAAATCTGCAAGGGCAAAAGTTTCAAAAAATGGCAGATAAATATCAAGAAATACTACGTACATATTGGGGGTATCCTGACTTTCGCGGCATACAACGAGACATCATCGAGAGTATAGCCCGAGGTGAGGATACCCTCGGTCTTATGCCTACAGGTGGCGGTAAATCCATCACCTTCCAGGTTCCAGCCCTTGCCCAAAAGGGCGTCTGCATTGTGGTAACTCCACTCATTGCGCTGATGAAGGATCAGGTACAGCATCTCAAGGCCCGCAACATCCTGGCTGAAGCCATCTACACAGGATTGTCGCGCCAAGAGATTCTCCGAATATTGGAAAATTGTATTTTCGGTGAAATCAAGTTTCTGTATGTTTCCCCAGAACGTCTTTCTTCAGAATTGTTCCAAACTAAACTGCGCCACATTCCGGTGAGTTTCATCACGGTAGATGAAGCTCACTGCATCAGCCAGTGGGGTTACGATTTCCGCCCGTCTTATCTCGAAATTGCAAAAATAAGAGATATGAAGCCCGGTGTACCAGTCCTTGCTCTTACGGCTACGGCCACTCCCGATGTAGTAGAAGATATCCAGAACCAGCTTCACTTCAAGAAGCAAAACGTATTTAAAATGAGTTTTGCCCGCAAGAATCTTGCCTATGTGGTGCGCACCACCAACGACAAGTTGACCGAAATGGTTCATATCCTACAGTGTACCCAAGGCTCAGCAATCATTTATGCGAGAAGCCGAAAACGAACTAAGGAGATGGCAGAACTTCTGAACAAACAAGGTATTTCTGCTACATTTTACCATGCCGGACTGGATTCCGACGTGAAGGATATCCGACAGAAAAACTGGCAAAATGACGAGATAAGGGTAATGGTAGCAACCAATGCTTTCGGCATGGGAATAGACAAGTCAGATGTGAGAATGGTAATTCATATAGATTGTCCAGACTCACTGGAAGCCTATTTTCAAGAGGCGGGTAGAGGCGGAAGAGACGGCGAAAAGGCTTATGCTGTGCTGCTCTACAACCAGAGCGATGAAAACAAACTCATGAAACGCATAGACGAAACCTTCCCAGACAAAGAATTCATCAAAGACGTTTACGAGCATCTTGCTTACTTTTTCCAGGTGGCAGTTGGAAGCGGAATGGGACAGACTTTCATGTTCGAGATAGAGAAGTTCTGCTTCACCTACAAGTACTTCCCTACTCGCGTAGACTCGGCTCTGCGCATTCTGGAGCGCTCAGGCTATATCCACTACGAGGACAATCCTGACGGAAAAGCAAGAATCAGATTTAACATCAGCCGAAATGATCTCTATCTGCTAGAGAATGTTTCGGAGAAGGAAGAGTCTGTTATTACGGGGCTTCTGCGTAATTACGGCGGTCTGTTTACCGACTATGTTTACATTGATGAGTCGCTGATAGAGCGTGTAAGCGAACTAAACCGTCAGCAGGTATACATGATTCTGAAAAATCTGAGTGCCCGCCACATCATCGACTTCATTCCCCGCCGCAAGACACCTTATATCAGCTACACGCGTCCTAGGGAAGATGGTTTCAGAGTTATCATCCCTGAGGAGGTATGGGAGGTACGTAAGGAGCAGTTTACCGCCCACATCAAGAGTATCATCAATTATGCCAAGAACGACACCATCTGCCGTTCGCGCCAGCTTCTACTCTATTTTGGAGAAAAAACAAAGCTGGAGGACGATTGCGGGATATGTGATGTCTGCATAGACCACAAAATACCCCAGAAGCAAACTATTATATCAGAAATTCTAGACTTGCTGAAAGACGGAAAGCCACATGACATTACAGAATTAAACCAACTGAAATATGATTCAGAAGATATGGCTGCAGTTCTTGAAGAAATGGTTGTGGAGAATATGATGAATGTTGAGGAAGATGAAATCCGGCTTGAACCGAAACCGGAAATGAAGCCCTAATATCTTATAAGTCCTGAAGGAGTAAAAGCTTTTCAGAAGAGAGATGCTTTTGCCTTTTCAGGGCTTTTTGTATATGCCAGCATTGGGATTTCGCATACGCCAGCAGCGAGATTTGTATATGCCAGCAACTTATACCCCCATATAAACAGAAAAAAGGGAACGACACCTCTCGGGCCATTCCCTTTTCAACATTATGTACGAGAAAAAAATTAGTTATTCTCAGGGCGAAGTTTACGAACTGTAACACCAGCCTGCCACATTTCCTTGTTGCGCATAGCCTCGAGTTCGGCGTTCAACTTCTCGCGGTAATCAGCCTGAGAGTTCTTGTCGATAGAAATCTGAGCCTCGTTACCAGTCTTTACAGAGTAGTACAACCACTCCATTACAGGCTTGATAGCCTCACGGAAACGAGGAGCCCAGTCAAGAGCACCACGCTGAGCTGTTGTTGAACAGTTAGCATACATCCAATCCATACCCTTAGCACCGAAGAGAGGGCCAAGGCTCTGTGTGAGCTCCTCAACAGTCTCGTTGAAAGCCTCAGATGGTGAGTGACCATTCTCGCGGAGCACGTCATACTGTGCCTCCAACAATCCCTCAATTGCACCCATCAATGAGCCACGCTCACCTGTGAGGTCAGAAGTAGCCTCACGCTGGAATGTTGTCTTGAACAAATAACCGGCACCGATACCGATACCGAAGGCAATAGTCTTCTCCTCTGCCTTACCAGATGCATCCTGGTATACAGCGTAAGAGCAGTTCAAACCACGACCCTCGCAGAACATAGTGCGGAGAGAAGTACCAGAACCCTTAGGAGCAACCATGATTACATCAA
This sequence comes from Segatella copri, assembly GCA_021618535.1. Classification (GTDB taxonomy): domain Bacteria; phylum Bacteroidota; class Bacteroidia; order Bacteroidales; family Bacteroidaceae; genus Prevotella; species Prevotella copri_O. Next base: position 17,702 of record JAJWAL010000012.1, on the reverse strand, counting down.
TATCCTTTGGTGGAACAACGCCTGTGCGGTCGCTCCAGTTGATAGCGAAACCATGTGAATAATACAAAGTCTTACCTGCTGTGAGGTGTGGCTTAATCTTTGGCCAGCATGCAATCTGACCGGCATCAGAAAGCAACATACAGATGATAGTACCTTTTTCAGCAGCTTCCTCGATAGAGAACAGAGTCTTACCAGGAACCCAACCATCCTTCAGACACTTCTCGTAGGTCTTACCCTGACGCTGTCCGACGATGACGTTGAAACCATTATCGCGAAGGTTACAAGCCTGACCAGGACCCTGGATACCATAACCGATAACTGCGATTGTTTCGTTCTTCAATACTTCACGTGCTTTCTCCAATGAAAATTCATGACTGGTGACAACAGTTTCCATTACGCCACCGAAATTCATTTCTGCCATAATTTTTATTTTTTTTGTGCGGCTTGCCGTTTGTGGAGCCGCGGGTTATACTTGTCCATACGGATGCGAGCTGTATTCTTATCCAAAGAGAGCCTGTTTGATCCGTCCACCCCCTATCCAAGAAGGCGGCTCTGGGTTTATTCTTATTTTCTGGGTGCAAAGGTAAGCAAATAAAATGAAACTACCAAATTTTTCTTTCAATTTTTAATAAATTTAGCCTTACTTCTTACAACTTCCACCTCATTTGCGTCATTTTTGCCGTTTTTTGTTATCTTTATGCAGTATTCTTGCATTTTTTCTGCCTCACCTGTTTCTTCCAAATAGAAATGAAGTTGGTCACCTTGGTGACTTTCTGCTACGTAAGCTATCTCAAATCTTTGCAAAAAGTGAGTTTTGTAATAATCCAAATCAAAGAGGTCAAGGATATGTTCAATGTATTTCACCGAGTTGATGTGGCCGTTTACATCTACATCATTATAATAGGTATCAATGGTTCTCACCAGCTTGGCTTCCTTGCCCATTTTCACTCTCGAACTTGCCTGGATAGGACAAGGTTTTTCTGAATCAATATATTCCTTGATGAGTCCGTCGTGAATAGCAAAAATATCAACAGGCTGTCGGGTTTCAGTATCTATCATTGCCCACACGCTCTTGCCGTAACCGTAAACCTTGGCTTCTTCTGACGAAGAAGATGCTGATGTTGAATCAGCAGATGGCTTCCCGCAGATTTTGAAATCTCGAGATGTGAAATACTTCATGGCATTCTCGCACCAGGTTTCTACCACGAAGCGGTCGTAAGACTTCGGCATCTCTGTCATCTCAATGGCCAGTCGGCTGAGAACCCATGTTTTATGTCGGGGCATGAGGTAGTTCATGCCGAAACCGCGGTCGTTGCTGTGAAAATCGGCTGCATTGAGCAGATGATTCCCGAGATGCCCCATAAAGAGATGGCTGCTGAAATCGCAGTGGAAAGGTTCCGAAAGGAATTCGTAACGCCCTACCTTATCTAATATTTTCTGTTCCATAATATCTGTCTCGTCCTTTTATCTTGTTGTTTGTCTTGTTGTTTTAAACCGAAAAAGCCCCCTGCTCCACTAGTTTGAAGCCAGAGGAACAAAGGGCATCAAAATATGAAAGAAATCTAATCTTCTGAATTCTGCTTGAGATAATCAGAGATGGGTTCGTCAAAACTTCTCGTAACAGCGATTCTGCCGCTTCGGGTATACTGAAGCAGGCAGTTGTAGCTGTTGAGCTGCTGGAAGAGGTCGGCGATGTCTTCGGTAAGTCCTGCCAGAAGCACGGTGCTGTAGGTAGGATTCACCTCCATCATGCGGGCATCATGCTTGCGGATGGTGCGCGAAACCTCTGGATTTTCTAGCAATACCGGAGTGGAAATCTTGAAGAGAGCCACTTCATGGATGAAGATTTGGTCGTCGGTGTAGTAATCGCTCTTCACCACGTCAATCTTCTTCTCTATTGCCTTGTTGATTTTCTCAATCTGCTCTTCATCACTCCAAACCGTGATGGTATACTTGTGTATATTCTTGATACTGCTGGCCGAAACATTCAAGCTCTCGATATTTACCTGTCTGCGAGTAAACACGGCAGTAATCTGATTCAGGATACCGGCAATGTTTTCTGAGTAAACAAGCAATGTATATAATTTCTTTTCGTTGTTATTCTCCATTTTTCCAAATTTTAAAATAATCGGTTACTTTTCGGAGTCTTTCCTTTTCGGAGGATGCTCCCTCATGAAGGAATTTACACCTTATTATATATAGCCGAAAGCTTTTAATAATTCAACTCGAGTTGCATCTCATCTACACTCTTGCCCGGCAGCGTCATCGGAACGATGTCTTCATTCTCCTTGATGGCGCACTCCAACAGGTAAGGACCCTTGGTGCTGATCATCTTCTCCACCTTAGCCTGAAGGTCCTTGCGGTCTATTACCACATCGTATGGTATGCCGTAGGCCTTGGCAATCTCTGCATAATGAGGATTCATCATGTGGGTGAAAGAGTGACGGCCGCCGAACATCAGGTCTTGCCACTGGCGAACGTTGCCCAGATAGTTGTTGTTCAGCAGAATCATCTTTACCGGTGCCTGCTGCTCCATGATGGTGCCTAGTTCCTGGATGTTCATCTGGAAACCGCCGTCGCCGAAGAAACAGCAGATGGTGCGGTCGGGAGCTCCGAAGGTGGCACCGATGGCTGCCGGAAGGCCGAAGCCCATGGTTCCGAAACCACCACTGGTTACGATGCTCAGCTTCTTGGTAAACTTGAAGTAGCGGCTACTAATCATCTGGTTCTGGCCTACGTCGTTTACGAGAACAGCCTCATTATGAGTAGCTTCCGTTACCACGTTGGTCACCTCGCCCATAAGCAGCGGTCCCTCTGTAGGGTGGATATCCTTCTCTATTACCTTTTCCTGTTCCTGCTGGCGGTATTCCTCGAAGGAATCTCTCCACTCGCGGTGAACATTCTTGTTCAGCAGACGGGTAATAGCTGGCAGACTCTGCTTGCAGTCGCCCACAACAGCCACATCGGTCTTGATAACCTTATCAATCTCAGCCTTGTCAATGTCCAGGTGAATAATCTTAGCCTGGGGAGCATACTTAGAAGGCACGCCTGTGATACGGTCGCTGAAACGCATACCGATGGCGATGAGCACATCACACTCCTGGGTCTTCATGTTGGTAGCATAAGAACCGTGCATGCCGAGCATACCCATGTTGAGCGGGTGGTTGCTAGGCAGGGCAGAAAGGCCGAGCAGGGTTCTGCCGGCAGGGATATCTGCCTTCTCGAGGAATTCGATGAGTTCATTATGTGCACCGCCAAGCTCTACTCCATGACCCACGAGGGCGAATGGTTTCTTGGCATTGTTGATGAGTTCGGCAGCTTCAGCCACCGCCTTTTCATCTATCGTAGGATAAGGGGTGTAAGATGTAACCTTCTCACATTTCACTGGTTCCCACTCGCATGTAGCCACCTGCGCATTCTTTGTAAAGTCGAGCACCACAGGTCCCGGACGTCCGCTGCGGGCGATGTAGAAAGCACGGCTCACAGCCCATGCCACATCCTCGGCACGGCGTATCTGGTAAGACCACTTGGAGATTGGCTGGGTAACACCCACGAGGTCTACCTCCTGGAAGGCATCGGTACCCAGGGCACCTACGCCTACCTGTCCGGCGATGACTACGATTGGTGTAGAATCCATCATGGCATCAGCGATGCCGGTCAATGTATTAGTAGCTCCAGGACCACTAGTGACAAGAGCGACGCCCACTTCGCCACTGACTCGGGCATAACCCTGTGCAGCGTGAGCAGCAGCCTGCTCGTGACGTACCAAGATGTGGTCAAACATCTTCTTTTCACCTCTCGTGTAACCGTACAGTGCATCAAACACTGGCATGATGCTGCCGCCCGGATATCCGAAGATAGTTTTAACATCCTCGTTTTTCAGGGAGCGCATCAGTGCTTCGGCTCCTGTTATTACTTCTTTTGTCATTTATATGTTATTATTCTGAATAATTCAAAAACTTTTCTTTTCTCAAAGACTCTAAAAACTGTCTTTTCAAAGACTCTCGAAGACTAGTCGATGATTCTCACACCGCCCTTATCTGCCGAACTTACGCTCTGGGCATAAGCGCGCAGTGCCTTGCTAACCACGCGGTTGCGCTTCAGCGGCTGCTGTGGGCGTGCTGCGAGTTCCTCGTCAGAGAGCTTCACATTGATGGAGCGACTAGGGATATCAATGACGATGATGTCGCCATCCTTAATCTTGCCGATGTTACCACCTGCTGCAGCCTCAGGACTGATGTGACCGATGCTCAAGCCTGATGTACCGCCTGAGAAGCGGCCGTCGGTGATGAGGGCACATTCCTTGCCCAGGTGACGGCTCTTGATGTAAGAGGTTGGGTAGAGCATCTCCTGCATGCCAGGGCCACCCTTCGGACCCTCGTGGGTGATGACTACGCAGTCGCCTGAGTTAACCTTGCCGCCAAGGATGCCTTCGCATGCATCTTCCTGAGAATCAAAGCATACGGCTGGACCCTCAAAATGCCAGAGCACTGGGTCTACGCCGGCTGTCTTTACTACGCAACCGTTCTGGGCGATGTTGCCGAAGAGCACTGCCAGTCCGCCATCCTTGGTGTAGGCATGCTCGAGATCGCGGATACAACCCTCGGCGCGATCGGTGTCAAGACTCTCCCACTGAGCGTCCTGGCTACCCATCTGGGTAGAGAACTTTCTGCCCGGTGCTGAATGGTAAATTCTGTCAGCCTCGGCATCAATCTCTGTGCCGGTAATGTCGTATTTCTTCATCTGCTCATCGAGTGTTTTGCCGTCAACACGCTTTACGGCGCCGTTGATCAGACCGCCCTTGTTCAGCTCGTTCAGGATACCGAGGATACCACCTGCGCGGTTGCACTCCTGTACACTGTATTTCTGGGTATTAGGGCTCAACTTGCAGAGGCAAGGCACCTTGCGGCTCAACTGGTCGATGTCTTCCATCTTGAAATCTGCGCCAGCTTCCTGAGCTACTGCCAGCAGATGGAGCACAGTGTTGGTGCTTCCGCCCATGGCGATGTCCAGGGTCATGGCGTTGAGGAAAGCATCGCGGGTAGCGATGCTGCGTGGCAATACGCTCTCGTCGCCGTCCTCATAATATGCATAAGCGTTCTTAACTATCTGGCGTGCAGCATCTTTAAAGAGCTGAATGCGGTTCTTGTGGGTAGCAAGAATGGTTCCGTTGCCTGGCAAACTCAGACCGATGGCCTCGGTGAGCGAGTTCATTGAGTTGGCGGTAAACATACCTGAGCAGCTACCGCAACCTGGGCAGGCGCACTGCTCAATCTGCGTCATCTCCTCGTCAGAAACGCTTGTATCAGCACCCTTAATCATAGCTGTAATCAAGTCGGCGTTCTCACCCTTCCAGCGTCCGGCTTCCATAGGTCCACCTGAGCAGAACACGGTAGGAATGTTCAGTCGCATAGATGCCATGAGCATACCTGGGGTTACCTTGTCGCAGTTTGAGATGCAGATCATGGCGTCGGCCTTGTGAGCATTGACCATGTATTCTACAGAGTCGGCAATGATGTCACGGCTTGGGAGGGAATAGAGCATTCCGTCGTGTCCCATTGCGATACCGTCGTCAACGGCGATGGTATTGAATTCGGCTGCGTAGCACCCCATAGCTTCGATTTCCTTCTTGACGATCTGACCGATTTCATGAAGATGGGTATGACCTGGCACGAACTGAGTAAAGCTGTTCACGATAGCAATGATTGGTTTACCAAACTGCTCGTGTTTCATACCTGCAGCTACCCAGAGTGCTCGGGCACCTGCCATTCTTCTGCCTTCAGTGCAGACGCTACTTCTTAATGGATGTTTCATATCTTTTTTCTTTTATTTCCTTGCTTAAAAGGGCTCTTTCGAGCCCATTTGTTATAATTTGCCTGCAAAGATACAGAGAATTTATGTAATAGCCAACTAATTTCGTATAAAATTTCAGAAAACTTCGTTTTTTTGTTAGAAAAACAAATAAAATGCTTACAATTTATCACGACAGATACTCATTTCTGCTGATTTTGTGCAAAAAAACAAGAAAGAGCTTATTAACCACACAGAACTCTTATCTTATTAAGATTACCTGACGAAAAAGTATAAAGCGAGGCGGGCAGACATGTAAGAAAGGTAAGAAGAAAAAAAATCCTCCTAAACCGAAGTTTAGGAGGACCTGGTCACAAGACCAAATATCTGAAACTACTTATTTCTTTATTCAGCTGCATTGTTATCATTGAATGTAGCAACACGGTTGAACTCAACCTGCTTGAAGAGCTTGTCAGTAGCACCCATACCCTTAGCCTGAAGACGATTTGCGCTAATCTTGTAAGTCTTAACGAGAATGTTCTTTACAGCATTGGCACGAGCCTCAGAAAGTTTCTGGTTAAGTTCCTTAGAACCCTCTGGAGATGCATAACCCTTAATTTCAACCTTAGCATTTGGATGATTCTTCATATACTGAGCAATCATCTCGATGTTTGGCATCTGGCTACGCTCTACTTTTGACTTACCTACAGTAAACAATACTGTTGGCTGCAAATTGGTAGCAGTAGCTGGCTTTACATACTTAGGAGCCTTCTGGCACTCATTGAGCGCATTCTGGAGATCCTTGATCTGCTTGTCCTTAGCTGCGAGTTCAGAATCCTTGCTATTCAAGTCGTTGCGGAGGTTGTTGATCTGACCATTCAAACCATCAATCTCGTTCTGGTCGCGTGGAGTTACGATAGTGAAGTTGTGAGAGTTGTTAGAACCCTTGAACTTGTAGTTAACACCCACCTTAACCTGGAAAGCAGACTTGTTAACATCAAACTGGCAACCATTGCAAGCACTCTTGTTGTCGTGAAGGAACCAATTCATAGATGGCTCTACATATACCTGCCAAGCCTTGTTTGCGCCAAGGTTGAATGCGAAGTCAACACCTGCGTTAGCTGTGAGGGCATTGAGGTTGCCATTATGAAGATTGAAAGAGTGGTAACCGCCGATGCCTGCCAATGGGATGATTTCGAATTTACGTGGCTCACCCTTGTAACCCAAGAAGAGGTTTGTTGCATTGATAGTACCGATGAACTTACCGCTTGCACCACGAACCAAAGTCTTATGTGTATAAGGCAGGTTGCGGTTACGAGCATAGAGGTCAGCCTCTACAGCAGCACCCCAAACTGGAGTAAACCACTTTCCGAGACGTACACCTACTGAAGGATTTACGTTCTTGAACCATGCATTGTGAGTAGTCTTTGTAGCAGCTCCAACGTTTACACCAAGATACCAATTGTCAAAGAACTTGCTCTCCTGTGTAGTCTGAGCAGATGCAGATACTGCCATTACGGCAGCAGCAAACATTAATACTAACTTTTTCATTTTCTCTCTAAAATTTGATTGTATATAAATTACTTAAAACTTCATTTTCAACATGCAAAATAATAAAAAAAATTATTAACTACCAAATTTTTGGCCATATTTTATGCTGTAAAACATAAAAAATGGAGAAAAAGAACATTTTAATATCCTATTTCTCCATTCTATTTTACTCAAAATGAATAATCTGAGCCATTATTGGTTCTATCCGTTTCTATCAGAAAACATCTTCTGAAGAAAGCTAAAGTTCGAAAACCTGAGCGCTTCTGCCTGTGATGGTTACCTGCTTGTTGCCCAAGCCAGAAACCGAGAGTTTCAGCGTGCGAGGCAAGGCATTTACCACTTTAAGCCAGGTTTTGCCCGATTTAGAATCCTTCACCACACTGGTACCCACATATTTCTTCAGCGCATCCGGCAGACTGAGCACGGATGAGATGTAAAGGTCACCGGCATGCTGACCGAACATCTTCTGCATCTTGTAGCTCTCGCTCGCGCGTACATTATTATTATCAAAGTAAATCATGTCCGGCTGCCAGTTGCTGTATCCGTCCTTACACAAGAGAGGAGCATAGGATGTCATTTCTACCACATCGCCGTTGCGCTCCACATTGCAGAGGTGAATGCCCTCAGCCAGCGCATTGTCTACCGCATTGGCACCGCGAGATGCATATTCGCCCAGATAAACCTTAGGAGCCTTACGGTCGTAATGGTCGTAATAATCCTGATGGTTCAGGAACCAGCCCGGCTGCTCATAATAATGCTCGTCTACGGCATCAATCCAGCGCTTGTTTTCGCGGGCAATCTTCCAACCCTCAATATAATCGGAAGACGGGAAGTGGAACGGACCTACGGTACCCACCACCTCTATCTGAGGATACTTCTGCTTCACTGCCTTGCAGATCATCAGGTAGCGCTGCTCGAAATCGGTAGAGATGAGGTCTTCGTTGCCGATGCCTATCATCTTGAGGTTGAATGGAGCCGGATGGCCCGCATCGGCTCTCATCTTAGCCCACTTAGAGGTAGCAGGGTCGCCATTCGCCCACTCTACCAGGTCCAGCACGTCCTGAATATACTGCGGCATCTCGCTCATCGGGATTCCTCCCTGCTGACCAGCCACTCCGCACTCATCTGCCACAGAGTTCTGACAAGGAACACCTGCCGCCAATACAGGCAGCGGCTCGGCTCCCATATCCTCGCACCACTGGAAATACTCATAGAAACCCAGCTGGCGGGTCTGATGGTATCCCCAGATGTTGTAGGCTGGCTTGCGATCTTTCTGCGGGCCCACGCTCTCCTTCCAGTGGTAAATGTTCTTGAGCCCCTGACCGTGGAGCATGCAGCCGCCCGGGAAGCGCACAAAGCGAGGCTTCAGGTCGGCAATGGCCTCGGCAAGGTCTTTACGCAGTCCATGCCCCTTGTAAGTATCTTGTGGTTTGAGACTTACCAAGTCTACCGCCACTTTCTGCTCGCCCTTAGGTAAGATGGCGAACCGGATGTTCTTGCCCAGCTTGCCCTCCTTGGTGGTGGCTTCACTGGCGAGTTCGCCCTCATATTTATCGGTCACGATGAGCTGAGCCTTATATTCCTTCCAGCCTGCGCCCTGCACCTTGATCTTGGTCTGGCATACCGGCAATCCCTCCTGGTTTACGAGCGCCAGGGTGAGGTCTTTCTTCTTGGCATCGATGCAGCGGGCGTGCAGGCTCACCTCGTAGATGGCCGGCTGATGCTTACCCTCCTTGCCCTCAACGGCAGCTCCGCGACGTATGGCTATGCCGTCCCAACCTATATTATAAATAGGTGTAGCGCCCAGAACGGCGTAATGGGGATTGTTCTGGCTCACCCCGTTTTCGGTGGCGATGCCCTCTTTCTCTCCCCCCACCCATGCCGTGGTGGCATTCCACTGGTGGCGGTGGTCTTCCTTGTTATACTCAAAGTCGCCGTTCTGCAACATTTCTGCAGAGAGTCCTCCGTCGGCAGCGCGGCTGATGTCTTCGAAGAAGATACCCATCAGTTTGTTGGAGATGCGGTGGGATTTCTGTGGATTGATACTGAGGTTGGCAGGGATTTCCGAATCTTTCGGCAGGTCGATGTGGTTGTCCTTGGCATAAGCTGCGAGGTCGGCATCGGTCTTCGGCATCGGCTGGGCGTTGAGTTTTGCCTCTTCAGAGAGGGCGTGGAACCAGGAACGGATGTAGTTGAGATGCACGGCCGGCACCTCGAAATCGCAGCCCTGGAAGAGTTTTCCGCCTATGGTTGCGGTGTCGCGCTGCCAGAGTATCTCATCAGCTGAAGCCTCCAGCGTATCTTCCTTGAAGGTACGGAAATCGTTGCTTGCCTGTACGTATCGCTTGCCTTTGGATGTCTTGAGATAGATGTCGAAGTTGCCGTCATCCATCTGATAGGCAGCCACATCCTTCACGCCCTTTTCGCGGATGATGGGATAATCCTGCGGGCGCCAGGTGATGAGGTCTTCAGAATAGGCTACGGCAAACTGCGGTGCATGCTGGTTCACGCTCCAGAGTGCGCGCCATGTGCCGTCGTTGGCTTTTACCACGAAGGGGTTATACATCTTCTTTTCTGCTCCCCACGGACCGTAGTCGCTGGCGCAGAGCTGTCCTACATCCACCCAACGCTCATCGTCGGTGAAATAAGCCAGATGCACCCCCTGGTTGGGTGCTGGCGAATAGATGAATATCTGGCAGATGGAATCCTTGCCTTGTATGGTGTATGCAGGGGCATCCTTGTCTATTTGCTTCTGCATCTGCTGCCTGCTGACAGCCTGACTGGCACTGGCAGCTGCCACGAGTAGCGCTGATGTAAATATGTACTTTAGTTTTATCATGTTTCTATATTTTTAGATTAATATTGTTTGTTCATTTTACACTCTTTCTCTCGGCTTGATAAAAAGGCAGAGTGCATCACTGCACCCTGCCCCCACAAATTAGAGAGTTATAAAAAATCAAGTATGCAGTGACTTAAGCACTGCTTCTTTCTGAAATAATTATCTTCTTTCTAGCTGTAATATTCCTTCTTGCCGGCAGCCAGCGTATTCTTCATCAGCGAGCAGATGGTCATCGGACCAACGCCTCCCGGAACAGGAGTGATGAAGGAACACTTCTCTGCCACCTCGTCGAATTTCACATCACCGTTCAGGCGGAAACCGCTTTTCTTCGTAGCATCAGGCACGCGGGTGGTACCCACATCAATGACTACGGCTCCCGGCTTCACCATATCGGCAGTCACGAAATCAGGACGACCAATGGCTGCGATGATGATATCTGCCTCCTGACACTCTTTCTTCAAATTCTTGGAATGGGAGTGGCATACGGTGACGGTAGCATCGCCATACTGCTTCTGCATCATCAGCTGAGCCATTGGCTTGCCTACGATGTTGCTTCTGCCCAGAATGACGCATTTCTTGCCACTGGTCTCAATATTGTAATGCTGCAGCAAGGTGAGGATACCGAGCGGAGTGGCAGAGATGAAACAAGGCATGCCGAGCGACATTCTGCCCACGTTTACCGGGTGGAATCCGTCTACATCCTTGCGGTAATCTATTGCCATAGTCACCTTCTGCTCATCGATGTGCTTAGGCAGAGGAAGCTGAACGATGAATCCGTCAACATCATCATCCTGGTTCAGCTTGTCTACACACTGCAGGAGCTCTTCTTCGGTAACGTCCTCCTCATAACGGATGAGGGTCGACTTGAATCCACACTTCTCGCAGGCCAGCACCTTGTTTTTCACATAGGTTTCACTGCCCCCGTCGTGCCCTACGAGCACAGCTACCAGGTGTGGCTGCTTGCCTCCGTCGGCAACAATCTGTGCCACCTCCTGGGCTATCTGTTCCTTGATGGCGGCTGCCGTCGTCTTTCCGTCGATTAACGTCATTTTTCCTTTAGTTTATAATTTATATTTTATAGTTTACAGGGCATTCTTGCTTTATGGGCATTCTTGTCTATCGCAAGTTTGCTATACGGCAAAGCCGCTATAAACTATTAACTATCAACTGATTTACATTCCCGGCATCTTAGGCATGCCTGGCATACCCTTCATGCGGCCCATCATCTGCGCCATCTTGTTGCCGGTCATCATCTGCATCATCTTTCGGGTCTGGTCAAACTGCTTGATGAGTTTGTTCACCTCCTGAATGTTGGTGCCCGAGCCCTTAGCAATTCGCTGGCGGCGTGATGTGTTGAGGATGGCTGGGTTGGTGCGCTCCTTAGGAGTCATACTCAGGATGATGGCCTCTACGCCCTTGAATGCATCCTCTGGGATATCTACGTCGCGGATGGCCTTGCCCACGCCCGGAATCATCGCTGCCAGATCCTTGATGTTACCCATCTTCTTAATCTGCTGGATCTGGTTGTAGAAATCGTTGAAGTCAAACTGGTTCTTTCTGATTTTCTTCTCCAGTTTTTTGGCCTCTTCCAGGTCGAACTGCTCCTGTGCGCGCTCTACGAGGGATACCACGTCACCCATGCCGAGGATTCGGTCTGCCATACGAGCTGGGTGGAACACGTCAATGGCGTCCATCTTCTCGCCGGTACCTATAAACTTGATTGGCTTGGTTACCACGGTACGGATACTGAGGGCAGCACCACCGCGGGTATCACCATCGAGCTTGGTGAGAACAACGCCATTAAAGTCGAGGCGGTCGTTGAATTCCTTAGCTGTGTTTACGGCATCCTGACCGGTCATGGAGTCAACCACGAAGAGGGTTTCGTCTGGACGGAGATGATTCTTGAGATTGCTGATCTCGTTCATCATCTGCTCATCAATGGCGAGACGTCCGGCTGTATCGATGATTACCACATCGTTGCCGTTGGTCTTAGCCTGCTGGATAGCATGGTCGGCGATACTGAGCACATCCTTGTTCTCTGGCTCGCTGTATACCGGAACCCCCACCTGCTCACCCACTACATGGAGCTGCTGGATAGCTGCCGGACGGTAAACGTCGCAGGCCACGAGCAATGGCTTCTTGCCTTTCTTGGTCTTGAGCATGTTGGCAAGCTTGCCGCTGAAGGTAGTCTTACCAGAACCCTGCAGACCGCTCATGAGGATGACGGCCGGATGACTTTCGAGCTTCAATGGGGCTTCTTCGCCGCCCATGAGTTCTTCCAGTTCATCGTGCACCAACTTGATCATCAACTGTCCCGGCTTTACAGCAGTAAGTACATTCATGCCGAGTGCTTTCTCCTTCACCTTGTTGGTGAATTCCTTAGCCACTTTATAGTTTACGTCGGCGTCGAGGAGTGCACGGCGCACATCCTTCATGGTTTCCGCCACGTTGATTTCTGTAATTTTTCCCTCGCCCTTCAAGATTTTGAACGAGCGTTCCAGTCTATCACTTAAATTTTCAAACATTTTTCTTTCTTTATATTTTTGGCTACAAAGATACGACTTTTTTTCGAGAAAGCCAACTTGTTTATGCTTTTTTTTATCCCGTCGGCTAAAATAGCTGTCGCTCTGCCTTTCCCGAGTTCATTTCTTCAGTTTTCTCTTGTGCTTATTTTTCAGGATTCTCCTTCTTTTTCGATTTTGATTCAGCATCAGAAGTTGCTTTTTTCTCTTCTGTAGCCATTTCAGAAGAAGGATCTTTCTTAAAAACCGAGACATCATACGGATTAGTCAATTCATACTTTTTCCCCGTTGCTTTTTCATAAGCAGCTACCACAGGATCCTTATGTTCCATTTTTTCAAATACCTTTTTAGCCTGTTGCAGATGCTTCTTATCACGTTTTCCCTGTTTATCCATCCATCCGAAAGCATCAAACCCGATGCCAGCAGATGAAGTTGGCAAAGAGTTTATCTTCTCCTGAATATCCCCTTCCATGTTTTTGATGCCTTCCTGATTCTTGCCCCAAACTGTCACTTCTCCTAATTGTTTGGCATCCGGCAAGAGAAACAGAGTATCCGGCAGTTCCTTGTACCGAATAGTTGCCTTCATAAAACCTGGTTTCGATACAGTTGCTGAATCAAACTGATAGCGCATCGTCCAATAGCCCCGATAATCTGTTCTTGCCCAATGATTATTATTGGTATGAATAAGTGCTTCACGAATAGGCACATGATTTTCTGCCGATGCGATGACACACGTTTTCTGCGCATAGGCTACCTGCCCTAACATGGCAAGCAATACTGTTAAAATCAATATGATACGCTTCATGCTTTTTCTCTGATTTATATCTTTTCTTTGTACCAGACAAATTACTTCTTATTAATATGAATCTGATACAAAAGTAATGATTAAATCTGATACTTCATTAAATTCCCCAAGAAGTTTAAGTTCATTTAAAGAGTAATGTAAAAAAATTAAGCGTCTATAACAGTTGGTCTATTTATATAGCATCATTCAAAGATATATAGTATCATTCAAAGGAAAGATATGGTGTTTTCAAACTAAGAAATATTTTTATAAGTAAAAGCATATAGCCTTTAGAGTTCTTGCATATAGTCTTTTTAGTCAAAACACATAGTTTCACCCTGTAAAACACATAGTTTCCCAGATATTACCACTAGGCTCAGCAGCTCTGCCGAGCCTAGTCAGCAGGTCTGCCGACTGCAGTCAGCACATCTGCCGAGCCTAGTGACAAATCCCAGTAAAAGCAGTACCGTTACTGCAGAAATAATTCACCTAATTCTATTGAATTCATTTGATTATTCGACTATTCCACGTTGCTCGATTCTCTTAGCCTCTTCAAGAAGCTTGATGGCATCTACATACTGAGCGATGCCCTGAGCCACCTCCTTGGCAGCCTTCATTGCCAGGACTACAGTCTGCGGACGGTGTACCACATCACCTCCGGCAAACACACCGCGACGGGTGGTCATACCGAACGGACGTTCAACAACTTTTACATATCCCTTCTCATCCACCTCGATTCCGGCAGTGGTAGAAACGATACGGTTGGCTGGTCTTGAACCGATGGCGAGATAGATTCTGTCGAATTTTTCTACCCTTTCACCCTCAGGAGTGTTCAGCACACAACTTCCCAGACGACCGTTTTTGCCCTTCAAGAAGGCCTCGACGGTAGTTTTCCACTCAAATTTCACGCCTTCCTTCACAGCATCTTCATATTCGCTCCGGATGGCAGGCATCTCTTCCTGGGTCTTACGATACAGCACGGTAACATCGGCACCCAGACGGATAGCAGTACGGGCAGCATCCATGGCCACGTTTCCGCCGCCAATGACACCCACCTTCTCGCCGTCGCGCAGCGGAACCATGTCGCGGGTCAAAGCACCTTCGTTATAGGCATTCACGTTATGCAGAAAGTATGTACTCTGGCTCACACCGTGGAGCTTGGAACCCGGTGTAGAGTCCATGTTCTGAGGCACGTTTGTACCTGTGCCCATAAAGATGGCGTCGTAGCCTGCACGGAACAGACTGTCGATGGTTACATTGTTCTCGCCCACCATGCAGTTGGTGATAAACTGCACGCCGAGGGCAGCAATCTTAGCCACCTCATCGCGCACTACCGACTTAGGCAAGCGATACTCAGGAATACCATACATCAACACGCCTCCCGGCTCAGCCTGGCCCTCGAAAATGGTGACGTTGAAGCCCTGACGCGCCAGATCGCCGGCTACGGTCAAGCCCGCTGGACCCGAACCGATGACTGCCACGCGGCCACGTGTTTTCTGTGGCAACATCTCGCGCGAAAGGTTCATCTTGGTATCAAAATCGGCAATAAACTGCTCCAGTTTGCCGATCTGTACCGGTTTGCCTTTCTTTCCGAGCACGCAGTTGCCCTGACACTGTTTCTCATGAGGGCATACACGGCCGCAGATAGCCGGCAGGTTGCTCTTGGCATTGATGATGCTCATCGCCGCACCCATGTTACCCATAGAGAGTTCGTGTACGAAATCAGGAATGTCGTTACCAATCGGGCATCCCTTCTTGCACTGCGGAATCTTGCAGTGTAGGCAGCGTTTTGCCTCTTCAATGGCTTCGTGGGTTGAAAAGCCCTCGTTCACGACCTGGAAGGCTGCAGCATCCGCCTGCTGTTCAGCTGCATCATTCTGTTTTGCAGCATCGGCAGTTTCCGTCTGCTTCACTATTGTTTCTGTTGTATTCTGCCCAGCGGTCTGTGCCTCTGCAGCATTCTTCATATTTTTCATTTCTTTCTGTTCACTCATAATAGAACTGCTCTCCTGTTTTATTGATTCTACAATCTATCCTTTGATTTGTGGGTGCAAAGGTACAAATAATATTTCATAAATTGCCCATCCTCCTTACATATTTTCATTTTTCCCGCTTTTTTCCTTATTATCTACAAAAATAAAGCCCTACATTCACATGCAAGGCCTTAAAATAAATACTTTTATGAAGGTTCTACATTCACATGCAAAACTTGCAAATATACGGAGGAGAGGGCAATTGTTAAGGTTGCCCTCTCAGAAAAAACAATTTTATTTTTCTTTAATCTCAATATCTTCCTTCACATGATTACGTATCTTGGTGAGGAAGAGTTTCATACGCTTCGCATCCTTGTGGTCAATGATGTCGATGAGCTCAGCAAGCTCCTCTCTGATCTGTGCCACCTGACCCGATGTGTATGGGTTGAAGAGGATTTCCTGCAGCAGGTAATCATCTTCGTTGAGCACGCCCTTAGCTATCTGCATGTGGCGCTTGAAGGTGGTGCCCGGAGCATCCTGGTGCTTCATCACTGCCGCAAAGGCAAAGGTGCTCACGAAAGGAATACTCAGCGAGTAAGCCACCGTCTGGTCGTGCTCATCAAATGTATACTCATGCAGACTCAACCCCAACTTCTGGTAGAGGTCCTTAAAGAATATCTTGCCCATGTAGTCACCCTCCTTGATGATGACTGCATTCTCCTCTGAAAGCTGGTTCAGATTGGCAAAGGTTGGGCCAAACATAGGGTGCGTACTCACGAAGCGGAAGCCGCTCTTCTCGTAAAACTCCTGCAGTCCGGTCTTTACCGAAGCAATATCGCTGATGATGCAGTCGTGAGAGAGATGTGGCAGCACTTCTTCGAAGGCTGGCAGCGTATATTTCACCGTCACCGCATTGATGACCAATTCGGGACGGAACATCTCAATTTCTTCCATCTTGGTGAAGCGGTAACAGTTGTAGGTGAAGCGCAGGCGCTTGGCATCCTTCTCGTAAACCGCCACCTCGTGGTCGAAGCTGAGCAGGTCGATGAAGAAACTTCCCATCTTACCTGCTCCCATAATTAATATTCTCATAGCCAGTATCCTTTACTTCTGGTTTAGGATTTCCAACTGCTGGCGGACACTCTCCTCATGGATGTGCTCGAAAATCTGAGCAGCAAACTCAGGGCTCATGCCGCAGAGGGCTGCCTGAGCTCCACGCTTGTCGAGAATCTCGTTGTAACGGCTGGTCTGAACGATGGTCATGTTGTGCTCCTTCTTGTAGGTACCAATCTCGCGGCAAACGCGCATACGCTTAGCCAGGAGATCCATCAGCTGGTTGTCGCACTCGTCAATCTGACCGCGCAGCTGGTGCAGACCCTCTGTAGAATAATGCTCATCGCGCACTACGAGGAGGCTGAGGATGTAATCCAGCACCTCTGGGGTAACCTGCTGCTTGGCGTCGCTCCATGCATCGTCTGGACAGCAGTGGCTCTCAACGATGAGTCCATCGAAACCTAAGTCCATTGCCTGCTGGCAGAGAGGGGCGATGAGGTCGCGACGGCCACCGATGTGGCTAGGGTCGCAGATGATTGGCAACTGTGGTATGCGGCGGTGCAACTCAATAGGAATCTGCCACATAGGAAGGTTGCGGTAAATCTTCTTATCGAAGCTGGAGAAACCGCGGTGGATGGCACCGAGCTTCTTGATGCCTGCCTGGTTGATGCGCTGCAGGGCACCGATCCAGAGTTCGAGATCTGGGTTTACCGGGTTCTTAACGAGCACAGGCACGTCTACGCCCTGAAGACTGTCGGCAAGTGCCTGCATGGCGAATGGGTTGGCAGATGTACGTGCGCCTACCCACAGAATGTCGATTCCATATTTCAGTGCGAGCTCTACATGCTCTGGGGTAGCCACCTCAGTAGCTGTCAGCATGCCTGTTTCTTCCTTCACCTGCTTCATCCAAGGCAAGGCTTGCTCGCCGTTGCCCTCGAAGCCTCCCGGTTTGGTGCGTGGCTTCCATACACCGGCGCGGAACATGTGGCAACCCTTGGCAGCCAACTGCTTAGCGGTAGTCATAACCTGCTCTTCTGTCTCTGCCGAGCAAGGGCCGGCAATGACGCAAGGGCGTTCCTGATCACTAGGAAAATTCAATGGTTCTAATTCTAATTCCATAGTCGTATATTTTTAATTTTTTACTTTTTTATCTTTAAGATTAAAGCCCGGGGGGACCAGCGATGGAATCG
>JAJWAL010000086.1:0-13388 GCA_021618535.1 Segatella copri | reverse complement strand
GGATGCAGAGTATATGAGAAGAACATACCTATCGACTACCAGACAGCCGTGCAGGCAGAAGAATTCAATATGAACCTTACCACCTGTGCTATGAATGGTGGCGAAGATTATGAACTTCTCTTTACCGTACCTATCGGTGACCACGAGAAGATTGAGACTATGGAGGGTATAAGGCAGATTGGCTATATCACCAAAGAAAATCTGGGCAAGTTCCTCATTACCAGAGACGGACAGGAATTTGAACTGAAAGCACAAGGTTGGAATCCGCTGAAAGATTAATTTCAAGCAAGGGGATATTTAGTTAATAAACATTAAGCAAGAGAAAATATTTCGTTTTCTCTTGCTCAATTAAAATATTTATTGTACCTTTGCAACCGCAAAAAGCAAGATGGTGCCATAGCTCAGTTGGTAGAGCAAAGGACTGAAAATCCTTGTGTCCCCGGTTCGATTCCTGGTGGTACCACTCCTCCTTTCATAAAAGGCGGTTACTAACTGTGGTTAGGGCCGTCTTTTTTTTATATCCATACCTTAAGGTAACAGATATTACAAACAAGACAAAGTATAGAATTTATTAAACAAACTAAACTTAAAAAGCTTATGAAGAAGATTTTAATAGCTTTATTGGTCTGTTTCTCATTTGTGACAGCCAATGCCAAAGATTACAGTAAGTATTATCAGAACTTACCAGTTCAGATGCAGCAACCAACATTGCCTAGCATCCCAGACAATCATGTCAGTATCTTAGAATGTGGCGGTAATGGTGACGGACTCACCATGAATACCCAGGCATTTGCCAAAGCCATCAGCAAACTGAACAAGATGGGCGGCGGTCATCTTAATGTGCCTGCAGGTATCTACCTCACCGGTCTCATCTCACTGAAGGACAATATTGACCTGCATCTGGAAAAGAATGCCATCATCGTTCTTTCTGAAGACAAGAATGATCACTTCAAGATAGACGAGACTACTGGAAAGAAAGAAAGCCGTGCAACTCCAGCCATCAATGCCAGCAAGAGAAAGAACATCTCTATCACAGGCGAGGGCACCATTGACGGAAACGGCGAATGGTGGCGACCAGTAAAGCGGAGCAAGGTTAGCGATGTAGAATGGAAAGAATTCCAGGCTATGGGCGGAACTCTTAATGAAAAAGGTGACATCTGGTATCCTTTCAACCTGAAGCACGAACCTAATGTGGCTGAGAATATGGACGAACAGGAGAAAACCCGAACACACATGATCAGATTCACCAGTTGCGAGAATGTGCTCGTACAGGGTGTTACACTTCTGAATAGTCCTAAATTCCATATCATCCCTACCCGATGCAAGAATGTGATTATCGACGGAATCACCGTAAAATGTCCATGGAATGCCCAAAATGGTGATGCGATTGATATCTCCAGCTGTAAGGATGTACTCATCGTAAACAATGTGATTGATGCCGGTGATGATGGTATCTGCATGAAGGGTGGCGCAGGCGCAGCAGGTGTGGCAGCAGGTCCTTGTGAAAACATCAATATCCAGGACAACACCGTATACCATGCCCATGGAGGTTTTGTTATCGGCAGCGAGTTCTCTGGCGGCATGAAGAATATTGTTGTTCGCAACAATACTTTCCAGGGAACAGATACCGGTTTACGTTTTAAGAGTGCTGTGAAGAGAGGCGGAACATCAGAGAACATCTATATCGACCATATCTACATGACCGATATCAAGGATGCAGCCATAACCTTCGAGACCACCTATTTTGATAACCACGTAGGTGCCAAGAAACAGACCGCTCCTGTAAAGCAGGAATTCCTGCCAAACTTTCAGGATATCCACATGAGCGACATCTACGTACGAGGTTGCGAAACAGGTATTGAAGCACATGGTGCTGAAGGTATGGTCCACGATATCACCATCAAGAACTCCAATATTTTCTACACCAAGGAAGCCAAGAATATCGATGCTGCCTGCAAAATTCTGTTGGAAAACGTACGTTTTGAAAGTTTCGCAAAATAAATTTTCTACTCAACATTCAAGAAGTCTACTTGACAACAGTAAGCGTATGATCGCAAACCGTGAAATGAATATCAAGACCCTCATAAGGCATTCCATAGACCTTATGAGGGTCTTTCTGGTAATGCGGACGGGGATCTTGGGCAAGTACCTCTTTCAATATTTCAATCTTTTCTGCATTCAATCCCTGCAGACGCAGATGCCTTTCCACTTCTTCCGAAATCACAACATCAAGTTTCTGCCATTTTCGGTTATCAACGAAACCGCTCCTGGCATCAGGATGTGAATCGGCATAAACAACATACGGCTTAATGTCAAATATCGGTGTTTTGTCCATAAGATCAGCTCCCTTAACATGAATGACAGGACCATGAGGAGTCTCCCATTCGATATGAGAAATTTTTACCGATGAAAGACCTATATTATTGGGACGGAAAGGACTTCGAGTGGCAAAGACACCCACTTTCTCATTGCCTCCCAACACAGGAGGACGAACAACCGGACTATGCGCTTTGTGCCTATTGGCAGAAAATTCCCAAATCAGCCAAAGATAATCAAAGCCCTCCATGCCACGCAGCGCATCAGGGTTACGAAATTCGGGTTCAAAAACAATCTGTCCTTCCAGTTCTGCTACCAATCCAGCCTGTTTGGGTATGCCAAACTTGCAACTGAAAGGAGAACGAAAATATGCTATTGGTTTTATCTCCATATTTACTAATTATTACACCTTAATTATATATAAGACGAAAAAAGGCATGAATTATTTTGCCGTATGCACAAAATAATGTACCTTTGCAGACAGAACAAAAAACAAAAAGAAATGAAAATACAAAGACCATCGTATGAAATCTGGTTGCAGAAACCAGGCGAGCTCGGCATCTACCAACAGATAGAACGAGCCGGAAGAGTATGTTATAAAAGTGAGAATAACACCACAGAGGAATCTGCCAAGCCTTTCGTGGAGCGTATGATGCAGAGTGAACACTTTGCCATGTTGGAGCATGGAACCGTGTATCTGGTATGCAACCATGGAGAGTTACCGCTTTATACCCACAACAAGTTCTCACGTCTGAAAACTTTAGACGGCAAAGACTATATTACAACCAATCTCCGAGTATTGGCAGAAAACAAGGCGATGGATGATCTGAAATACCTCAGCAACTATGAAGAAGGTAAACACGAATTGCGTATTACCGTTCATTTTACTACTCAGATTTCCATAACCCGAGAATATAACCGTCATCGTGCCAACTCTATGGCAGAGCAGAGTACCCGATACTGCAACTATTCGAAGAATAAGTTTGATAACGAGATTACCATCAACCTGCCTACATGGGTAGAAGCAGAAGGCTTCGATGGTTCACAAGATCCCAGCGACTACCGAATAGAAGATATGTGTGCTGACATTGCAGAAGGAAGAGCAGCGGAATGGGACAAGCTCACAACTTGGATTTTCGCCAATCAGGCTGCCGAATATGCCTACATGAAACTGATAGAGGCAGGTTGCAAACCACAGGAAGCACGAGCCATCCTACCATTGGACTGCAACACAGAACTGGTTCATACCGCTTTCGTGAGTGACTGGAAACATTTCTTCGACCTTCGCGCATTAGGTACTACCGGTGCACCACATCCTGATGCAAAGATTTTAGCCTTGCCACTGATGGAAGAGTTCAAGCAGAAAGGTTACCTCTAAGGCTTAAAAAAGTTTAAAGCACCCTTTCAAAATACAGATTTTCTATTCTTTTGACATAACGAATAGAATTATTTCGTATTTTTGCGGTGTGTTTTTCATAGTATTAGATTTAAGGTTATCAAGATTGGGGCTACGGCGGTAGCCCTTTTTTATTGTCTTTTTCAGCCTTACCTCTCTATTTTTTGCCGATTTTGCCACTTATTAGCCCCCAAAACGCATTTTTTTGAAGAAAAACAAAAAAAGTTGGCAAAAAATTTGGTGGAACCAGAAAATAGTAGTACCTTTGCAACCGCTTAAGAAAACCAAGCTATAGTCATCCAGACTGAAATAATGGAGAGATGGTAGAGTGGTCGATTACAACGGTCTTGAAAACCGTCGTACCGAGAGGTACCGGGGGTTCGAATCCCTCTCTCTCCGCAAGAGCCTTCTGAAAGAAATTTCAGAAGGCTTTTTTAATTTCCGTATTTGTATATTTCCTTCATATTCATTCACTATCCACGACAAGAAGACTTCAAATGCAAAATTATGCTATATTATTTGGTCATATCAAAGAAAACATGTAACTTTGCTAAAAAGTAAGCTATATGCAAGAAAAGACATGACAATGATAGATCGCTGTTACATAGAAATCACTAATACATGTAATCTCAACTGCCACTTCTGTCCAAAACATACAAGGAAGAAAAGACAGTTGAGTGCTGAGGAATTCGACCTGCTCACCGACAAGATACGCGGGAAGGTCTGTTTCCTATATTTCCACATTATGGGCGAACCCCTACTACACCCTCTTCTACCCGAGTTTATCAATATGGCAAGAGAGAAAGGTTTCAAAACCGTACTTACATCCAACGGCACTCTGCTACCCAAAGCTATGGATCTCCTTGACACACTTCCCCACAAAATACAGCTCTCGCTCCACTCACACGAGAGTAATGCCAAGGGAGAGCTTGCCAGTTACATGAACGAGGTGATGACTTTTTCAACCCAAGCAGCAGAGAAAGGAACCTGCATAGTTCTCAGACTTTGGAACCAAGGAGGAAAAGACCGGGAAAATGAAGAAGTAATGGAGCACATCGAAAAATTTGTCCCCAAACCCTGGAAAGAACGACCTGACGGTTACAGACTTGCCAATAATCTCTATCTGGAGTTTGACAGGAAATTCGAATGGCCCAACTTTGATAACCATATCGAAGAAAAGAAAATGATAAAAGAAAACCTGGAATCAGGCATCAGAGAAGAAAAAAGAGAAGTTTTCTGCAAAGCCCTACTCAAACAGATAGGCGTATTGGCAGACGGAACATTGGTACCCTGCTGTCTGGACCATAACGGAGATGTGGCACTAGGGAACCTGCTTGAACAATCACTAGAAGAAATTCTGGCTTCACCCCGTGCCCAAGCTATGATAGAAGGTTTCAAGCACCATCAAGCCACAGAACATCTCTGTGAGACCTGTGAATCAGCCCTGGTAAGAAACAGTTTTAGAGGAAAAGCAAGAAGTTAATAGGAATTATGAAATATTATACAGCAATGACAATAGCCGGTTCTGACAGTTGCGGAGGTGCCGGTGTACAAGCAGACATCAAGACAATGTCGGCACTAGGCGTATATGCCGCATCGGCCATTACAGCCATCACCGTACAGAACACCCTGGGTGTTTATGCCATCCAAGACATCAAACCCGAAATCGTAAAGGGACAGATAGAAGCCGTCATGGAGGACATCCATCCCGATGCCATCAAGGTAGGTATGGTAAACGATTGTGCCACCATCCGAGCTATCGCAGAAACACTGAAGAGATACCAAGGAGAATATCAGCATCTTATCATTGACCCCGTAATGGTTTCCACCAGTGGTTGCAGACTCATGCAGGAGGACGCCCTCTGCGTCTTCATCCAGGAGTTATTACCTCTGGCTACTCTGCTAACACCTAACATCCCGGAAGCAGAAATACTGTCAGGAATAAAGATACAGAATAAGGAAGATATTCAGAACGCAGCTTTAGCCATCAGTAAGTTAGGCTGTAAATATATACTCATCAAAGGCGGCCATTTCCAGGGAGCAGAAAAGATTGATTACCTCTTCGAAGACGGAAAGCCTATTACCAGTTATCGAGGCCTTAGCGTAAACACACGCAATACCCACGGAACAGGTTGTACCCTATCCTCAGCCATCACTTCTTATCTGGCAAGAGAAATGGATATGAATACAGCTATCGCCATGGCAAAGACCTATCTTTCCGGAGCCATTCTGGCAGGAAAAGATGTGCAGATAGGAAAAGGGCATGGTCCAGTGAACCATTTCTACGAACCCAAAGCACTGTTTATCAAATAACAGCCAACACCTTTATATAAACAAATAAAATCACAACGAATATGAAATGGATAGTAATCACTCTGCCCGATTTTATAGAGGATGAATCAACCTATATCAACCAACTCTTTAAAGCAGGTATAGACCTGCTACATCTGCGCAAACCAGAATCAAATATAGAGGAATGTAAGCGACTGATACAGGAAATCGACGAGAAATGGCATAAAAAGATCGTAGTACACGATCACTTCGAACTTTGTCAGGAATTTCATCTTCATGGTATTCATCTTAACAGAAGAAACCACGAGATTCCAGAAGGCTTTCAAGGAAGCATCTCACAATCCTGCCATAGTTTTAAGGAAGTAGAACAAGCTCTCCAGACTATATCCCCCAAAAACAAAGACGAAAAGAGCGCGATTCTCAAACCTGCCTGCCATTATGTTTTCCTCAGTCCAATCTTTGACAGCATTTCAAAGAAAGGCTACAAACATTCCTTCTCTAACAAAGACTTAGAGGAAGCAGGCATCAATGGAATCATCAATGAGCGAGTAGTTGCATTGGGAGGTGTCACCCTTGAATATATTCCACAATTGAGAGCATGGAACTTTGGCGGAGCTGCATTCTTAGGTGACATCTGGAACAGAAGAACTGATGCGAACTGGGCAAAATACCTTACCGGAATTAAGAAGAAACTTGCCTCTGGGAATGCCCAAAATACGCTTAACAGTTCAAATATTTGGTAGAGAGAAATACACTACTTTCTAATAAGACAGACCGAATCTCAACAATAAAAATAAAAAAATGCTTTTTTATTTTGTATTGTCTTCGATTTGCACTACCTTTGCACCCATGATATATCCAGATAATTTTGAAAATAAGATAGGATTCAATGAAATCCGCAAGATGCTGCGCGAAAGATGCCTCTCTCCACTCGGAAAGGAACAGGTAGACAAGATGGCATTCAGCAGCGATGCAGAACAAGTTAACGAATGGCTCATGCAGGTGCGTGAGTTCCGCAGACTGATGGAGGAAGTAGAAGACTTTCCCCTACAATATTTCTATGACGTAAGGGAGAGCATCCTCCGTATCCGTGTTGAAAACAGTCACTTGGAGGAGGACGAGCTGTTTGACTTGCGACGTTCACTGTCTACCATAGCAGATATGGTGAAAATATTGAATCACAGCGATGACGATGACGAGCCGGAAGACGGATGGAAAAGAGAGAAAAAGTATCCCTACCCAGCCCTACATCGCCTTTCGCAAGATGTAGTTACTTTTCCACAACTGATTCAGCGCATCGACCAGATACTTGACAAATTCGGAAAGATAAGAGATAATGCAACCCCTGAACTTCTTCAGATTCGCAGAGAACTGGCAAAGACAGAGGGCAGCATCTCACGTACCTTATATAGTATATTGCGCTCGGCACAAAGTGAAGGCATCGTAGAAAAAGACGTAACCCCAACCCTGCGTGACGGCAGACTGGTTATTCCCGTCATCCCTACTCTGAAGCGTAAAATCAAAGGTATCGTACACGATGAGAGTGCCACAGGTAAAACAGTCTTCATAGAACCTACCGAGGTGGTAGAGGCAAACAACCGTGTACGTGAACTGGAGGGTGAAGAGAGAAAGGAAATCATTCGCATCCTCACCGACTTTACCAACAAGGTACGCCCATACTCCAAGGAAATTCTGGACAGTTACCGTTTCCTTGCCATCATTGACCTGATACAAGCCAAGCAAAAACTGGCAGATATCTTCAAAGCCATAGAACCCGAGGTAGAAGACCACCCACACATAGACTGGACCCGTGCGATACACCCATTATTGCAGCTATCTCTACAGAAAAAAAACGAGAAAGTTGTTCCGTTGGACATCATGCTGACACAGGACAAACGCATTCTTATCATCTCCGGTCCAAATGCAGGTGGAAAGTCTGTCTGCCTGAAAACCGTCGGATTATTACAGTACATGCTGCAATGCGGTTTGAGCATCCCTGTAAGTGAGCGTTCAAAGACAGGTGTTTTCCAGAACATCATGATTGATATCGGTGACGAACAGAGTCTGGAGAACGACTTGAGTACCTACTCATCTCATCTTCTGAACATGAAGAATATGATGAAGGCAGCTAATGGCGAGACCATCATTCTGATAGATGAGTTTGGTACAGGTACAGAGCCAGGCATAGGTGGTGCTATCGCCGAAGCTGTACTCGACAAGTTCTGCAAGCAGCAAGCTTATGGTGTGATTACCACCCACTATCAGAACCTGAAGCATTTTGCCGACAGCCATGAAGGAGTGGTAAACGGAGCCATGCTCTACGACCGCCATGAGATGAAAGCCCTCTTCCAATTAGCTATCGGCAGACCAGGTTCTTCTTTCGCTATCGAAATTGCAAGAAAGATAGGATTACCCGAAGAAGTAATCAAGGAAGCATCAGATATCGTTGGTTCTGAATACATTCAAAGCGACAAGTATCTGCAGGATATAGTTCGTGACAAGCGATATTGGGAAAACAAACGCCAGAATATCCATCAGCGTGAAAAAGACATGGAGAAAACAATCTCCAAGTACGAAAACGACATAGAGGATATTGAGCGAAGCAGAAAGGCAATTCTCAAAAAGGCAAAAGAAGAAGCCGCAGAACTTCTGAAAGAAAGTAACAAGAGAATCGAAAACGCCATCCGGGAAATCAAAGAAAGCCAGGCTGAAAAAGAAGAAACCCGCCGTATCCGTCAGGAACTTGATACCTTCAAGCAAGAGGTTCAAGAAATTGATACCAAGGAGACCGATGACAAAATTGCCCGCAAGATAGCCCAGATTCAACAACGCAAAGAGCGCCATGCCAAACGCCAGGCTGAAAAGAAAGAGAATCAGGAGAAGGCTGCAGCAGCACTGAGGAATGCACAGAACAAGACTCAAGCAGATAGTAAACGTGATATTCAGATTGGCGATACGGTGCGCATCAAGGGACTGACTACAATCGGAAAGATAGAAAACATTACTGGAGATACAGCAACTGCCGTATTTGGAGGAATGAGAACCAAGATGCGCCTGAACCGTCTGGAGCATGCCACAACTCCTGTTGAAAATGCAGACAAAACTGAAGAGCGCAAGGAAAATCTGGCTTCATACGGTATCAGTAAGGAAACCAGAAAGACCATTGACTCACATAAATCCAACTTTCACCAGGATCTGGACGTTCGCGGAATGCGAGGCGATGAAGCACTTAATGCGGTACAATACTTCATCGATGATGCTATCCTGGTAGGAATGCCACGAGTCAGAATCCTTCACGGAAAGGGAAATGGCATCCTAAGACAGCTCATTCGCCAATATCTGAGTAGTGTGCCTAATGTGACCCATTATGCAGATGAACACGTACAATTTGGCGGATCAGGCATTACGGTAGTTGATTTTTAGCAAACAAACGTTAAACAACTGAAGTTTTTTAGCAAAACATTTGGCGGGTTCAAAGAAAAACCGTACCTTTGCACCCGCTTAAAAATTGAGACGGACAAGTCTCATACGACCAGCTCCCTCGGAATCCCCCAGGATGGGAACATAGCAAGGGTACTTGGTTGTAGCGGTGCGATATGAATCGCTTGTCCACCCGCCTCTTTAGCTCAGTTGGCCAGAGCACGTGATTTGTAATCTCGGGGTCGTTGGTTCGAATCCGACAAGAGGCTCAAAAAGGAATCTTCTTTTGGAAGGTTCCTTTTTTTTATTTACATACATTTTACTTCTATATTTCATAACATTACAGTTGAAACCTCTATTTCACGAGGATTTATCTTTAATTATATATAAATATTTCCACCCTTTACACCTTATATAATAAAAAAGTTGTATTTTTGCAAATTGATATGTTACATCCGTAGAAATACAATAAAAACAATGAATACAGAAAATAACGAGAATCAGGAAGAAAAGAAGACAAGCCAGCAAATGCATAAGGTTAAAACGATTATCATCGACACAGGCAAGATAAGACAAACCAAAGCATTCGCCCGGCAAGATGGTGCCATCCTCGGAGCTGTCTGGATTGTCAGTTTCGTATGTACCATGCTGGCAGTAGACCCGCAATACCAGATGCTGGGATTCATTTCCAACATTCTCATCATAGCAACCCCATTTGTTGTGGCCAAGCGACTGAAGGCATTCCGTGACTATGCAAGAGACGGACATATCTCTTTCCGTCATGCATTCTACTATTGCATCCAGACTTTCTTCAATGCAACCCTTCTGCTTACCCTTGTGCAATATCTTTGGTTCCGTTTTATGGATACGGGTCTATTCATGAACCAACTGCAAACCAACTATCAGATTGTAGCACAAGCGTATCAGTTAACTGCAGGGGAATCTAAAGCCCTTCTTGATGCTGTCAGTATGATGAAACCGATAGCCTGGGCTTCCATGTTTATGATTACCGACCTGGTAGCAGGTGCTGTACTCAGTCCGATTATTGCTGCTGTAATGGCAAAGAAGGATAAACAACAGCATACAAAATAACAATAAATAAGAAACAAACAGATAAATACAAGATAATGGATATTTCAGTAATAATTCCTCTTTTCAATGAGGAAGAGTCGTTACAAGAGCTCTTCGCCTGGATAAAGCGAGTAATGGACTCAAACGATTTTACTTATGAAGTCATCTTTGTGAACGACGGTTCTACCGACCGTTCATGGAACGTCATAGAAGAACTTGCTGAGAAGAACGAGCAAGTAAAGGGTATCAAATTCCGCAGAAACTATGGAAAGAGCCCAGCACTCTTCTGTGGTTTCAAAGAAGCGCAGGGCGATGTTGTCATCACCATGGATGCCGATCTACAGGATTCTCCAGACGAGATTCCGGGACTCTACCAGATGATTATGAAAGAGGGATACGACCTCGTGTCAGGTTACAAGCAGAACCGTAAAGAAGGAGATCCTCTAAGCAAGACCATCCCTACCAAACTCTTCAATGCTACTGCACGCAAAGTAAGCGGCATTCACAATCTGCACGACTTCAACTGCGGTTTGAAAGCTTATCGCCTCGACGTAGTTAAGAATATCGAGGTATATGGTGAGATGCATCGTTATATCCCATATCTAGCCAAAAATGCAGGTTTTGCCAAGATAGGCGAAAAGCCTGTTCATCATCAGGCAAGAAAGTTCGGCAAATCAAAGTTTATGGGATGGAACCGCTTTGTAAATGGTTATCTTGACCTGATGACTCTCTGGTTCCTGAGCAATTTTGGCAAAAAGCCAATGCACGTATTCGGCTTCCTGGGTAGCGTCGTATTCTTCGTAGCCTTTCTATCGCTCATCGGCTTAGGTATAGACAAGGCCATCGACCTGCACAACGGCATCTACGGACATCTCATTACCGATTCACCTTACTTCTTCATTGCTCTTGTAGCGATGGTTTTGGGTAGCCAGCTGTTCCTTGCCGGATTCCTGGGCGACCTTATCAGCCGCCAGAACCCAAACCGTAACGATTATCAAATAGAAAAAGAAATAAGATGCGGAAAATAATACCTTTCGTCGTTTTCATGGTTCTAGCCATGATGGGATGTACATCTCTCGACTGCCCACTCAACAATACTGTATATACCAAATACAAGTTGATGGGCGACAATAAAACGCTAAAAGACACGCTAACGATTTCTACTAAAAAGATAGCAGGAACAGATAGTGTGCTGATCAATAAGGATGTAAACGTAGACAGTTTCAGTCTGCCTATGAGTTACAGCCTGAATGAAGACGTATTGTTTTTCGAGATACATACCCTATCGAAGCAAGTATTCAAGGACACCGTGACTGTATCAAAGGAAAACCGCTCTCATTTTGAGTCGGTAGACTGCAGTCCATCGTTCTTCCATACGATAACCGATGTTAAGACCACTCACAATTATATTGACTCAATAGTCATCAATCAAAAAGAGGTAAATTATGATGCATCCAAAGCACATTTCTACATATATTTTGGCAGCCGCAACTAGTATGCTATCCCTATTTGCTGTTCTCCCCTGTCAGGCCCAAAGCAAGAAGAAGATCATAGAGCAGCAGCCTGATACTATACCTTTTTTTAGAGGTATGTCTGTGGGAGTTGATCTGATAGGTCCCGTACAGTTGATGGTTAGCGACTATGGGCAGTACGAAGCATCTCTCCGTATCAATCTGAAAGACAAGTATTATCCTGTTTTCGAATTGGGTTATGGAAAGGCAGATGCCAGCGATGAGGCAACCCAAATCACCTACAAGACCAGCGCTCCCTATTTCAGATTAGGTGTAGACTGGAATCTTCTGAAGAACAAACACGACGACTACCGGCTGTTTGGCGGTTTCCGTTATGCCTGCACCTATTATGAATATGACCTGAGCGCCCCACCCGTTACAGACCCAGTATGGGGCGGCGAAACGTCCTATGGAGGTAACGGCATTTCCTGCAACTATCATTGGCTGGAAGGCGTAATAGGTATTGATGCCAAAATCTGGGGTCCCGTCCGTATGGGCTGGAGTTTCAGATACAAACGCCGCCTCTTCAAGAACGATGGAGAATTAGGCAACACCTGGTATGTGCCAGGCTACGGTAAACAGGGAGGTTCACGCCTTGGCGGAACATTCAATGTAACCCTAGAGATTTAAAGACTTAATAATGTGTAAAGAATGAAAAAAAAGAAACTTATCTGGCAAATTCCATTTCTGTTGATACTTATCGTTGGTACCATCATTATCATACGTCAGCAGCATAATACGCCCTATCAGAAAGATACCGGCTTTATCTTTGGCACCATCTATCACATTACCTATCAGAGTGATACCAACTACCAGCAAGAGATAGAAACAGAACTCAAGAAGGTAGACCAATCCTTGTCTCCTTTCAATAAGACCTCTGTCATCACACAGGTAAACCAAGGTAAAGATATCGAAGTAGACGAAATGTTTACCGAAGTATTCCGCATGGCAGAAAGCATCTCAAAAGAAACCAATGGAGCCTTTGATATCACGGTTGCCCCAATGGTAAACCTCTGGGGCTTTGGATTCAAGCAGGGGGTATCTCCTACGAAAGCCAAGATAGACAGTATCAAAACGCTGGTTGGTTATGAGAAAGTAGCCCTGGAAAAGGGACGCATCATCAAGCAAAATCCTAAGATCATGCTTGACTGTTCTGCTATCGCCAAAGGATATGGCAGCGACATTGTTGCCAGATTCCTGAAAAAGAAAGGTATCAGCAACTTTATGGTTGAGATTGGTGGAGAAATTGTAGTAAACGGTGTTAGCGAGAAACAAGTGCCTTGGCATATTGGTATCAACAAGCCAACTGACGATTCTACCAATACAAGTCAGGAAATTCAGGATGTACTTGATATTACCGACATAGCCATGGCTACGAGTGG
>JAJWAL010000085.1:0-13499 GCA_021618535.1 Segatella copri | reverse complement strand
GTATTTATGCTTATAAATCAAAATCACCCGTTTTGATTTATGAATTTAAAAACATAAACTTAGGAAACATAAACCTTAACAAATGCAAACATCAAATTTCAGACAACAGGAAATGGCAAATTTTTCCATTTCTAGCGTTTTCAAGCCCACCGGCAAGGAAACGGGCAAATTCGCGAGTAATGAAGAGGGTTAATTTATGTAAGTTACTGATAACCAATAAAGTTAAGTCTATTTTCAGGCGAAACCGGAAAATGGGCATCTAGCTCGAAAAATCGCTTAAATCCCCCATTTTTGCCCAAAAATCGCCCAAAATGAGCCCAGGTAAGCGCCCTAAAAAGAGCCGAAAATCCCCTATTTGGGGCAAATTTATAATGCTAAACGCTAGTTGGCTGCTTTCTGGAAACAGGCGGCAAAGAAGGCCGAAAACGGAAACGAGCTCCTGCCAAGAGAAAACTCTCAGCAGGAGCTCGCCTACTCTCCCCCACCTCGCTCTTCAGCATCAGTGAAGGATAAAAAAGATGAGTTCTTTCATCAGTTCACCTACCGGAGTGGATGGATTATCCAGTCCCTTTATCTTCGCATCCACCTCCTTAAACTTCTCAATAATCGCCATCACTTTCACGCCCGTATAGTTCCTCATTCCTGTAATATATTCGCGCGCCGCCCAAGCTCCGCGCAAATCCAGGAATTTTGCGAGCTCATTTTCGTTCTGCCTGTTAGGTGCATAATAAGCAATCATCAGGTTTTGGAAATAAGTAAAGAGCATCGGGAGAAGCGTGAAGAGAGAACCGCTCTTCGGATTGCTGTCAAAATAATTTATTATCTGATTTGCCTTGAACACATCGCGGTTGATGATGGCACTTCTCAGCTCGAAGGCATTGAAGTCTTTGCTCACCCCAATTTCGCGCTCCACAATCTCCGGAGTAACACGCCGGTCGTTCTCAGGAAGAGAAATGAGCAGTTTGTCGAGCTCGGAAGTGAGTCGGTGCAAATCTGCTCCCACATGATCAGCCACCATCTGGGTAGCTTTGGGTTCTATGGTCGCCTTGCGGGTCTTGAGATAAGTCTCGATGAAGCCCGGCAGATTGCGGTCGTAGAGCTTTTTGCTTTCAAAAACCACACCCGCCTTGGCAGCGAGGGCAGAAAACTTTTTACGACTGTCGAGCTTGCCGTTTTTATGACAGAAAACAAGGATGGTCGTTTTTACCGGATTTTCGAGGTACTTCTCGAGTGCTTCCAAATTCCGCAAATTCTGAGCCTCTTTCACCACCACCACTCTATACTCCGACATCATCGGATAGCCCTTGCACAAATCTGCCACCTGCGCACCCGTAACATCTGCTCCGAAAACCACCGTCTGATTGAAGTCACGCTCCTCAGGCTGGAGCACATTTTCAGAAATGTAGTCGCAGATTTTATCTATATAAAAAGGTTCCTCGCCCATCAGAACATAGACGGGAGAATACTTCCGAGCCTTCAAATCTTTCATGATTGACTCGTAACTTATTGCACTTTTCTTTTCTACCATTGGATTATTTTTTGTAACTTTGCACCCAGCAAACTCCGGGGGTGCGGACAAGCATTTGCTCCGCCTCCAGGTTCGCAGTTTTCTGAGGTGCAGTTTTCAGCTGCACTTCGACTGCAAAGTTACAAAAAATAAATTGAACTGCCTATATAAAAGAGGTAGTTTTTGAAAATGAGGTATGGTTAAAAGAAGAAAAGAAACCATATCGAAAACAGAAAAGAAAGAAATATAACTCCTATATATAATAAGGTATAGAAAAATGATTCGCTTAAATTTGCCATCTTTCGACATCAAGGTTTCGGGCTCAAAACAGCATCCCCAGATACTGGATGTGCTGCGCCGGAAGTTCATCACGCTCACTCCCGAAGAGTGGGTGCGCCAGCATTTCGTTCATTTTCTCATCGAGCACAAGGGGTATCCTGCCTCGCTGCTCGCCAACGAAATCCAGCTGAAATGTGGCGACAAGGTGCTGCGCGCCGACAGTGTGCTCTACTCCCGTGAGCTGCAGCCCCGCATGATTATCGAGTACAAAGCCCCTCACATCCCCATCACGCAGAAAGTGTTCGACCAGATTTCGGTCTACAATCTTCTGCTCCATGTCGACTTTCTGGTGGTGAGCAACGGGCTGGAGCATTACATCTGCAAGATGGATTATGAAAGTAAAAAATATGTATTTTTAGAGACTATTCCCGATTATTCCGATTTATTGACATTATAAGGGTGCAGGAATGCCTGGATTTTTTAAAGCTTTTGCCCTTACAGGGCGACAAGGTTGCGTCCGTAATTACCCAGGGCGATGCCCTGGGCTAGGAGCTTCTGCCCTTTCAGGGCGTGCTGCTTGCATCTGTTTCTTCCCTTTCTCCAGCCTTCAAAATTTGCGAATTTCTGGCCAACCGGCCATCCGTTTTAGAATTCGCGAATTTTGGAGGCCTTTTTCTGCCTCCTTTTCCTCTCCCTTTTTGAGCACTCCTTTCTCTTCCTTTTTGGGTCGCTTCTTTCTCTCCCATCCTCTTTTCCGCGTTATTTTTTAATAAAAAACCCATTTTCATTTTGTAGTCTCCTCCTTTTGCATTATCTTTGCAGATAATATATATATTAAGGTATAAAAACTGCCCGCAGGCAGCCTATCTTAAAAGAACAGAAAGAAATGGAGAATAAAAAGATAAAAATCGCCGTAGCCGGAACAGGATATGTAGGCCTGAGCATCGCTACCCTGCTGAGCCAGCATCATGAGGTGGTGGCAGTAGACGTGATACCCGAAAAGGTGGAGCTCATCAACTCCCGCCGCTCACCTATCCAGGACGAATACATAGAGAAATATCTGGCTGAGAAGGAACTCAACCTCAGAGCCACAACCGATGGAGAAGAAGCCTATAAGGATGCCGACTTCGTAGTGATCGCCACACCAACCAACTATGATCCGGTGAAAAACTACTTCGACACCTCGCACGTAGAAGAAGTCATCCGCCTGGTGATGCAGGTGAATCCCGATGCCATCATGGTCATCAAGAGCACCATCCCGGTAGGCTACACCGAAAGCATCCGCCAGAAGACGGGCAGCAAGAACATCATCTTCGCGCCCGAATTCCTGCGCGAGAGCAAGGCACTCTACGACAACCTCTACCCGAGCCGCATCATCGTGGGCAGACCGAACGGAGATGAGCGACTGGACCAGGCAGCCCGCACCTTTGCAGAACTGCTGAAAGAGGGAGCCATCAAGCAAGACATAGAAACCCTGTTTATGGGACTTACCGAGGCAGAAGCCGTGAAACTCTTCGCCAACACCTACCTCGCCCTGCGCGTGAGCTACTTCAACGAGCTGGATACCTACGCCGAAATGAAGGGCCTCGACACCAAGGCAATTATCGACGGAGTGGGTCTGGACCCTCGCATCGGAACCTTCTACAACAACCCTTCCTTCGGATACGGCGGCTACTGTCTGCCGAAAGATACCAAGCAGTTGCTCGCCAACTACGCCGATGTACCTGAGAACCTGATTCAGGCAATTGTAGAGAGCAACCGCACCCGCAAGGATTTCATCGCCGACCGCGTGCTGAACATGGCTGGCTACTACGATTATGCCAACCAGAACAACTTCAGCGAGGAGGAAGAGAAGCCTTGCACCATCGGCGTATACCGCCTCACGATGAAGAGCAACAGCGACAACTTCCGCCAGAGCAGCATACAGGGCGTGATGAAGCGCATCAAGGCAAAGGGCGCGCAGGTTATCATCTACGAACCTACGCTGAAAGACGGAACCACCTTCTTCGGAAGCCGCATCGTAAACAACCTGGATGCCTTCAAGCAGCAGAGCCAGGCCATCATCGCCAACCGGTATGACAAATGCCTGGATGATGTAGAAGAGAAGGTTTACACCCGCGATATTTTCAGAAGAGACTGATCTGAACTGAAAGTTAATAGTTAAAAGTTAACAGTTGAAAGCTGGAAGCTGAAGACGGAATATAGGAAAACAATAATATTTATAATAAAGAGAAAAATAAGAAATGGCAAAATTAGTAATCAATTCCTACGAGGAATTTGCATCTCACCTCGGTGAGAAGTTAGGAGAATCAGACTGGTTGCAGATTGACCAGGACCGTATCAACAAGTTCGCAGACGCTACACTCGACCCACAGTGGATCCACGTAGACGTAGAGCGCGCCAAGGTAGAGAGCCCTTACCACAGCACCATCGCTCACGGTTATCTCACCCTCTCAGTACTCCCATACCTCTGGCAGCAGATTATCGAGGTAAACAACCTCAAGATGCTCGTAAACTACGGCATGGACAAGATGAAGTTCGGTCAACCAGTCATCACCGGTTCACGCGTGCGCCTGGTAGCCACTCTCCACGACATCCAGAACATCCGTGGCATCTGCAAGACCAGCATCAAGTTTGACATCGAAATAGAAGGTCAGCGCAAGCCAGCCCTCTCAGGCATCGCTTCTTTCCTCTACTATTTCAACAACTAAAAGATGGCAGCAGGTAAATGGATTGGTGGTGTGCTCGGTTTCATCACAGCCGGTCCGCTGGGAGCCCTGGCAGGTTATGCCCTCGGTTCCCTCTTTGAGCACGGACTGGATGCGGTAAACCGCGACGGCGACCACCATTACAACAACGCCTACGATGCCTACAGCGGCCAACAGCACAACGGCCGCCAGGGCTACGGCAACCAGGGCTACAGCCGCCAGCAGAGCTATGAGGGAGAGCGAAACTCCTTCATGTTTTCGCTGCTGGTGCTCAGCTCCTACATCATCAATGCAGATGGCAAGATCATGCATTCCGAGATGGAGATGGTGCGCCGCTTCCTGCGTCAGAATTTCGGCGAGGCAGCCAAGCAGCAGGGCGAGGAAATCCTCCTCAAACTCTTCGAACAGCAGAAGCAGATGGGCATGCAGCAGTACCGTTCGGTGATACAGGACAGCTGTCATCAGATACGTGCCAACATGATGTATGAACAGCGCCTGCAGTTGCTCAATTTCCTCGTCATGATAGCCCAGGCCGATGGAGTTGTGAATTCTCAGGAGATTCTGGCACTCAAGGAGATGGCCATCCACATGGGGCTTTCTGCCGAGGATGTAGACCAGATGCTGAACCTGGAGAGCGGGGCTTCTTCAGCAGGCAGTCTGGATGATGCCTACCGTGTTCTGGGCATCAGTCCTGACGCCTCAAACGATGAGGTGAAGGCCGCATACCGCAAGATGGCGCTCAAGCATCACCCTGACAAGGTAGCAGCCCTAGGCGAAGATGTGCGCCGTGCAGCCGAGAAGAAATTCCAGGAAATCAACGACGCCAAAGACCGCATTTACAAGGCTAGAGGGCTCTAGATTTCTGATTAGGAGTTAAGGAGTTAAGGAGTTAAGGAGTTAAGACAAATGTCTCAGCTGCCAGAAAACGAAAACGAAAAAAAATAAAGGCTCGCCAAGCAATTTTGGCGAGCCTTCATTGTATCTTATCGTATCTTTTTCAGAAGATAATCATCCGAAAAGAGCGGGAAAGGGAGGAAGAATTAATCCTCATCCTCAGTCTTTCTCTTGCGGATAGCGCGCTTGCGCTTTGGCTTCTCCTCGCTCTTAGGAGCCTCTATCTTAACACCAGCCAATTCTGGGTCGATGAGGATACGGCCACAATACTCACAAGGGATAATCTTCTTGTGCATCTTGATATCGAGCTGGCGCTGAGGTGGAATCTTGTTGAAGCAACCGCCACATGCATCACGCTGCACGTAAACGATACCCAAACCGTTGCGGGCACCATTACGGATGCGCTTGAAACTCTGGAGCAAACGTGGCTCAATCTTCTTCTCGAGCTCGAATGCCTTCTCCTTCAAATTCTCCTCTTCCTCACGGGTTTCAGCCATGATTGACTCAAGCTCAGAACGCTTCATTACCAAGCCCTTCTCGCGGTCTGCCTTCTGGTCCTCAGCCTTGTGAAGGTCGTACAGGCGCTCGTTGATTGTCTGCTGCGCCTCGCGGATTTTCTTGCTGCAAAGTTCGATTTCCAGCTCCTGGAACTCGATTTCCTTGCTCAAAGTATCATACTCGCGGTTGTTGCTAACCATTTCGAGCTGCTTCTTATAACGCTCCACGCTAGCCTGAGCCTCCTCAATCTCGTGCTGCTTCTGATCGATGGCGCGGTCAAACTGCTCAATATCGGTCTGGATTTTCTCGATACGGGTGGTAAGACCAGCAATATCGTCTTCCAAATCCTGAACTTCGAGAGGCAACTCACCTCTCAACGCACGCTTTTCATCAATTGCAGACAAGGTGGTCTGAAGCTGATAGAGAGCCTTCAACTTCTCTTCCACTGTCAAATCTGTAGGATCTTTCTTTGCCATAACTTTATTTTTTTTAATGTTGAATGTTAAATGTTGAATGTTGAATGAGGCTTGCGCCCTTCC
This sequence comes from Segatella copri, assembly GCA_021618535.1. GTDB lineage: Bacteria > Bacteroidota > Bacteroidia > Bacteroidales > Bacteroidaceae > Prevotella > Prevotella copri_O. The sequence continues at coordinate 7,074 of JAJWAL010000085.1, read as the reverse complement.
AGCCTATAAATACAATATCGGATTCGTATTTATCTCCGAGATGCAGCATTTGGCATCAGGGAAATTCTCCTGGATGATGCTGCGGAAGATTTCGCCCGTAAACTGCTCACTCTGATAATGGCCGATGACGCAAATCTGTATCTCCTGCTCGTGGCCGAAATACTCGTGATAGCTCATCTCGCCCGTGATGAAGGCATCGGCACCTGCCTTGATGGCTGCGTCGAGCAAGAAAGCACCTGCTCCACCGCAGAGTGCCACCTTCCTGATAGGCCGGCGAAGCAACTGGTTGCACTGCACGCACTCCACGCCAAACCGCTCCTTGAGCATCAGCACCAAGTCGTCGGCTGCCAGGTCCTCAGCCACCTCACCGATGACGCCTTCGCCACCCTTCACGCCGTCCACTTCCTTCTCGCCAGCAAAGAACTGCACGTTTCGCAGTCCCAGTTTCTCGGCAATCTTGAAGTTCACGCCGCCCGCAGCCGCATCCATGTTGGTATGCATCGCCACGATGGTAATATCATTCTTAATCGCCTTGCGCACGGTACGCTGCACGTAGTTCTCATCCGAAATTCTCGCCAGTTTGCGGAATATCAGCGGATGATGGCTCACGATGAGGTTACATCCCTTCCGGATGGCCTCGTCTACCACGGCTTCAGTAACGTCAAGACACAACAATGCCCCTGACATTTCTACCGCCTCTGTCAATCCAACTTGCAGGCCGGCATTATCATATCCTTCCTGCAAGGGCAGAGGCGCGTAATGTTCAAGGGCATCAACTACCTGTTTTATTTTCACGCTCCTATTCAATATTTTATTTTTAGACTGCAAAGTTACTCATTTTTCCCCGATTTTATCTCCATACAGCCCTCTGTTTAAACTTTTTTAATACAAAGTTTCGCTTTTGCGCAAAATATTTCACAAAAACAGCCGATAGTTGTAGATTTTTTATTAATTTTGCAAGCATACTTCATAAAAGCAGAACGGAGCCCGTCCCCAAGGAAAGGTTCCCGATGAAGAACAGAGTATAATAAATTGGTATAGAACATCGTATCATAAAAATAGTATAGCTTATGCATCAATCTACATTACCCTGCGATTTCGCACTCCCTGCCGAATGGGAGCCACAGAGCGCCATCATGCTCACCTGGCCACATGCCGGCACCGACTGGAAGCCGTATCTGCCTGAAATTACAGATACTTATCTCGAACTGGCAGATATCATCACGCGCTACGAGCAGCTGCTTGTGGCTACACCCGATGTGCCTGCCACCCGATACCAGCTCAAGAAAAAGCTCTCTGCCGAACAGATGAGCCGCGTGCTGCTCTACGAGGTAGAAAGCAATGATACCTGGGTGCGCGACCACGGACCCCTCACCATGGTGCTGCGCAAAAAGCAGAACACCTGGATGGTGCCTTACCGCATACTCGACTTCAAGTTCAACGGCTGGGGCGAAAAGTTCAGATGGGAGAAGGATAATGCCATCACCCTGCAACTATACTATCAGGCAGCCTTCAATGCCGATATAGAGAACCACCAGGGCTTCGTGCTCGAAGGAGGCAGCATCGAGAGTGACGGAAAGGGTACACTCTTCACCACCTCACAGTGCCTGCTGGCGCCTCACCGCAACCAGCCGCTCGACCACGACAGCATCGACCATCTGCTGCAGACTTTCTTCCAGCTCAAGAGAGTCGTCTGGCTGGATCACGGCAATCTGATAGGCGATGATACCGACGGCCACATCGACACCATCGTGAGAGTGGCTCCACACGACACCTTATTATATGTAGGCTGCGATAATCCGGAAGATGAGCAGTATGAAGACTTCCAGGCGCTGGAGAAGCAGCTCAAGAGCCTCTTCACCTGGGAGGGATACCCTTACCGCTTGCTCAAACTGCCGATGCCCGACCCTATCTATGATGAGGGCGACTGCCTCACCACCAACCCGGAGAGCGAGGGCGACCGCCTGCCTGCCACCTATGCCAACTTCTTGATACTGAACAAGGCGGTGATTTATCCAACCTATAATCAGCCGGAAAAGGACGAGGAGGCACGCAAGCAGATTCAGCTCGCCTTCCCCGACCGCGAAATCATCGGCGTAGATTCGCAGACCATCATCCGCCAGCATGGCAGCATCCACTGCATCACCATGCAGTTGCCCGAAGGAGCCCTCAGAGACTCAAAATTCAACACTCAACACTCAACATTCAACATTTAACATTAAACATTAAACATTTAACATTAAAAGCAAAAAATGAAAGTCGGTTTATTACAACTTCATAATACGGCAGATATCGCCAACAACAAGCAGCGCCTGGCAGAAGGCATCATCGACCTCGCCCATCGCGGCGCAGAGCTCATCGTGCTCCAGGAGCTTCATAACTCCCTCTATTTCTGTCAGGTAGAGGATGTTGACCTCTTCGACCTCGCAGAGCCTATTCCGGGTCCTTCGACCGATTTCTACGGCAAGCTTGCCAAGGATCTCGGCGTCGTCATCGTCACCTCCCTCTTCGAGCGCCGCGCTCCGGGCCTCTACCACAATACGGCGGTAGTGATGGAGAAGGATGGAAGCATAGCCGGAAAATACCGCAAGATGCACATCCCCGACGATCCTGCCTACTACGAGAAGTTCTATTTCACTCCGGGCGACCTCGGTTTCCACCCTATCCAGACCTCTGTAGGCAAGCTCGGCGTGCTGGTTTGCTGGGACCAGTGGTATCCCGAAGCAGCCCGTCTGATGGCGCTGCAGGGAGCCGAAATGCTCATCTATCCTACCGCCATCGGCTACGCTACCTATGATACCGAGGAGGAGCAGCAGCGCCAGCGCGAGGCGTGGACTACCGTGATGCGGGGCCATGCCGTAGCCAACGGATTGCCGGTCATCGCCGTAAACCGCGTAGGTTTCGAGCCTGATCCAAGCGGTCAGACCGAGGGCATCCAGTTCTGGGGCAGCAGTTTCGTAGCCGGTCCTCAGGGCGAGCTCTACTACCGTGCCAGCGATCAGGAAGAAGAGAGCCTGGTGGTAGATATCGACCTGAAGCACAGCGAGAATGTGCGCCGCTGGTGGCCATTCCTCCGCGACCGCCGCATCGAGAACTACGGAGATATTACCAGGCGATTTATCGATTAACCCATTTTTGCCGGAAATTCCGAGAGAATATCGGGATTCCGGCATACATATATATATAAGGTATAGTTTTTCAGGATAAATGGAGAATTTGGAAGTGATGGTGATACTTTTCATCATCGTGATTTTAGGTTACGTCGCCTGCAAGTTGGGATATATGGGCGACAAGTTTGACAAGAAGCTATCCAGCATGGTGGTAGATATCACCTGTCCTCTGCTGGTGCTCTCGTCAGTAATGGGCGATGAGCTGCCCGACCGCACGCTCATCCTTCCCCTCCTGGGCGTAGGTTTCCTTACCTACATCCTTTTGCTGGTATTCGGTTTCTGGGTGCCGCGTCTCATCACGCGCAATCATGATGACCAGGGCATGATAGGTTTTGCGCTGATGTTTGCCAACGTAGGTTTCATCGGCTACCCTATCGTTTCGAGCATATTCGGTCCGAAGGCCATTTTTTATGCCGCGCTGCTCAACATGCCGAACACCTTTTTTATTTTTACGGCAGGTGTAATGCTCATCAAGGGCGAGTACAGCATCAAGCAGTTCAATCCTAAGGTGCTGTTTTCTCCGGCTCTTCTGGGTGCCTTCATTGCCGCCCTCCTGGTAGCTTTCGGGGTACATACGCCGGATATCATTGCGCGTCCGGTAACGATGGTGGGCAACATTACGGTTCCTGCAGCCCTGATGATTATCGGTTCCTCGATGGCTAAGTTGCCGGTGAAGGAGATTATCGGCAGTCCTAAGGTATACCTCTCCTCGTTCTTGCGTCTTGTGGTAGTACCTCTGAGCATTTATTTTCTGTTCAAGGTATGTGGTGTAAGCGATCAGGTCAACGACATCAATACGGTTGTCATTGCGATGCCCGTAGCGAGTTTCGGCACGATGTTCTGTCTGAAATACGGCCGCAATCCTTCGCTCATCACCGAGATGACGTTCATCACCACGGTTGGCAGCATCATCACCATCCCGCTGATTACGCTCCTCTTTTCGTAATGCAGGAAGGGTGAAATGCCTGGCGTACTTGCGTATCTTACTGCAAAAAAAAATCCCCTGATGCCACAGAGAGCACCAGGGGATTTTTATCTTTTAATTGTAATAATCAACATTCAACACTCAACATTCAACATTACTTCGCGCTGATTTTCTTTCCATTCTGGATATAGATACCCCTAGATGGAACATTTTGTATTCTGCGGCCGTTCAGGTCGTAAATGGCCTTAGGGGCGGTATTCTTATCCAATGTTACTGAATGGATGCCGGTAGGCTCCAAATCCTCTACCACATTATCAAAGTATTTAATCCAGTTCTTGGTATACTGATGAGCATCATACTTCGCCTTGCTGCCCGGATAGAGATGCAGCGTGCGATACAACTTACTGCTCTTGTTGGCAAATACACACCAGCTTATCCAGTAAGGTGCCTCTTTATGACGCATATATACATCCTTCAATTCGAAGCAGGCATAGAATGTGTTGCGGCCGAACTCCTCTATCGTCTCAGGCAAATCAATCTCCTTCAGATTGGTTGCCCTGAAAGCATTGAAGCCTAACTCTCTGACGCCGGCTGGCATCTTGAAATGCTCAAGATAAGCATTGTTTTCAAATGCATAATCAGGAACCATATCAGCCTTGTAGCCGTCATAAGCCACCACCTTGGCACCGCTCAGGTCGATGCTCTTGAAATAATGACTTGCCAGCTCATCAAAGTCGCGCTTGTCAATCTCGCCGTTCACCTTGATATTTCTGTATACAAAATAGTCAGGATTTCCGTTGGCAAGTGCTTGCTTCAGCGTTCCAGCCCCCATCAGGTTGATTGTAGTATCCTTTTCCTGATAGTTGCGATAAGTCTTAACCTCAAGGGTATAAACCGGTTCAATACCTCTGAAAGAATTCGGCTGGTCAGTACCCAAATTGATATCATTAACCAGTTCGCCATTCAATTCAACGCAACAGTTCGCAATGCCTGCATCTAACGTCAGATAATAACAGTAATAGGCACCGATAACAGGTTTGCCATTATAGAAATTGGTGGAAGGATTATACCACGTTTCTGCTTGCTTAATCGTTGCACCTTCTCCCACTTTCGTTCTGATCTCATATGTACGAGGCACATATCCGGTTGCCGGCAGGCGCAATCTTTCGAAGTTCTGATTATACAACTCTATATATTCCGAAGAGCCTTTTTCCTTTGCCACAATAGCCAGATAATCACCCGGTTCTGCATCCACTGTACTCACAAAACTGAAAGACAGATACGGATAATACGAGCCTCTGCTCAAATTATTAAAAGTCTGAGAACTGGATGATACAATTTCCCGCATCTCGCCCTTCGCATTCATCAGAGCTACGGCTGCTTCTCCGGTATACGGTTGGTCTCCTGTATTGCCGATTGGCGCACTGAAGATGACACCATTCTGCCCCTTCTTTACATCGGTGATATTCATATTCAACATCTGCAACTCACCTACATTTGTCAAGAATCCCATGCCAGAGACTTTTTCCGTACCGTCAGATGGCTGCATGCCGAATACTGCCGATTGACCTACATTATACTTATCGCCCGTTGGCTTTCCTACGCTTTCCGGATTCAAGGCTCCAATCTTGTAGAAACCGTCACAATAGCCACCCCAGCCCCAGTTTACGCTGAAGCTTTCGTCCTTGTATCCATCAATTACGAAGGCATGACCGCCACCAGCTGGGTCAGAAGCAGCATAGAGCACAGGGCGGTTGGCATCAATCTCCTCGCGCAGTCTGCCGTTCCACGCCTCTGCACCCACATCTTCTATTGCCATCAGATGCGAAAGTTTGCTGTAGCCGTAGTACTTCTGCAGGGCGGTTACCAGGTCGCCGATATACGCACCGCTGCCGCCTTCAGCATACTGCATCTCCACTGCCACACCGAGGTCTGACATCAGTCTTGCCACGCCGTCGAAAGCGGCATCGTTGGTGCCGTCATATTCGGCAGGCATGCTTGCCCAGTCGTAGGTATGCTCGAAATTGGCTGAGAGGGTCTTGCCGTTCCAGGTATAAGTATGAGATCCAATGCCCTTGGCAGGATAGCCATGATGTTTCATTACGATGGCTCCAGCCGTTGCCACACAGCCTGTTACATAGTTATTTGGCGTATACTTGTTGAAAGGAGGATACTGATTCCATTTCGCAGTATTAAGCAGTTTTTCGCCTGTAAATGCTGCTCTTGTGGCTGTCTGGTTCGCCTGATAGCTGCTGCCCAGCGCCGCAATCTGGCGCTCATAGCTCTTCAGCAGGTCCTTCAGTCCGTCAGGCAGATTCTCGGCATCGAATGATCCCGTTGAGGTATAGCCCAATACTGGCGTTACGGCATCATCACCTGCGATAATGACGAATCCGCCGGCATCGTTGTTAAATACATAGTAAGCATCAGAGGTCGATGCAGTAGTAGCCGTGCGGCTCTTCGCCTTCGCCTTCTGCGGCATCTGCTTTCCCCAGAAGCTGTAGGCCTGTTGCTGAGCCTGCCATTGTGTGATTCGCTTGGCCTGCAGAGGAGAGTATCCCAAAGCCAGCAACAATACCAATAGGAATTGAATGTGTAATAATCGCTTCATAAGTTTTTATCTTTAAAGGGTTATTATAGATATGTATAGTTCTTAGAAAATTCTTTCTTTTGCAAAGATAATGTTTTTTTTAATACCACGCAAGTTTTACGCCCTCTTTTTTTGCCCCGTTCTCCACTTTTTTACGCAATGACACCCCTTTTTACGCATTGAACGATAAAAAACTCCTCCATTTTTTCGTTATTCCCCGATTTTTGCCTTATCTTTGCAAGGAAATTACTGCAAGTGGTTTAAGTACGACCTGAAGGTCCAAAAGTTCCAGAAGCAGCACGTCCTGAACCAACGGTCACCGACACGCAAGCAGCACGCCCTGAAAGGGCAGAAGCTCCTAGCCCAGGGCACCGCCCTGGGTATAATAG
>JAJWAL010000084.1:8383-13824 GCA_021618535.1 Segatella copri | reverse complement strand
CATTGCACTCGCTGGCATAATCTTTGCAGAAGATTAGCGGCGCTCGGCAATCTGTAAGCAAGCTTACATTGCGCTCGTTTGCATAATCTTTGCAGAAGAAATGTTCAACTTTTAAAACAAGGAGGTAGAATATGGATTTATTTGATAGCAAAAGACAAGAAAGATTAGAGGCTGCAAGAAAGGCTTCTACTGCCAGTAAAGAAGCAGCACGTGCCTTTTTAATTAGGGCAGGAATTCTTTTACCTAATGGAGAAGTTGCACCACATTTGAGATAATTATGGATAAGTCTTTATATTCAAGGCGCTCCAACCTAGTAATAGGATTTCATGGCTGCGACAAGTCTGTTGTTGATGCCGTAGTTGCTGGTAAGACCGATCTTCTTTCCAGCACTAATGACTATGACTGGTTAGGAAACGGCATCTATTTTTGGGAAAATAATGAGGAACGAGCTTGGCAATGGGCTAAAGATTTAGCCAAAAGAAAGAACTCACAAATCAAAGAGCCTGCAGTTGTTGGTGCAATTATAGACTTGGGGTATTGTTTTGACTTAACAGATAGCACATATCTTCAGGAATTAAAGGCTGCTTATGAGTCTATGGTTACTGTTTATAAAGAATCAGGGATTGAATTACCGAAGAATACATCTATCGGAAATTCTACAGATTTATTGATTAGAAAATTGGATTGTGCAGTTGTACAAACTGCTTTAACATACAATCAGGATGCCAATGCCCATCCATACGATTCAGTAAAAGGAGTATTTTGGGAAGGACAGGAACTATATCCTAATGCAGGATTCAGAGAAAAGAATCATATTCAGATTTGTGTCTGCAATCCTAATTGCATCAAGGGTTATTTCCTTCCTAGAAGTATCAATCAGGATTATCCAAACCCATAATATAAAGAGCTAGAATATGGATTTATTTGATAGCAAAAGACAAGAAAGATTAGAGGCTGTAAGAAAGGCTTCGGTTGCCAGCAAAGAAGCTGCAAGAAAATTCCTCATTGAGGCTGGAATATTATTGCCGAACGGAGAAGTTGCACCACATTTGAGATAAAGGTATGCAAAAGCAACACGTTTAAGGTCGCAAATCGAGACCTTAAACGAAAAACATGGTCAACAAGGCGGCTGAGCAAGCATAACAATGCGGCTGAATAAACGTAACGAGACGGCTCATCTGGCACAAGGATACGACTGCGCTGGGGCAAAGATATAGATTAGGAGGTTCAAGCAGTCAGTATCTGAGGTTCTAGGAGACAGTATCTGAGGTTCAAGCAGTCTGCTTCTTGATGATTCCCACTAGGCTCGACAGCTCTGCTGAGCCTAGTCAGCAGGTCTGCCGAGCCTAGTGACAACACCCCATTGTCGTACAACTACACACTCTTTAGTCGTACGACTGTATACCCTTTAGTTGTACAACCATATACCCTTTTGTTGTACAACCATAAACCTACTGTTGTACAAGTATAAACTCATTGATAGTACAATAACTCAAACATTTTTCCAAAAATCCTTGCTTCTTTCAAAAGAAAAACGTAACTTTGCAACCGAATATTAATTGTAGGAGGAAATCTATATGGAAGAACTAAAAGATAAATACATTCGATTTGATTGGGCAATCAAACGATTGCTTCGTCAGAAGGCTAACTTTGGAGTACTTGAAGGATTCCTTACAGTGTTTATCGGTGAGCCTATCAAGATTATCGACATATTGGAAAGCGAGGGTAATCAACAGGAAGCCGACGACAAGTTTAACAGAGTTGACATCAAGGCGAAAAATAGCAAAGGGGACATCATCATCGTGGAGATACAGAACACAAGTGAGCTGTATTATCTGGAGCGCGTGCTCTATGGGGTGGCAAAGGCTATTACCGAGCATATCAATCTCGGCAACACCTACAAAGAAGTAAAAAAGGTATATTCCATTAGTATACTTTATTTTGACCTTGGCAAAGGGTCGGACTATATCTATGTAGGACAAAACAATTTTATCGGCCTGCATACGCAAGACCAACTCATCATCAGTACCAAGGAGAAAGATACAATCGTGAGAAAGTCGCCTGCCGAAATATTCCCAACCTATATGCTAGTGCGCGTCAATGAATTCAACAAGGTTGCCAAGTCTCCATTGGAGGAATGGGTTGATTACCTCAAAAACGGAGTCATCAATCCTGACACGAAAGCACCAGGATTGCAAGAAGCTCGCGAGAAGCTGAAATACTACTCTATGTCGAATGCCGAACGACACGCCTACGATGAACATGTCAATGCCATCATGATTCAAAATGACGTTCTTGGAAACGCTAGATTAGAAGGGCATGCGGAAGGTAGAGCAGAAGGTAGAGCGGAAGGTAAAACTGAAGAAAAAAATGCCATCGCCCTAAAAATGCGTCAAGCTGGTCTGCCTATAGAGCAAATCATGCAATTCACAGGGCTATCGGAAGAAAATATCAAATCATTATAACAACAAGGTGAAAAGATTTATAATGATACTATGCTTCATCTGCACATACACACTACAGATGGCGGCACAAACATGGATTGGAACTTGGGCTACGGCACCGCAAACTGTGGTGAAAGCGTTTATGCCCTATAATAACAACATGACAAACCGTTCGGTTCGCCAGATAGTAAAAGTAAGCGTGGGAGGCGACGTGATAAGACTGAAACTGAGCAATATCTACTCGATGCAACCCGTAGTGATACGCTCCATCTATATCGCCCACGCCAAAGACTCCTTCAAGATTGATGCCAAATCGGCCCAATACTTCAAGTTCGGCAACAGCTACAAGGCTACCATCCCTGCCGGCAAACAGATAGTGAGCGATGCGCTGAAATTCAATCTCAAGAACCTGGAGCGCGTAGCCATCACCATCAACTACACCTCGGCTCCCGATGTGCCTACCGTCCACATGGGCTCACGTACCACCTCTTATATCATGAAGGGAGTAACCAATGCCCACTCTAACTTCGAAAAGGCTTTCCGCGAGAACCACTGGTACAACATCAGCGGCATCGATGTGTATACGATGAGCACCAACATGAGTGCCATCGCCATCATGGGCAACTCTATCACCGACGGCAAATGTTCTACGGATAATGCCCAGAACCGGTGGCCGGATGTTATGTCGGAGATGCTGCAGCTGAAGCATAAGATAACCAACCAGGGTGTACTGAACCTGGGCATCGGCAATAACCGCGTAACCGTGCCGGGCGGTTTCGGGGCACTAGCCAAGGAACGCTTCGACCGAGACATTCTGATGCAGAGCGGCGTAAAGAAGGTAATTATCTTTGAAGGCATCAACGACATAGGTGCTGCCAAGAGCGGCAATAGCGAGACGGTAGCCCGCCAGATTATAGAGAGCATACAGGGAATGATGAGAAAGGCGAAGGCCCGGAAGATGAAAGTTTATCTGGGCACCATCACGCCTTTCAAGGGTGCCGGCTACTACAGCCACTTCCACGAAGCAGCCCGACTCTATGTAAACGATTGGATTCGAAGTCAGGCAAAGAAAGCAGATGGCATTCTAGACTTCGCCAAGCTGCTTCAAGACCCGAATGATGACAGAAGGATGAAGCGGGAATATGCCAGCAACGACTGGCTCCATCCGAACCCTGCAGGCTACAAGGCGATGGGAATCTATGCCGCAGATATCGTCAAGTAAGAAAAAAGCCGCCCTATTACAGGCGGCTTTTAATATATATAATAAGATGTATTACTTCAAGACAATCTTGCAATCATCCAGGCTCTCTACGGTAGCGAGCGCCTCATAACGGATTCCCTCCTTGCGCAGGAAGTCACCACCATGCTGGAAAGCCTTCTCGATGATGAAACCCATCGCCTCAATCTTGGCACCAGCCTTCTCGCAAAGGTCCATCACGCCCTTAGACGCATTACCGTTGGCAAGGAAGTCATCGATAAAGATAACATGGTCCTCAGGAGTAAGATAACTGTTGCTCACACAAACCGTATAATCGCGGTCCTTTGTAAAAGAGTGAACCACAGAGGTAATCATACCCTCCATAGTCTTAGGCTGCTTTTTCTTGACGAACACAACAGGAAGATTGGTCAGATAACCTACCATGATGGCAGGCGCGATGCCCGAAGCCTCGATAGTAATAATCTTGTTGTACTTGATGTCCTTGAAAAGGCGCACGAATTCCTTAGCTAAGTCCATCATCAGAATAGGGTCCATCTGATGGTTTACAAAGCTGTCTACTTTTAAGATTCCACCAGGAAAGCATCTGCCCTCCTGCATAATTCTTTCTTTCAGTAAATCCATTATGACTTGAACTTTAATATGGTTATTGGGTGCAAAATTACTACTTTTTTCGCAAACAAGGAAGTTTATCGCCCAATAATTTTGTTTTGTCTGCAATTTAGCGTAATTTTGCAGCAGAAATGAATAAGATGTTCAGGGAGCATGATATGATGCCCCCTATAAAACTATAAGAATATGAACCCGTATATCAAACAATTCCCCGACCTCATGGCGGGCAAGAAAATCATGTATGTTCACGGTTTCCTCTCTTCTGCACAGAGCGGCACCGTAAAGATGTTGCAGGAACTGATGCCGAATGCCACCCTCGTGGCTGAAGACATCCCGGTACATCCGGAAGAGGGCATAGAGATGCTGCAGAAGATGGCGGAGACTGAGAAGCCTGACCTCATCATCGGTACCTCGATGGGAGGCATGTATACCGAACTGCTGAAAGGATTCGACCGCATCCTCGTAAACCCTGCCTTCGAGATGGGCGATACAATGAGCAGCATGACCGGCAAGCAGGAATTCCAGAACCCGAGAAAGGACGGAGTGAACGAACTGATGGTTAACAAAGGCCTCATCAAGGAATACCGTGACTTTACCGAGCGTTGCTTCCAGGACATTACTCCCGAGGAACAGGAGCGTGTTTATGGTCTCTTCGGAGATGAAGACCCGGTGGTCCACACCTTCGACCTCTTCCATGAGCATTATCCACTCGCCATCCACTTCCATGGCGAGCACCGCCTCATCGACAAGGTAGCATTCCACTATCTCTGTCCGGTAATCCGATGGATTGACGACAAGCAGAACGGCAAGGAGCGCCCTATCGTATACATCGACTTCGATGCCCTGCACGACAGTTACATGAAGGCAACCAGCTCGATGCACAAGGCTTACGAGATGCTGATAGAGCATTATAATGTATACATCGTAGCCCCAGCGCCAACCAACGACCATGAATACATGGCGAAGGTACAGACCTGGGTGGAGGAATATCTCTCTACCCCAGCCTACAACCACATCATCTTCTGCAACCAGAAGAACCTGCTCTACGGCGATTACTTCATCGACCCTCGCCCATGCGATGGTTTCATGGGTACAGCGATAGAATACGGCAGCGATGAATTCAAGACCTTCGAAGAAATCATCACCTTCTTCGAAAGACTGGGAGGACA
>JAJWAL010000084.1:0-8283 GCA_021618535.1 Segatella copri | reverse complement strand
CAGATTCTTCGGCAACACGAGGTTCAGAATAACGGCGAGCAGGAAGACTACTGCCACACAGTTATCTGCAAAAACGGTGCGCACAATCTCTGGGAAGATGTTGAACATACCTGTTGCAGATGTGAATCCGAGACCTACGCTGAGCGAAAGACTCACGATGACCATGTTGCGCTGAGAGAAGCCGGTACGCGCCATCATGCCGAAACCGGCAAAGAGGATGCTACCGAACATCATGATGGTACAGCCGCCCAATACAGCCTGAGGAATCGTAGTCAATACATAACCGATAGCTGGGAAGATACCACCGATAATCATGATGATGGCACCCATGGCAATAGTAAAGCGGTTCACCACTCCCGACATCGCTGCCAAACCTACATTCTGGCTGAAAGAAGTGATAGGAGTACAACCGAAAAGACCGGAAACCGAACTGACGAAACCATCGCAGCAGACTGCCGCACCCATCTCCTTGGTCTTAGGATCACGCTTCAACGCACTGTTGCAGAGCGCAGAAGTATCACCAATCGTCTCTGTGGCAGAAACCAGATATACAGCTACAACTGAGAGAATAGCACCGATATTGAATTCAGGAGTGAATGGAAGAAGCTTTGGCAAAGCTACGATAGAGAGACCTGAAAGTCCACTGAAATCTATCATTCCCATAAACAGAGCCAGAATATAACCTACCAGCAGTCCTACCAATACAGAGAGAGAACGCAAGAAACCCTTGGCGAAAATCTGACAAAGCAGACAAGCCAGCAAAGTGACAGAACCCACAACCCAGTTGTTCATGCTACCGAAATCAGCAGCACCCTGACCACCCGCAAAAGAGTTGGCACCAACAGGAAGGAGCGAGAAACCGATGGCTGTTACCACGGTAGCGGCTACTACAGGCGGAATGAGCTTGATCCAATACTTGGCGAAAAGTCCGAGTGTTCCTTCTACCAGACCACCAATGATGACAGCGCCTATCAAAGTACCCATACCATGAGCACCGGCAATGGCGATGGCGAGCGAAAGGAAGGTGAAGGAGATACCCATCACGATAGGAAGGCGAGAACCGATACGCCATACCGGATAAAGCTGCACCAAGGTACCGATACCGGCGATGACCATACAGTTCTGGATAAGCACGGCGCTCATCGAACTGTCCAGACCTATCGCACCAGCGAGAATCATGATTGGCGCAATATTGCTGACGAACATCGCCAGCACATGCTGAAGGCCAAATGGGAGTGCTTTACCTACGGGCACTCTGCCGTCTAATTTGTAGAGATTTTCTATTGACTGTTCCATTGTCGTTATAATAATTAGAGAATTTCCATTATCCATCAATTCAGGGTCTTTTCTGAATTTGGCGACAAAATTACAAAGAAAATCTGAGAAATCGTTCCTTTTCTCCATTTTTCTCTATCCCGCATGATAGAATACAAGAAGAATCTACGAAAAAAGGAAGGCTGCAGTTCATATTCCGTGCAACCTTCCCTTTTTATCTTATCTCATTAATACTCCGTCTTTTCCGCATTTTCCTCCCACATGCGGAAGGCACCGAGCGCCTCATCTCTCATCAGCGCAATCATCGGCTTGTGGCGGTCTTCTATCTTGCGGTCTATCTCCTCGTAGATAAACTCATCATCGAAACCTATCTTTGTTGCATCCTTCCGGTCGTTGGCATAATAGATACGGTCGAGATGTGCCCAATAGATAGCACCCAGGCACATCGGACAAGGCTCGCAGGAGGTATAGATTTCGCAACCTTCCAGATTGAAGGTCTTCAGTTTGCGGGTAGCCTGTCGGATACAGTTCACTTCGGCATGAGCCGTAGGGTCGAGGTCGATGGTTACACTGTTGGAAGCCTCAGCGATGATAATACCGTCCTTGGCAATCACAGCACCAAAAGGTCCGCCCCCCGTCTTCACGCTATTCTTTGAGAGCTCAATGGCTCTATGCATCAATTCTTCCTTTGTCATTGTTTAATATTTTTAGATTAATAATACCCCTTCTTTTCAATTGGGGGGCTACAAATATACAAAAAAGAAATGATACGGCAAGCATTTCTTGCATTATTTTTTTGTACTTTTGCTGCAAAGATACACTTTTTCGCACGAGCATCCAATAGTTTACTACATTTTTTGCACGAACGCCCTAAATTTCCTTAAATACGCATTCCTGTTCAACAGTTAATTATCAATAATTATAAATACCTTTATTATAAGAGTAGTTATAATTTTCGTAACTTTGTAGCCTATGAATCAAAACAATATCAGCGCCACAGAACTCTTCCTTAGGGTAAGAGAACTTTTGATACTCCCCGAACTGGAGCCGAAGACACGCAACAAGATGATGCACGATACGCTCATCCTCTGCTGCCACGAAGGAGTGAAGGAAACGAAACAGGCTTTCGGTAACCTTTTCTCCCAGGTGGATTATCTCTGTAAGGCTCACGGCATCAAGGTGGCAGACAAGATTGCCATCCAGACCATGCGCCGGCACAGTAATTCGCAGGAACCGCTCTCAAGCGAAGATTTGAAATATGATGCACGTGCCCTAGCCATCTTCATCTCTGCCGTATTCGGAGTAGATGTTCCCCACGAGCTGAACGTGCTCATTCCCCATACCAACCGCCCTTATCAGAAAGGACTGGAAATCAACAACCGCCGCATCCGCTGCATCGTGAAGAACTGGGACAACGATTTCATCCGCGTGGATATTGACCAGGATGCTGATGAAGAGGAATATCTCGTTCAACTGAAAGACGAAGAAAACCATATCGACCATGCCTACCTCTGGGATATCCTGAAGGAAGGTATGCAGCTCAACCTGCTCGACTGTCAGGTAAAGCAGCCCGTCATCACCCCCAGACTCATCGTGGTGGAACCCGATTATCTGGTAGATATCAGTAGCATTGCCACCTGCTTCACGGCTTTCGGTCATCATCCCCTGCTCTACCTGCTGAACCAGATGAAGCCCCGTGCCAACACCCAGGCTACCCTGCTCGGTAACTTTGCCGGTGCTGCGCTGGATGACATCATCAATACAAACGGCAAATATCAGATGAACGAAACCATAAAGACGAATTTCAGGGAGAAAGCCCTGGAGTTCTGCACCTGTCCCTGGTTTGATGCCAAGAAATTCTATACCGATGCCAACCAGCAGGCATTCAATCTGCAGCAGGTAGTGGATATTCTCTTTCCCCGCACCGCATCGCAGGCACAGATGTCAGCCTTCCGTGGCGAAAGTCTTTACGACAGGAAGAAAGCCATCCTCGAACCTTCGTTCGTCTGCGAAGCCCTCGGCATACAGGGACGTGTGGACCTGATGACCACCGACTGCAAACTGCTGGTGGAGCAGAAATCGGGACGCAACATGAATATCGAAACCCATCAGGTAGATCCGGGTTATCACAGTTATCAGCTGGAGCCACACTATGTGCAGCTGCTGCTCTACTATGGCGTATTGCAGCACAACTTCAAGCTGAGCAACGACCGCGTGAATATCCGTCTGCTCTACTCCAAGTATCAGCCGCAAGACGGACTGATGGTGGTAGCTTACTACCAAAAGCTCTTCAAAGAGGCCATCGAATACCGCAACCAGCTCGTTGCCGCCTCCTTCGAGATAGCCAAGGAGGGATTCGAGCATGCACTGAATGAATTTACCCCCGAAGTTTTGAATGTGGCAGGTACCCAGGACTTCTTCTACAACAAGTATCTGAAGCCGCAGATAGAAGCCATCACCAGTCCGCTCCACAACCTCACCCCATTAGAGGAGGCTTACTTCTGCCGCATGATGACCTTCGTGTTGCGGGAACAGATGATCAGCAAGGTGGGCGCACAGGAAGGAACGAACACATCCAGTTCCGACCTCTGGACCATGCCACTCGCCGAAAAGAAAGATGCCGGCAATATCTATACCGACCTGCACATCATCCGGAAGGAACAGAGCAGCGCAGGAAGCGGATATGATACAATCACCCTGAGCGTGCCCGACCAGGGAAAGGACTTCCTGCCCAACTTCCGTATCGGCGACATGGTGTATCTCTATACCTACAAGCTGAAGGAAGAACCCGACGTAAGAAAGGCTATATTATATAAAGGTGTACTGCAGGAGATTCACAGCGATGAGATTGTGGTGCATCTCACCGACGGACAGCAGAATGCCGATATCTTCGAGATGAATCTGCCTTACGCCATAGAACATGGAACGAGCGATGCATCAACAGGCGGAAGCATCCGCAACCTGCACCAGTTTATCTGTGCACCCAAGGAGAAACGCGACCTGCTGTTAGGACAGCGTGCTCCGCAAAGAAACGCCTCGCTTACATTGACCAGACATTACGATGATGTACTGGACGACATCATTCTCCGTGCCAAGCAGGCACAGGATTACTTCCTGCTCGTGGGACCTCCGGGAACAGGAAAGACCAGTCGTGCCCTGAAGTTTATGGTAGAAGAAGCATTGAACGATGGAACGGGAATGCCTACAGCAGAAAGCATCGCCTCGGGAGGCAAGACGGCTCAGCAGCCTGCATCCTCCATTCTTCTGATGAGCTATACCAACCGAGCCGTAGATGAAATCTGCGAGATGCTGGTAGATTCGGGCATTCCATTCCTTCGCCTCGGCAGCGAGTACTCCTGCGATGAGCGGTTCCGCCCTTATCTGATAGAGAAAGCCATCAGCGACTGTCCGAAACTCGAAGCCATCAAACAATATATAATAGGTACGCGTGTAATCGTGGGCACCACTTCGATGATGACCTCCAAACCGTTCATCTTCTCGCTGAAGCACTTCAAGCTTGCCATCATCGACGAGTCGAGCCAGATACTGGAGCCTAATCTCATCGGTCTCTTATCAGCAGTAGATAAGTTCATCCTCATTGGCGACTACAAGCAGTTGCCAGCCGTGGTGCAGCAGAGCGAGCAAGATTCAGGCATTCCTACCATCAACGACAGTCAGAAAGATGGCATCATCGACATGAGCATCCTGCAGGACATCTGTCTTACCAACTGCCGCAACTCCCTCTTCGAACGTCTGATTCATTGGGAAGATCACGAAGAGCGCAGCGAATTCATCGGCATTCTGCGCCGCCAGGGCAGAATGCATCCCGAGATTGCAGAGTTTCCTAACCGGATGTTCTACCGTCGGGAAAAACTGGAACCCGTGCCATGTCCACATCAGTTGGAGACGGAGCTGTCATATACTCTCCCGTCAGAAGATGCGCTCGACGACCTGCTGAAGGAGCACCGCATGATATTCCTTCCATCCAAATTCTGCAAGGAGCCGAACGTATCCGATAAGATCAATGCCAACGAGGCAGCAATCGTGGCAGACCTGCTTCGCCGCATCCACCGCTTCTATGGAGAGCGTTTCGATGCCAAGAAGACGGTAGGCGTCATCGTTCCTTACCGCAACCAGATAGCCATGGTGCGCAAAGGCATCGAAAAGCTCGGTATTCCGGAACTGGAGAAAATCAGTATCGATACCGTAGAGCGGTACCAAGGCAGCCAGCGCGATGTCATCATCTACAGCTTTACCATCCAGAACATCTGGCAGCTCGACTTCCTTGCCGGCAACAGTTTCGTAGAAGACGGCGCCATCATCGACCGCAAGCTGAACGTAGCCATCACCCGTGCCCGAAAGCAGATGATTATGACAGGCAACCCGGAGATATTGCGCAATAATCAGATTTTTAGCGAATTAATGAACTATGTGAAGGAAAAAGGAGGATATTTTTAAAATTTCCCCCAAAAAATTTGGTGATACGGAAATAAAGTCCTATCTTTGCATTCGGATTATACACAAAAGGATAAACAAGAGACATAAATACAGATATAGGATTCCGGTGCTCCACTGGCACTGGAATTCTTTATTTTTTATGCTACTTGCCAACCGATTATTAATAACATTAAAACAACAAGAAAATTATGGCTTACATGTCACAAGAAGGCTACGACAAACTCGTAGCTGAGCTGAAACAGCTCGTATCTGTAGAGCGCCCTAAGGCATCAGCCGCAATTGCTGAAGCCCGCGACAAGGGTGATTTAAGTGAGAATTCTGAGTATGATGCCGCTAAAGAGGCACAGGCTCATCTGGAAGATAAGATCAATCGCCTGAAGCTCACCATTGCCGAGGCCAAGATTATCGATACCAAGCAGCTCAGCACCGACAGCGTGCAGATTATGTCGAAGGTAGAGATGACCAACATGGCTAACAAGGCAAAGATGACTTATACCATCGTGAGCGAGAGCGAGGCAAACTTGAAGGAAGGCAAGATTTCCATCAAGACTCCTATCGCACAGGGATTGCTCAACAAGAAGGTAGGTGAGATTGCAGAAATCAAGATTCCTCGCGGCACCATCAATCTTCGCATCGACAAGATTTCATTTGAATAAAACGGAATAAAAGGAACTATCATATCGGCAGCGATGCCCGTATGACGGTTCCTTTTATGTTATATGTAAGCCTACCCGATATATTCTACAGAAAATGAAAGTAGCCGATGCAACGACATCAAAAAGAAAATAAGATAATATGTATTGTAAATTATAAATTATTAATTATAAATTGATTAGCGATTATGGCAAGCATTTTTTCAAAGATTGCAGCAGGAGAGATTCCTAGCTACAAGTGTGCAGAAAGCGACAAGTTCTATGCTTTCCTCGACATTAGCCCTATCGGCAAAGGTCATACTCTGGTAATTCCCCGCAAGGAGGTTGATTACATCTTCGATATGGAAGACGAAGACCTGGCTGAGTTTGAGGTTTTCGCCAAGAAGGTAGCCAAGGCTATCAAGGCAGCCTTCCCATGCAAGAAAGTGGCGCAGGTTGTTTTGGGTCTGGAGGTTCCTCATGCCCATATCCACCTCATCCCAATGAACAGCGAGGCTGATGTAAACTTCCGCAAGGAGCATCTCAAACTCACAGAGGAAGAGTTCAAGGAAATTGCTGATAAGATTTATACAGAATTCAAGAAACTTTAAATGCAAGAAGTTTCAAACAGAAAAAGAGCTGCGAATATGCTTCGCAGCTCTTTTTATATCTTTATTTCATAAGCTCTTGCTTAGACGAACTCATCACCTTTCTTCATCTGCACCTCGTTTACATATTTACGCACCAGGGCAGAAGAATCTTCTTTCTTGCATATCAACAATACATTGTCATTCTCGGCTACTATGAAACCATCCAGTCCGTTCAATACAGCCAGTTTTCCTTTAGGCAACTTGATTACATTGTTGTGACAATTCTCCATCATCACATCGCTGTCAATAACCACGTTGTCATCGCTGCTCTTCTGCATCGCCTCGTAGATACTGTGCCAGGTACCCAGATCAGCCCAGCCGAAGTCACACTTCATCATATAGACATTGCTAGGTTTGTCAAGCACTCCGAAATCTACTGATATATTAGGATAAGAAGAGAAACTCTCCTTCATGTAAGCGTTCTCAGTCTCCACACTGAATTCCGGATACTGTTTATCGTAATCACGGAGTACAGGGGGCAGAATCTTGCAGAAACACTCACGCAGATACTTCACATTAGAAAGGAATAAACCCGTATTCCAATAGAACTCTCCACTCTCTACAAAAATCTTGGCAAACTCTCTTTCCGGTTTCTCGGTAAACGACTGCACCTTGTACAATCCATTGCCGATAGCTTCACCCATCTGAATATATCCATATCCAGGTTCAGGACGGGTTGGCTTCACACCCATCGTCAGGAAACGGTCATGTTCAGCCACAAAAGCCAGACCTTCCAATACGTTTTCCCGGAAAGCATCTTCATTGAAGATAGCCTGATCCGAAGGAGTGGCGATGATGCAGGCATCAGGATTGAGCATCGAGATGCGATGATTGGCCCATGCCATGCTAGGTGCCGTATTGCGATGAATAGGTTCCGCCAATATC
This sequence comes from Segatella copri, assembly GCA_021618535.1. Classification (GTDB taxonomy): domain Bacteria; phylum Bacteroidota; class Bacteroidia; order Bacteroidales; family Bacteroidaceae; genus Prevotella; species Prevotella copri_O. The sequence continues at coordinate 383 of JAJWAL010000084.1, read as the reverse complement.
CGTTCTGCAGGAACCTCAGGCAACTGTTCCTTTACCAGTTGAACATATTCTTCATTTGTGTTGATAAATATATGGTCGGCAGGCACGATCTTTGCCATACGGTCAAAGGTTTGCTGAAGCTGGGTGCGCCCCACTCCAAAGAAGTCGACAAACTGCTTCGGATAGTTGCTGCGGCTGCAAGGCCAGAGTCTGCGGCCCTTACCTCCCGCCAATATCACACAATAATTATTTCCGTTACTCTTCATATCTTGAGTCTAATATTTTGTTGGTTTTCAAAATTCATCTGTAAAGTTAGTGATTATCCGTGAAAGTGCCAAAGATTTTCTTGAAATTTAATAAAGTGGACTATAAAAACAACAAAAATTTAATGTTTCTGCATTAAA
>JAJWAL010000083.1:0-13835 GCA_021618535.1 Segatella copri | reverse complement strand
TCCAGGAACTCCTTGTCGAGGAAAGGCACACGGCCCTCGATGCCCCATGCAGCCAGACTCTTGTTGGCTCTCAGGCAATCGTAGAGATAGAGCTTGCCCAGCTTGCGCACGGTTTCCTCATGGAAAGCCTTGGCATCAGGTGCCTTGTGGAAGTAGAGATAACCTCCGAATACCTCGTCGGCACCCTCGCCCGAAAGCACCATCTTGATACCCATGCTGCGGATTACTCTCGCCAGCAGATACATCGGGGTAGATGCACGCACGGTGGTAACATCGTAGGTCTCGATGAAGTAGATGACATCACGGATGGCATCCAAGCCTTCCTGGATGGTGTAGTTGATTTCGTGATGCACGGTTCCGATGTGCTCGGCCACCAGTCGTGCCTTTGCCAAATCAGGCGCACCCTTCAAACCCACAGCGAAGGAGTGCAGACGTGGCCAGTATGCCTTGGTCTCGCCACCGTTCTCCACACGGGTAGAAGAATATTTCTCGGCTACGGCAGAGATGACAGATGAATCAAGACCGCCACTCAGCAATACACCGTAAGGAACATCGCTCATCAGCTGGCGCTTTACAGAAGTCTCCAGAGCATCGTGAATCTCCTTCACGGCAGCCTCTTCCTGAGGTTCCGCATCCTTCAGCTGGGCTTCAGCCTTCTTCTTATCATCAATCTGATATTTCTTCTGCATGGCAGCATACTCAAACCAGTCGCGGGTGTAGTAGCGCTTCATGCCAGGGTTCTTGCTGTAATAATAATGACCCGGGAGGAATGGCTCGTAGTGGTCGCACTGACCTTCCAGAGCCTTCAACTCACTTGCTACCAGCACTTTTCCATCCTTATCATAACCAATATAAAGAGGAATTACGCCGATAGGGTCGCGGGCAATGAGGAACTCTTCACGCTCGGCATCGTAAAGAGCGAAGGCAAAGATACCGTTCAGCTCTTCGAGCATCTTGGTGATACGGGCGTGGAGTGCATCCTCACCTTTATATATTAAGGTATCAAAGTTGGCATCTTCTCGCATCTCACGATAGAGAGAAAGAATCACCTCGCAGTCGGAACCCGTCTGATACTGGTATTTACCGGCAAAGCGGGCACGGATGTCCTGATGATTGTAAATCTCACCGTTTACGGCAAGCACCTGTTTCTTATCTGGTGCAAACAAAGGTTGGCGACCACTTTCTGGGTCAACGATGCTCAGACGCTCATGTGCCAGAATAGCGGAACCACCACAATAGATGCCGCTCCAGTCGGGTCCGCGATGGCGGATCTTCTGGCTCATGCGAAGTGCTTGCTGTCTCAATTCAGGAGTCTGCTCCTGAATATTGAAGATAGATACGATTCCACACATAAATCTTTTCCTTTCTTTTACGGTTATTTTTAACTCTTGTTCTCTCTTATTCATCTTGGCATGTTCCAACGTCTTTTCAGAAGCAAACCAAGCAAAAACAAAGCTTAGAATTACTTTTTGCTATGTTTCGGGTGCAAAATTACAACTTTTTGTTAGAATAAAGAAAGAAATAATAGCATTTTGTCTTTACTTTATCACAACAATAACATATCAACACATATTAAATTAAAATATACGATAAATTGAAAAGAAAAATACACAATTTGATTACAATCTGTAAAATACAATTAATTTTAAGATAAATAAAGCGCTTCTAGAGCACATTTTACATCATATACGACCTTCTACCCCCATACCACAAAGAAATGCCGATAGCTCTTTGGTGGAACTATCGGCATTTAAAATAAAAACTTAAACCTACCAACGTAAGATTATATCGTAAAACCTAAGAGCCTATTATGGCTGCAAAGTAAAACCTACTACCAGGTAAGCTTTTTCAGTGCTAGGATTAGCAGCTACCTGAGCGAAGACTGGAACAGAGAAAGAATCTGTAATCTTCAAATCCTTGGTAGCTTTCAGTGAAACATTGGTAACTGCAAAACCATTGGCATCACCATAGAAAGATGTTGCAAATGGAACTGCGCCTATACTTGCTGCCCAATCACAACCACCCAACTTGAATGGGGCTGTAGCCTCAACATATGAAGAATAAGCACGGTCACCATCCTTATTTAATCCATCATGGCCTGCAAAGTTGGTGTACCAGTTCAAGGCAACTGGACCAAAGTCATAACCTACGTTTGCCTCAAACACATGAGAAGTTTCATGTGCCTTATAGGCGAAATACTTCTCGTTAGGAGAGTTGAACCAGTAATCGGTTACGCCGATATGGAAACCACCGATTTCATAAGCCAAGGTAAGGTCAAACTCCTTAGTATCCTCTGGCTGAGAGATACCTACACTTCCCCAAGCCGTCAGAGACAAGCCCTTGTAACCGATACCGAGAGTAGGCTGCAAAGAGATTGCTCCCAAATCCTGACCACGCCAGTAATACTGGCTTACGATGTCAGCACCAATCGATGTTTCAACCTTGTCCTGAGCAGAAGCAGCAGGAGCAAAAGCAACCAAACCGAGTGCAAGGGCACCCATCTTCTTTATATCAAAAATCTTCTTCATATTCTCTTATTTTTATGTGATACATTTTTGTTTTTAAAAGTTTCGGCAGCAAAGGTACTGCAAATCGAAGACAATACAAAATAAATCGCGATTTATTTATATTGTTGAGATGCAGCGTACCTTGTTCAAAGGTACTAATTATAACTCTGCTCGCCAAAACTTCTGCTGAAAAATCTCTCTCGCTCGCTATATGAAAGCATCTTTAGTTGTAGCAACTCTCACCATGCTCATAGATATCGAGACCTTCTTCCTCAATTCTCTTGTCAACACGGAGACCAGCAATCTTCTTGATACCCCAGAAGAGGATAATACCTGTTACGGCTGCCCAAAGGTCGATGCAGAGAATGCCGAAGCACTGAGCACCGAAGAATCCGAAGCCACCACCATAGAAGGCACCACCGTCGAGGGCGAAAAGACCGGTCATCAAGGTACCGAAGATACCGCATACACCATGTACAGAACTTGCACCAACAGGATCATCAATATGAAGCTTGGTATCGACGAACTCGATAGAGAATACCAAGATGATACCTGCCAAGAGACCGATGATGGCTGAACCCAATGGACTAACCAAGTCGCAACCAGCAGTAATGGCTACCAAACCAGCCAAGATACCATTCAATGTCAATGAGAATGATGGCTTGCCATACTTGATCCAAGATGTGAACATGGTACCCAAACCACCGCAGACTGCAGCCAAGTTGGTTGTCAGGAATACGTGACTGATGGCAACACGGTTAACCTCACCAGAAGCAGCGAGCTGAGAACCAGGGTTGAATCCGAACCATCCGAACCAGAGGATGAACACACCCAGGGCAGCAGCCATGAGGTTGTGACCAGGGATAGCCGTGCTCTTGCCGTTGCGATACTTACCAAGACGAGGACCTAAGCAGATGGCACCAACCAAGGCAAGAACACCACCAACACTATGTACGATGGCAGAACCTGCGAAATCATGGAAGGCTGCACCGAAGGTGTTCATCATGAATGAACCTGCCTCGCTGTTGCAAAGCCAACCGCCGCCCCATGTCCAGTGACCCTCTACAGGGTAGATAATCAATGAAATGAAGAATGAGTAAACGCAGTACATGGAGAACTTGGTACGTTCTGCCATAGCACCTGAAACGATGGTAGCACTAGTAGCGCAGAATACGGTTTCAAACATCAGGAAGCCTTCAGTAGGAAGACCGGCTGCATTTGTATAGAAAGACAAATCGCCGAAGTTAGGCATACCGATGAAACCGGCGCCATCGCTACCAAACATAAATCCGAAACCTACGAACCAGAAGAGAACGGAACCGATCATAAAATCGACAAAGTTCTTAAACAAGATGTTCGCTGTATTTTTACTACGGGTAAAGCCCGCCTCGCAGAGGGCAAATCCCGGCTGCATGAAAAAGACCAACATGGCTGCCAAGAGCATCCATACGGTATCTACTGAAATTCCTAAATCCTGTACACTCATAACATAAAATCTTTAAAGTGTTCTTTAAACCTGAAAACTATTCTCTCTCCTCCAATTAGCATTTTATTTCTCCTGCTCAGCATTATAGAGAGCGATGTCGCCTCTTTCACCTGTACGGATTCTTACGGTATCCTCCACAGGAATTACAAAGATTCGACCATCACCAATCTCGCCTGTACGGGCAGCCTCCTGGATGGCATTAATCGTTTTCTCTACGTTCTTGTCGCGCACGACAATATTCAGCAACACTCGCTCGATACTACTGGTATCATACATGACACCACGATAGATTCGAGCCTGTCTCATCTTGCCCTCTCCTCTTACATCGTAGTAAGAGAACCACTCAATGTCGGCGGCAAGCAAAGCTTCTTTTACATCCTCAAACTTAGTCTTACGGATGATTGCTTCAATCTTTTTCATGTTAATCTCTCCTATTAATTAATTTACATTTTGTTTATTTTCTGGTGCAAAGGTACGACATTTTGCTTAATATTCCACGACATTATTTACTTTTTGATATTAATATTTTCGCTCAGTTATTATTTTGTATAGTTCTTTTTAAAATACAGAACAAAATGAAAGCAAATTGCACATTATTCGTTTCATTTTGAAACAAACAATAAAAAAACCGCTTGAAAGGCCCCAAAGACCCCTCAAGCGGCAAACCTAAAAACAAACTCTCAACCCTAAAACTAGGGTCACTTTATTATTTAAACTTAATCTTATACCCGTATTTCCGCATATATCTGAGTTTTATAACGGAAATTTTATTTTGCCTTTATTTTGAATGTAAATTCACGATCTGCATAATGGAGGCGATACTTCTCCATAGGCTTGGTCATCCAACTGTCGATGCAGCCCAAAGGATACTGGCATTTTTGGATGTGCAACTGCACGAGTCCCTTATCCACCAAATCACCACTGTGTTGTCCCCATGCATGCGTCTTCTCGATACCAGAATCCAAATCCTCTACCAGATAAGGGATAGCACTGCACTCCATAGGTTCATAACCCTCAAAGGTAATACCCTTGCCGGTGGTTGGATTGAAGATAGAGAAATAGCGGATATCGGTATGGTTACCACTCTCCTGCGGACGGATATATGGATAATATTCATCCTTCACGTCAGACTCGTACTTGCCGATAAAAGCAGAAGTATGACGATCTACGTAGTTCTCTTCAGGACCTCTACCATAATACTCGAGCTTAGAGAAAGTAGCAGGCATCTGCAACTGCAGACCGAATCTGAACAGATCGGCAACCTGAACCTCCTTGTCGGTAGTCATCTTCTGGGTAACATTCACCTCGCCCGCAGCACTGATGTCATAGCGGAGCATCAGCTGAGCTTTCACATCAGGCATATCGAAGAGAGCTGTCAGCACCACATTGTCCTTACTCACATTTTTGTCGAAAGACTTCAGATTCATCTGCGGGTTCTTCCATACTCTCATCTCCTTCTGCAGAGATGCTCCATAGTCATTATCGGTAGGAGCACGCCAAAATTCCGGAGTCATACTCTCACGGAACTTCAACATCGGTTCACAATCTACATCGAGATAATCTATCATACCCGTCTTCTTGCCTATGGTAACAGACATTCTCTGTGCGCTGACCTTCACATAAGAGTTGGTTTCCTCCACCTCCATACTGCTTGTCTGCTGCACCTTACCCTTCTTGGTTGGCACAGCAGCAACAGCAGGAACCGCCGGTTTGGCAAACTGATAATCGCTGATGATAAACTGCTGGCGAGCCATCACCTGGCCCTTGTCTACCAGCGGCTGTGTGCCATCGCTTGCAAAAGCAAAGTTAAGAACAATCTCCTCCTTTGCATGCTTCGATTCAGCCTCAGCCACCGCATACTTCAGTTCATCACTCTTGATCAGTTTGGTAGCCTGAGGAGCTATGCCCTTGGTTTCAGGAATCTCTACAGTAGCCAGTTTCACACCATTGGCATAAACCGTAGCTGTCAGGTTCAAGTCATCGATATTCTTGAAGAAGTTCTCGTTGTAAACCTTGAAAGCACCATTCACCGCATCCAGGTCCTTGATCCATACATTCTGATGATAGTACTGAATCTCATAAGCATGAGGATTCAGACGGCGGTCTGGTGCGATGATACCATTACAGTTGAAGTTATAGTCACTTGCCGGATAGCGACCGTAATCTCCACCATAAGTAAAGATTTCCTTACCGGTGACAGGACTCTTGTCACGAATGCCCTGATCTACGAAGTCCCAGATATAGCCACCCTGATACTTAGGATACTTACGGATGAGGTCCCAATATTCCTTGAAACCACCTTCCGAATTACCCATAGCATGAGCATATTCGCACTGGATGTATGGTTTTACACCATCACTCTTGCAATATTTCTCACTCTCCTCGTAGTCGATATACATCGGACAGTAAATATCTGTCTTGCTGTCATAACCGCCACGCTCATACTGAACAGGACGGGTCTTGTCGAGCGCTTTCACCCAGTCATAGGTCTTTTCGAAGTTGATGCCGTAACCACACTCATTACCCAAACTCCATACGATGATAGAAGGGTGATTGATAAAACTTTTCATATTACCTTCATTGCGCTCGATGTGAGTCTGGAGATATTCAGGGAACTTAGCGAGTGATTTCTCCCCATATCCCATACCATGAGATTCGAGGTTAGCCTCAGCAGTAAGATACAGTCCGTATTCATCGCAGAGTTCATACCAGCGAGGATCGTCAGGATAATGGCAGGTACGAACCGCATTGATGTTCAACTGTTTCATGATTCTGATATCCTGAATCATGCGCTCTACACTTACCACATATCCACCATCCGGATCTATCTCATGCCGGTTGGCACCCTTAATCAGTACAGGCTTGCCGTTCACCAGCAACTGGGCGTTCTTGATTTCCACATTGCGGAAGCCCACCTTCTGCGGAATCACCTCCGCTACCCCCTGCTTATTCTTCAGAGAGATGTATACCTTATATAAATAAGGTGTCTCAGCAGTCCAAGCCTTCACCTTCGGTACTTTGATTACACCCTGAGCTCCGGTAGCCGATGCTATTTGCTTGCCATCCTTATCGCACAAGGCTACAGTCACATCAGTCTTGCCGCCCTTCAGCGCTATCTGATAGTTCAGGATACCATCCCTATAATTATTCATCAAACCGGCATCAAGACGGATATCGGCAGCATGAAGTTTCGGACGTGCATAGAGATAAACCTCACGGGCTATACCAGTAAAGCGCCAGAAGTCCTGATCCTCGAAATAAGAACCATCGCACCAGCGCATCACCTGCATAGCTATCAGGTTCTTGCCCGGCTTCAGATACTTGGAGATATTAAACTCGGCAGCCACCTTGCTGTCTTCACTATATCCCACATACTTGCCGTTTACCCAAAGGGTCAGGTTGCTGGTAGCCGAACCTACATGGAAATAGACATCCTTGCCCTTCCAGTCCTTAGGAAGTTCGAAGGTACGACGATAAGAACCCGTATAGTTGTTGAGTTCGCTGATATAAGGAGGATTTGGGTCAAACTGGGTAGCCCAGGCATAACCGACATTCTTATAAGTAGCATCTCCATAACCGTTCAGTTCGAACAGCCCCGGTACAGGGAAATCCTTCCACTCCGAATCGTCATAGTTGGCTGCAAAGAAGTTGGTTGGACGCTTGTTATGATCCTTCACGAAGTTAAACTTCCACATGCCTTCCATCGAAAGATAGTTGGCCGACTTTTTCTTGTCAAAACTCTGTGCTTTGTCAAGGGTCTCGTATGCAAAGAAAGCAGCACGGCGAGGTTCGCGGTTCTGCTGGTTGATATCCACATTATGCCAGCGCGACTCGTTCTGAGCCGCCACGCCATTGCTGACAGACAGCAAGGCGAGGCAAAGCGATACATTTGCCATATTTCTGATGCTCATATCTGTTTTTTTATTTTCTGAAAAACATAGAGTTATCTACTGGTGTAAACTTCTGCTCGCTGTCCTTGCGCATTTCAATGCCGAGACTGCTCCACCATGAAGGCCAGCCGCCAACGATATTGCTGAGGAAAACCACCTTGAAAGGATGCAATCCCTTAGCCAATGCTACAGAAGTATCATGATTGGTACCAGCTTTCACATCCCCCTCGTTGCTGATCATGAGTTTGTTATCAATCCAAACCTGCTCCAGACGGGAAGAGAGATAATAGACACCATCCTCCGGAATATTGATGTAGCCCTCAGCGATGGCAGCATAATTATTGGCACCGCGCAAGGTAGCAGCATCATCCTTCTGCTGAATCTTCATCTGCTCCAAGCCCTCGATGTTTGCACACTCCCAGGCAGCATCAGCCCATTCCAGCTGGTCAACCTTCAGATAGTTGCCCTTAATGCGCTTCATCTGCAACCCAGGTTTTGCGCCCTCCACCTTAACAGCAGGAGCATAAGTTTGCTTCTCAACATCAACGGTTCTGATACGGCTCATCTTGCCTGAAGGCAATATGGTTGCTATCTTGATGATGGTGTTTCCACTCACCCTGATAGGCTCTGCATAAGCCGCAGAAGAAGGAGTTGGTGTACTTCCATCCAATGTATAAACCATCTTCATAGGACGCGAGGTGGTAAAGGTTACCGCAGTATCCCCAGTAATAACTACCTTATCGCAAGACCCGAAAGGCTGCTCAGGCAATGGAATATGATAACGGATATGACGCTCGTCCAGACGAACACAGTTTGCATCCAGTCGGCGGCAGAAATCCTTGAAGTTTTTCCTGTTCACTGGCGACCATGCAATCTCAGAGAGAGCAATGGCACGAGGATACATCATATACTCCATCTTGGCATTGGAATACATATATTCCGACCAGTTGTTACACTGAACGCCCAAGATATGATGAGCCAGTCCCAACGCCTTGATGGTATCAGGTACCGGATTATAATTATAGGTAGAAGCCAGATATCTAGGAGGACTAGGAATGGTTACAGGCTCCACCTTGCTGTCGCCCTGATACCAGTCGAGATACATACCTTCGCTGCCCGGCGTCATGATGACATCATGCTTCTGCATGGCAGCCTCGATACCTCCTTCCGTTCCACGCCATGACATCACGGTAGCATTCTCACTCAATCCGCCTTCCAGAATCTCGTCCCATCCGATAATCTTTCTGCCACGCTTCTCCAGCATTTTCTCTATGCGCTTGATAACGTAGCTCTGCAGTCTTTCCTCAGCCGAATGCTTTCCTTCTGCCTGCAAGCCCTCAGTCTGAATACGCTTCTGACAGGCAGGGCAGTTTTTCCAACTCGTCTTCGGACACTCGTCGCCACCGATATGGAAGTACTTACCTGGGAAGAGAGGAACAATCTCACTAAAGATGTCATCCAGGAAGCGGAACATATCTTCCTTGCCCGGACACATCACGATATCCTCTACACCCCAAACTGTTCTCACCGACCACTGCTCACCTTTGCATGAAAGATAAGGATAAGCAGAGATAGCTGCCATCATGTGACCAGGAAGGTCGATTTCCGGAATCACGGTAATATAGCGCTTGGCAGCATAATCCACTATTTCCTTAATCTGCTCCTGGGTATAGAAACCGCCATAAAGAGAGCCATCGCCCTCGGTACGGATACTGCCCACAGAAGTAAGTTTAGGATATTTCTTGATTTCGATACGCCAGCCCTGGTCTTCCGTCAGATGGAAGTGCATGGTGTTCACCTTGAACATAGACATCAGGTCCAGTTGCTTCTTCACATTCTCGACAGAAATGAAATGGCGGCATGGATCAAGATGGAATCCACGGTAGCCGAAGCGTGGAGCATCCTGGATATCACAGCATTGTGCTACCCATTTCACCCCATCCACCCGGGTTGCGCTCTCTATCTGGGCAGGGAGTAACTGCATGAAACTCTGCATACCGTAGAAGGCGCCCTTGGCGGTCTTCGCCTTGATAACAACCCCCTTGGCGGTTACGGTAAGGCGATAACCTTCCTCAGCAATTTTCAGCGAAGGAGAAATCTGTATAGAGATATTCCCCTTCTTTCCACCTACCGTTACCTCATAACCTGTAGAAGCCTTCAGTTTGTCTGCCATGTACTGGGCGATATTTCTGCCTTCAGCTGTCTGGTAAGCGATTACCACCTTCTGTGGCAATACGAACTCACCTTTCTGTACCTGAGTCTTCACCGGTATCGGGATAATATTAATATTGGCAGCAGATGCCGGAGAGGAGATACCACCCAGCATCGCTGCACAGGCTACAAACGAGCCTAATAAACGATTGAACTTTGTCATGACATTAAATATATTAATAAGGTATTACAATGGCTTGTACTCCACGAAAGCCTCCATGGCCTCATAGCATGCCAGACCCAACTGGTCGTAGAGCGATGCTGTAGCACGGTTACGGTCCTCGGCTCTCTGCCAGAACAGGCGCTCATCATTACCCAAGAAAGGAGCACTCTCCATCTGCGACTGATGCTTGAGAATAGAGTTACGCTTTGCCCGCAACTCCTCAGGGCTCAATGGAACACACATTTCGATATTCTCAATCTCCCATTCTGCCCAGGCGCCACGATACATCCAGATGCGGCAGTCCTTCAACCATTCTGCACCCGCTTTCTTCTCTTCGTCGATAGCTGCCAGAACGGCATCGGTACACTTCTTGTGAGTTCCGTGAGGGTCAGCAAGGTCGCCGGCAACATAAATCTGATGCGGCTGCACCTTCTGCAACAGAGCTCTCACTACCTCTACATCCTTCTCGGTCATAGGCAACTTCTCTATCTTGCCGCTCTCATAGAATGGCAGGTCGAGGAAGTGGACATGGTCAAGCGGAATATCATTATAGGTACAAGCGGTACGAGCCTCACCACGGCGAATCAATCCCTTGATGGTCAGGATATCTCGTGTATCGAAGTCACTCTCCTTCTTCTTGGCAAAGAAGGTCTTGATTTCCTTATATTTATTAGAGATGATGCTGTCTTTTGAGTCTGCAAAAAGCTGGTTGAAACCATTGATAAAGTGCATGAATCTTGTTACTTCCTCATCACCCACAGCAATGTTTCCTGATGTTTCGTAAGCTACATGCACATCGTGGTTCTGCTGTACCAGTCGGCGGATAGTTCCTCCCATAGAGATAACATCATCGTCTGGGTGTGGAGAGAATACGATAACCTTCTTAGGGAATGGTGTTGCACGCTCTGGGCGATAGGTATCATCGGCATTCGGCTTACCACCTGGCCATCCGGTAATGGTATGCTGCAAATCATTGAAAATCTTGATATTGGCATTATAGGCTGAGCCATAGAGAGCCAGAAGTTCACTCAGTCCGTTCTCATTATAATCCTTATTGGTCAACTTCAGGATAGGCTTACCGAGTTTCTGGCAGAGCCATACCAGTGCCGAACGCACCAGTTTATCACTCCACTGGCATGAAGTTACGAGCCATGGATGCTCAATACGTGTCAGATGATGAGCAGCACCCAGGTCGATGACAACATGAGCATTCGGATGAGTCTGGAGGAATGATGCCGGCAGGGTATCTGTGATAGAGTTCTCCACCACCTTCTGCATAATCTCTGCCTTCTCTTCGCCCCAGGCTGTCAGATAGATGCTCTTGGCTGAGAGTAAGGTAGCGATACCCATGGTGAGCGAACATGGAGGAATGGTTTCCTTGGTCTGCTCACTGTTCTCCATCTCTTCGCGAGAGGTATTGCCGATGAGGATGATACGGGTCATCGACTGGATGCCCGAACCTGGCTCGTTGGCAGCAATATTACCCGAACGGCCTACACCTATGAGGGCTACATCGAGACCGCCAAAGGTCTTGATACGCTGCTCATAAAGACGGCAACTGTCCTGTACGGCATCCTGTGCCACAAAACCATCCAGTGTAAAGATGTTCTGCTCAGCCACATCCACATGATCAAGGAAACGCTCCTTCAACTGGTTGATGGTACGGAGAGAGCTGTCCTTCTGGAGCGGATAATATTCGTATGCATTGAATACAACAACATTGCGGAAGCTCAGGGTCTTCTCGTTGTAACGGCGAACGAGGTCATCGTATACAGAATAGAGAGAAGAACCGGCACCCAGCGCCATCACATAGAATTTGCCTTCCTGCTGTGCCGCCTTGATACCAGCTTCTATTTTATCAGCTACATGACTGGCACCTTCTGCCATAGAGGCAAAGATATCTGTATGAATCTTCTCCATTCTGGAGATTTCAGAGTATTCTACAGTCGTCTTTGGCTTGTAGAACTCTACAGGTACTTTATTGAGTACGATTTGCGAACTAAGATTGAGTCTCATATCTTTATCTATATTTAAATAGGTTATGTTATATATATTTTTTTAATGATGGATTAGAGTTCAGATGCCATTGCCGCAGCACCCAGGACGGCAGCCTTGGCACCATCCAGTCCGCTCATCAGGAACTTAGCCTTACCTTTATATAATGAGAGCACATGCTCGTTATATGCTTCTTCAATAGGACGGAAGAGCAGATCGCCAGCCTGTGCCAATCCTCCGAAGAAGATAAAAGCCTCCGGGCTCAGAAAGGTAGCTATCTCTGCACAGGCCTTGCCGATTCTTGTACCGGTTTGTCTGAACACTTCCCGTGCCAGTGTATCTCCAGCCATGGCTGCCTTATAAACCACATAAGATGTAATTTCTTCCCTTGGAATATTTCTCAGCTCAGTTGACACGGTTGATGCTTCGAGCATGGCTAAGGTAGTACGGACCACGCCTGTAGCCGAACAGTAGGTCTCCAGACAGCCCTTTCTGCCACAGCCGCATGGTCTACCGTCAGGATCCACTACCATGTGTCCCAACTCACCGGCGAAACCGTCGCAACCATAAATCAGCTGCCCGTTAGCCACGATACCCGATCCTACGCCTGTTCCGAGAGTGAGTTCTACGAAGTTTTTCATACCAACCGCAGCACCATATTTCATTTCTCCCATAGCAGCCGCATTTGCATCATTGGTAATAGCAACCGGAATGCCCAGTTTCTTTGAGAACATGTCAGCCAGCGGTACAATACCCTTTGCCCATACCAGGTTTGCTGCATTTTCAATGGTCCCCTTGTAATAGTTACCACAAGGCGCACCAATGCCCATGGCACGAATTTTCTCCATACCACCTACCTGTTCTACTATCTGCATCACAGCTTTTACCGATTCCTCTACGTATTGTTCCACGCGTTGGAATGCCTGGGTCTTGATTGAGACGGTAGATATTATTTCTCCATCCCCATCAACGATACCGAAAACGGAATTGGTGCCACCCAAATCCAAACCAATCACTAAAGACTTTACATCGTATTCCATAATTCTTTTAATAAAATAGATTAAAAACAAATAATGAGGAGCAGCACAAACTGCCATTTATTAAATTCTTTATTAATATTTACCACATTACTAAAATATTTAATTTTGCAAAGTTACTAGTTTTATCAAACACTACAACAAAAATAGCGTTAATATTTCTAAAACAGAAACATTTTTTATACTTTAAGCATTCTTATGACTGGAGCACCTGCATTTTGCTCTCATCTGCCACCGATTAAGTGTAATTTTATCCATATTAAGAGAAAAATTTAGTGTAGTTTTACACACTATATCAAATACTTACGGAAGAATTATACTTTATCGCTCTTCAAAGCTACTCACTCCTTCATCACCCCTTTTGCGCACTTACGTATCCAACCCCTCTATATATAATAAGGTATAAGAGGAAACCGGATGTCCGAAAACTACGAAAAGTATACTATTTTTTACTATTTAAGTTTTATTAACTGCAAAAATATTGTATCTGTCCGAAAAAACATTATCTTTGCAAATAAAAAATATTAGTTATGAAAGTCGACTTAA
>JAJWAL010000011.1:0-43273 GCA_021618535.1 Segatella copri | reverse complement strand
CAACAATATGGAGATAACAGGCAAAGCACGAGAACTGCAGAGGAAGAGGAATGCCCCTCTATCAATTCAGTTGGGTGGTGTTGAAATCATCAAAAAAAGATAAAGCGCACTTCCTCCTCTTTCTCCTGTTCCGCCTTCATGGCTTCGAAGGCGTAGATGGTGAAAGAGGAGGCGATAACATTTAACATTACGAATTACTTCACCCATTCCATCAAGTCGTCGTAGTTGGTTACCTTATGATAGTAGATGCCCGAACCTGAGAGTTGTTCGAAGAGCCTGTCGGCACAGGCGATCTTGCCATCTTCTATGCCTCGCAAGTCGAGGGTTGACATGCTGCCTTTGGTTTCGGCTACGAAATAGACATGCTTCACGGCACCATCCTTGAAGGCTATCGCCCAGTCGGGAGAATAATTGCCCACAGGGGTAGGAATGTGGAAGCCTTTTGGTAATTTGGCATATACGGCAACATCGGTGCTCGTATCGAGGTCTTCCACGAACTTGCGTTCCACACTCTGCTTTGCCGTTCCATCGGTAAACACATAATCCACAATGCTCTTCCTTCCCTGGTAAGCCTTGTCGAGTGAGGTATGCTTCTCCTCCGTAAAGATGGCGGAATCGTAGCTTCCCTCTATCTCGTTGTAACTGATATGATCTACGATGATAGTGGCTTTCTGCTCCAGTATCAGACGACTTACCCTGCGGATAAACTCTTCCGGATTCACCTTGTACATATCAAACTTGCTTGGCATGATTTGGGATAGAATCCCGGCGATGGTTTTGCGAGTCAATCGGGTGTTGGTGGCTATCTTGCCTAGCAGGTCGTACTTCACGGTGCTTACTACATCCGTTCTCAGGTCATCATGCTGCATTTCTTCCTGCACCATCATGCTGCCCGCCTTCATGTCGTCATGTTTCAGTTCCGTCTTCTGCACTCCTCGGGTTACCACGTAGCTCAGTTTCGAAACCACCAGTTCCTTGTTGATGGCAGCAATGGCTTTCTCTATCAGTTCCTTGCTTTCGAAGTTCACCGTATAGGCATATTTGTGGTTGATGCGATTCCAAAGTTCCTGGAACTCCTTCTTCGTAAAGTTCTCATTCAGTCTGTTCTCTGGAGTCTGCGGTGTACTTCCGTTTTCTATCATACCGTCAAGGGCAGAAGGATTCCAAACGCCTTCTATCAGTTTGTGAATCCATTTGCCGTATGGCTTTACTTCATCTGGCAATGTTGCGAGTGTTCCCGATGTTGCGGCAGAGCGGTAAGCATCGGTTACATGACTTTCGTCATCCACATAACCGTTCTTTACCAGATAGAAATATATCTTCTTGGCTTCTGATGTCGTGATGCTGTGCTTGCTACCATCCTCAATCGTGAAGGTCTTTCCATCGAAGTAATCGATGTCGGCAACCTTCGGACGGTCATAGAGATCTTCCGAAATATTCTTCTGCAGATCGTTTACGAAATCAGCATAGCCCTCAGAGGCAATCACGGTAAGGCGGTTAATCTGCTGCACCTGTCCCTGCAGGGTATCGGCATCCTGTCGTACTCCCTTGTTGTCAACGCAGAGTCGCAATCCTCGTCCCACTTCCTGACGCTTCTGCGAGATGCTGTTTGCCTGACGGAGTGAACAGATCTGGAAGATATTCGGGTTATCCCAACCTTCTCTCAAGGCAGAGTGGGAGAAGATGAAGCGAACTGGCGAGTAAGTTGGGTCGAGACTCAGCAGTCGTTCTTTATCTTTCATAATCAGGTCGTAAGCCGATACGTCGTCGCTTCCGGCTCCCTTCTTTTCATCGCTGTCCTTGATGCGCTTGGTCTTGGGGTCGATGGAGAAATAACCTTCATGGGTCTTGTTGACAGGGATGCAGCTAAGATACTGCATATACTCCGGGTCATACATATTCTGATTTTCGTTCAGCTCTGCCCGGTATTCCTGTTCGAATATTTCTCCATAGCGTCCCAGCAGCGCATTGCCGTCTTCATCATACTGGCGATACTTGGCAACCTCGTCGATAAAGAAAAGGGAGAGGCACTTGATGCCACGATGGAAGAGTGCACTCTCTTTGCGGAAGTGCGCCTTGATGGTTTCCCTTATCTGGATGCGAGCCTTGTGGTCGGCAGTTACGTTGCCGATTACCTCCTTCAGCATCAGACTTTCGCCGTTGCTGAACTTCACCTGGCTGCGACTTGGCTGACGGGCATCCACTACGATGTCGGTAATCATGAATCCCTTGTATTGCAGCATGTTTCCAGAGGCACTATAGAGGTCATCGCCTTCTCCCAACTTCTTGTAGATTCGCTTGATGGCTCCCGTAGTGCTCTGCTGTTCTATCTCCAGTCTTACCTGTGGTGCCTTGTCTTTCGAGAGCAGCAGCTCTGCGAAATAGATATAGCTGTCGGTACCTTTCAGGTTCTTCAGTTCGAAGCCTACTACCTCTATTTTCTTCACCAGCTTGTGGTTATAGGCATCAAGTGCATCGAGTACATACACCGTGTTGTGGTGTTCCTTGTGGGTAGCGGAATAGTTCAAGGTGAAGAGCGGATTGAAGGCTTTGAGTGCCGTCTGTGTAGCGGCGCCTCCCATCTTCTGCGGTTCATCCAGGATGATGATTGGGTTGTTGGCAGCAAGAACGGCGATAGGCTTTCGGGAACCGAACTCATCGCGTTCTGAGTTGATGATGCGTGCCGCCTTGTTCTTGGCTCCTTCCTTCATGGTGTTGAAGGCCTGGGTATTGATGATCATCACGCTGATGTTGTTGCTCTGCGAGAAGGTGTCGATGTCGTTGAGGCTGCTGCTGTCGTAGATGAAGTAGCGAGCCTTCTTGCCGTATTGCTCCATGAAGTGATCTACCGTGATGTCGAAGCTCTTCTTCACACCCTCTCGGATAGCGATGCTTGGAACCACCACGATAAACTTGGTCCAGCCATACTGCTTGTTCAGTTCGAACATGGTCTTGATATAGACGTATGTCTTTCCCGTACCGGTTTCCATCTCCACGTCGAGCTGGCAGGCACCGAGTTTCTGACAGAGTTCTTCATCCTGATGGATGTTGTTCTCGGTCTGAATCTGTCGGATGTTGTCAAAGAGAGCCACCTTATCCATGGCTAGGTGGTTGTTCTTATAACCCAGGCTATTGCCGGCATCATCGCTATCAGCAAAGACATCTGGATGTTCTATTTTGATATCAAACTTCTTGCTATCAACCACATACAGTTTTCCCTTATCCATCCTGTATTCCAGGTTGGCTTGGTTGGGCTGCCCCTTGAAGACGTTGATGACGCTCTCCACGGCATCGGTCTGATATTGTTGTATCTTAAACTTCAGTTTCATAATCGTAATCAGTAAAGCTCTTTTTACTTTTTTACCCTTTTACCTTTCAAAATCCCTTTCTAAAGGATTTTGGTAACCGTGTCAGGAGAATATGTTTTAAAGATCTGCTCGAAGTTGGTGGCGGTGGAATCGTCCTTCATGCTGGTGTCACGGAGCACGGCATAGGCTGGCAGCATCTGGGCGATGGCTTTTACTACTTCGTCGGTTACATCCGGGTCGAAGCAAGCCACGAGGTATCCTTCGGCAACGTTATAGATGGTCTTGCCAGCTACCGTTGTCGTTTCTATCTTCGAATCCAGGGTTGCACCGAGTTCAAGCATTACCTGGAAGAGCAAGTCTTCGCCCGTTCTATCCGGCTTCACATTATCAACCTGCGAGAAGAGGTCGGCTTGCGAAATATCCTTTGGAGAATAGTAGATGTCCTGCATATTGGTGGAATCGAGTTTCAACACACGGAAGCCAGTATCGAGGTCTTGGGTGGTTAAAGGAGATTCCTCCTTGATTTTCTTGCCGGCTCTTCTTATTCTTTCTTTTCCAATTTCACAGATGTTCTTATAGCCAGCCTTGAAAGCTTCGCTCTTCTCTTCGGTCTTTTCAGGGAGCTGCACCATGATGAACTTGCGGTTGCCGCCATCTTCTGAGTTGAGCTGCACGACAGCATGGGCTGTGGTGGCGGAGCCACTGAAGAAATCGAGGATGAGAGAATCCTTATTAGTATATAATTGAAGGCATCTTTCAATCAATGGAACTGGCTTTGGATAATCGAAGTATTTCTTGCCATCAAATAATTTTGCCAATTTTTGTGTAGCAGCTTGAGAGTGTTCTACTTCATTGTGTTTCCAAATAGTCATCGGAGTAATACCAGTTTTGCGCAGTTCTGATAGAAAACGCTTAATGCGGGGTACACCATCTCCATCTGGACCAAACCATATGCGATTATCGCGGAGTCTCTCACGGAACGCGTTCCGTGAGAGCCTCCAGCTGCGCCCAGCTGGAGGCTCGACTTCTCTTCCGGATGGAGTAGTGATGGTATAGATGTTATCTTGTATTGCAGGACCGACAGAGATATCACTTGAAGACCAAACTCCACGAGGGTCATTGTCTGGGTTAGAATATCTATCATTTGCTTCTTTACTTCTTTCTATTCCATGACAAATGGCTTTTTCTATATTTCTTGCATAACAAATAATGTAATCGTGGGATGGCGAAAAATGTTTCATTAAGTTTATTGGTGCAAATGCTCTTTCCCAAACAATTTGTGCAAGAAAATTTCTTTCGCCAAATATTTCATCACTAATATTTTTAAGGTTCTTAGCTTCATTATCGTCAATAGAGATAAATATCACACCATCATCAGTCAGCAAGTCTCTTGCAACTTTCAATCTCGGATAAATCATATTCAGCCAATCAGTATGGAATCTACCATTGCTTTCGGCATTGGTAAACATACGATTGCCCTGCTCGTCAAACTGTCCTGAGTTGGCGAGGTATTCTTCTGAAGACTGAGCGAAATCATCTTCATAAACAAAGTCGTTTCCGGTGTTGTAAGGTGGGTCTATATAGATCATTTTCACCTTATGGAGGTAAGTCTCCTTCAGACACTTGAGAACATCGAGGTTGTCGCCCTCGATATAAAGGTTCTGGGTGTTGTCGAAATCAATGCTGTCTTCACGGCAAGGGCGAAGTGTGGCATTGATAGGAGAATTGGCAAGGAGAATCGCCTTGCTCTTGTCGGGCCAGGTAAACTGGTAGCGTTCCGCTCTTTCTGATATTACGCTATCAGAAAGATTCTGCTTGAGTTTCTCGAAATCTATGAGGTGCTTTGGCTGACCGCTTTTTTCGTCCATGGTCTCCGTAACGCAGTCGGGAAACAGCTGCGCAATTTTCGTAATGTTGTCCTCGACACCATTACTACTCTGCATTCTTAATTTGTCCATTCGTAGCTCTTTTCATTGTTGGTTACTATATATAATAAGGTATAGCAACAAACATTGAAGCGAACTCCAACGTCTTTTGCTATAGCTGATGGGTGCGTTTGGAACTAAATCATTATCGGAGTAAAACGGGCAGCGGACAGAAAGATTGGCAGAAAGCCATCCAATGAAAGCCTTGATGAAGTGAAGACAAAGAAGAAGCGTGAGCTTCCCTTATCTACACTTAGGCTTTTGCCGGGCCCATCCACACGATAAGTTCCGCCCACGCTATAGCGTAGGCGTTTACAGAACTTACTCTTTGTGTGGAATATAACTTTAATTCTGGCAAAATTTAAGTGTATCCGAACAAATTAGTAAACGCAAGTTTATAATCTTACTATGTTATATCTTTCTTTTCTGTTTCTTATATATCTTATTTTTTAATTGTTATACATTCATTGCAATGCCTTTTGGCATCCCAATACAAGAATGGTTATAGTACCATCATGATTTTTATTATATTCCTGTTTACAGATAACATTTTCTGCATCTTTGGAAGTGATGATTATGCAAATCATAAACTTGCAAAGTAGCAGTCGATATCATCATGCGTCTTCAATGTGATACATTGTCCACTATGAATTTCTTCTCTCGCTTTGTCAAGCTTCGCTTGCAAATCGGGAGTAATCGCATTAGTTGATGTGCTCATATCCTTTGTTTTAAATTGTTATTTGGGGCAAAGGTAATAAAAAATAATGAGAAACAAGGTGTTCTTGTGAATTTTAACACAGATAATCTTGATTATAATGGCTCGTATGAGTCTGATTTAGCAAAGTTAACACAAAATAATTGCTTATCTCACTAATAATCAGTATTTTTGCGCATAATCTTTTAAAGGATCAAAACAACTAAAAATATGGCTAGAGCAACAGGTTCAATCAATTATTTGGAGCATCGCACGCCCTTGAAGGACGAAAGCGGTAAGTATCAGATACATCCGATGTTCGTGAAACAGGATGTCGTTGACAGGGAGAAAATGGAAAAGCGTGTTCGCGATCATTGTGCGATGAACGTTTCGTCCTTTATCTCTGCATTGGAAACGTTGGAGGATGAGACGCTTTATGCCCTGGCGGATGGCAACGAGGTGAGGGTAGGCGATATGTTTATCGTCAAGCCTAAGCTGGGGATGGTGAAGCATAAGGACAAGAATGGAATCGAATGGAAAAGGACCTATCATGAGGGTGATCTGATTCCAGCCAATGAGGTGGATATCTGCGGCTTGGAAATTCAGCCCACGAAGGAGTTTCTGGAGAGGCTGAAGCGCCACTCTAATGGTTGCAGCCGACAGTATTGGAGTGTGAAATCTACTCCAAAAGAGGCGGATAAGGAGTTTGCTGATATTGTAGAGATTTGTCAGCAGCAGGGTTATATCACGGTGAAGGATATGATTCGTGAATTCGGTGTTACCCGCTATCACGCCAATAAGGTGTTGAATGACCTCTGTGAGGAACCGGCTGCCAGAATGTATGCTACCAAGGAAGGGCCTATAACGCTCTATCGTTTGTGGAAGAAGGAGTAACTAAGACGTAGTTGTTGAAACGGCTCTTTAGGTTGACGGAATCGTTTCCTTAACTTGAATGAAGCGTCTCCTTAACTTGAATGAAGCGTCTCTTCTCGTTAAAGGATGCGTATCCGAGAGTAAAAAGAAGCGTTTCCTGGAGTCAGAACAAGCGTCTTTTAGAGTACAAGCATATACCTTCTCAGACATTGCCACTAGGCTCAGCAGCTCTGCCGAGCCTAGTCAGCAGGTCTGCTGACTGCAGTCAGCACCTCTGCTGAGCCTAGTGACAACACCTTTTAGTCGTACAGCTATAACCTGTTTAGTTGTACAACTGTATACCCTATAGTCGTACAACTATAACCTCTTTAGTTGTACAACTATACGCTTTTTAGTTGTACAATCGTAAAATGATGATACTTCTATGATATATTGGGTGCTCTCATTCAATCCAAACATACAGCATCTTCCTTTTATAACGTTCGTTTGCTTTTGTTCTATGTCAACGAACGAAATGAGGAAAAGCAGCTTCTCCTAATTCTGGCGCATATTCAAAACCTTCGTAACTGAAGCCTGCCAGTTCCTCTGGAGTAAGAAGCTGATTATTCAAGATATATCTCACCATGGCTCCACGGCAAGATTTAGCCCATACAGTCTGCATCTTCAATCTGCCGTCTTTCTGGCGGACATAAAAGAGTGGCTGAATGACCTTTATCTCTTTACATACTCTCTTCCAATCAAACAGATGTTCATATTCCTCTGTAGAAAGATGGATGAGTATACCATCATCAGCTTTCACACTATCGATGAGAACATCTGTCAGTTTGTCTTTCCAGAACTGATTGATAGGCTTGTCGTTTGTAGCTTCGAGCGATACGCAATGCTCCATACGATAAGGTACGATGCCATCCAACGGTCGAAGCAATCCATAAAGGAAGCAGGTAATCCAGAGATGTTTCTGGGCATACTCTAACGACTCCTCGCTCAAAGAACTGGCACGCAAATGTTTGTATGCCTGACCATTGTAAGCCAGGATAGCCGGCATCTTCTCTGCAGCCATAAAATCATGATATCGCTTCCAGTTCGTTATTGCAATCTTGCTGCTGCAATCAAGTTGTTTAGCCAATTCCTCTACATTCATCATTGCCATTTCTTTGGCCAAGTCATTGGCAACTGATTGGAATAGTGGCACGGAGATAGGCTTCCTGTCTGCCTTCTCAAACATGATTTTGGCATTTGCCAATAATATCTGCATAATAATCAATCTTTTGAATTGTACTTGCAAAGATAAGAAAAAATCAATATACAATGCTAAATAGCCAAGAAAAATCCCATAAAATTAAAATTTTTTATAAAACGAGCATTATATAGTACTTTTTCTTGTGTAATCTATAAATATTTGTTACCTTTGCCCCATGAAAACATTATTAGACGTTCATACACATACAATAGCATCAGGTCATGCCTTCAGCAGTTTGCAGGAAATGACCTTGACTGCAAAGGAGAAAGGGTTGGATATCTTGGGAATCACAGAGCACGGTCCCAATATCCCGGGTACCTGTGATCCTATCTATTTCAGAAACCTTCATTGTGTTCCACGCCAGCTCTATGGAATCAAACTGATGCTTGGAGCAGAACTCAACATCCTCAATACGAAGGGAGATATCGATCTCGACGAGGATTACTGGCGTATGCTGGATATCCGAATAGCAGGCATCCATAGCCTTTGCTGGCAGGGAGGAAGTAAGGAGGAGAATACGCAGGGTGTCATCAATGCCATGCGCAATCCCTTCGTGCAGATTATCTCTCATCCCGGCGATGGTACGGCAGAACTGGATTTCGAGGAACTCATGAAAGTTTCCAAGGAGACGCATACCTTGCTTGAAATCAACAACCATTCCATGGCTCCCATCCGCCACAAGACTGTGGCTGCTCCCAATAATCTGGAACTGCTGGAACTTGCCAAGAAGTATGAAACTCCAGTCATCTTCGGAAGTGATGCCCACTTCTCTACGATGATTGCCGACTACAGCAACATTATGCCACTGGTAGAAAAAGCAGAGTTCCCGGATGAGCTGGTTCTCAACTATCAGCCAGAGAAATTCATGGCTTACCTCAAGCCAACCCCTGAAAAATAGGAAAATTTAGTTTCACATTTCAATTTACATGACTATGATTATAGAAGAAATCATCAAGTATAATGAAAACTTTGTAGCCAGTAAGGCTTACGAAAAGTATCTTACGAGTAAATATCCAGACAAGAAACTTGCCATTCTTTCCTGTATGGACACCCGCCTCACTGAGCTTCTACCAGCAGCTTTGGGCCTGAAGAACGGAGATGCCAAGCTCATCAAGAACGCCGGTGGACTGGTTATCAGTCCTTTCGACTCAGCCATGCGTAGTCTCCTTGTAGCCATCTACGAATTGGGTGTAAAGGAAATCATGGTCATTGCCCACTCCAACTGCGGTGCATGCCACATGAACGGACAGCAGATGAAGAAATTGATGCTCAAACGTGGCATCCATCAGAATGTTATCGATACCATCGGGCTTTGCGGCATCGACCTCGACCATTGGCTGGAGGGATTCCACGACACAGAGGATTCTGTAAGGAATACCATCAATACAATCCGTACACACCCTCTCGTACCAAAAGATGTCAATCTTCATGGCTATATCATTGACTCACAGACGGGCAAACTGACAGAAGTGAAATAGAATAAAGGTATTATTTTAATTAAAATACATAACAGCAGTTTGTTGTACTTTCACCTTCCCTCTATGATGCTCTTTCCAAGAAAGTAGCTTTCGTTACAGCCTCCACATATCATTCAGCATGCTGATAGCTGATTCCGAGCGGAAGACATGATTGCGGAAGGTGATGATGCCTTCAAGAGCAAGATGGTCTTCGAAGGAATTGACCAGGAAATCTGCTTCGAGCAGAATGCGGTGGTCGAGGCTGGTAACATCTTGATAAGTATGATGATGGGCAATGAGCCAGCAGATTCTTTCTATCTGTGCGGCTGTGAATCCATCTACTTCTGACAGTACTTTTCTTGCCTCGTCAGGACCCAGTTCTTCCTGGTGCTTGCCATCGCAGTTGCCGTATCTGGCTTCTGAAACGTGAATGCCTACATCGTGAAGAATGGCTGCTGCTTCGAGCACGAAGAGGTCTTCCTCGTTCATTCCCTCTGCTATCGCAATCATACGGGCAAAGTCGTGCACCTTTACGAAATGCTGGATGCGAGGCGCATCGCCACCATCATATTTTATCATCGCCCTCATCAGTTGGGCGAGTATCAATTCCTTGTTTGTCATAATCTTATGTTTTTTTAAAATCAATATTTATATCTACTTGATGGGATGTTAATCGAAAAGCTTCTTCCAAATCCACAATACCGCTATGGCGCCAATGACGCAGAAGACGAAGTTGGTAAGATAACCCTTGCCAAACAGTTCTATGTTCAGCAGATTGCTGATGATGGCGCCGGCATAACTGCCCACAATACCTATGAATAGGTTCATACAACATCCTTTGCCTTCGCCGCTCATGATGCGGTTGGCAATATAGCCAATGAAAATTCCCGTAAGGATTGGCCACGCTGTGAAATCTGCAATGTGTTCTAACATACTCTTTTGATTTTATTTTTTCTTGTTATCTGAGCTTTCTGATAACTCTTGCCGGATTTCCCACAGCCATGGAGTCATCAGGAATATCCTTGACCACTACGCTGCCGGCACCGATTACGCAGCGGTTGCCGATGGTTACTCCAGGGCAGACGATGACTCCTGCGCCCAGCCAGCAATCCTCGCCAATGGTGATGGGGAAGCCTGTTTCTACTGGCTTGCGTCGTTCCATATAATTGATGGGGTGGTTAGGGGTTACCAGCTGGCAGTTCGGACCTATCAGGGTGCGGTTGCCGATGGTAATCCAGCCTTCATCGAGCATCGTGGCGCCATAGTTGATGAATACATTCTCACCCACCTTGATGCCGTGACCATGGTCGCAGTGGAAGGGTGGACAGATGGTGGCTGAAGCTGGAATGCCAGGAATCAGTTCTTCGATAATGGTTCGATAGTCTTCATCAAACAGGGTTAGCGTCTGTAGGCGGCAGCAGAGACGGTTGGCGTGCTCTATGCTTTTCATGCCTTCCTTGTTGCTGAAATCATAGAGCTCGCTGTTTCTCATTTTTTCAAATTCTGTCATCTTTGTTCTCTATTGATGGATGTAATCCAGAATCTGCTCTGCATGGATCTTGGTTTTGATCTCTTTAGGAGTGAAGATCTTCTCAATGACGCCTTCTTCGTTGACAAGATAGGTAGTGCGGAGGATGCCGATGGTCTTTCTGCCGCAGGTTACCTTCTCGCCCCAGCAGCCGAGTTCCTGCAGTAGGGTGGTTTCGGTATCTGCGATAAGAGGGAACTGCAGACCCTTGGTTTCTGCAAACTTCTTCTGCAGCGCCTGCTTGTCCTTGCTCACGCCGATAATCTCGTAACCGGCTGCTGCCAGCTCCTCCTTATGTGCCTGCAGTGAGCAGGCCTCGGCAGTGCATCCGCTGGTGTTAGCCTTCGGATAACTGTAGAGCACAATCTTGCGACCATGGTAGTCGCTTGCCTTTATCTCACGTCCGTCCTGGTCAATGCCAAGAATCTCTGGTATTTTATCTCCTACATTCATAATTCTATATTTATTTATTATATGTCTTGTTATGATGCAAAGATAATAAAAATAATGCGAACCGATGTGTTTCTTATGATTTTTAACACAAATAATCGTTGTTTATCTTTCTACCTGGAAGTTTAAACGAATCTTTCTTTTGGATAAAAAAAAGAAAAATATAGGGATGATATTTGGTAATATGCTGATATTTACTTACTTTTGTGTGATGAACGTTCATGGTATGAAACAGGGAGCGTGATACTAAACAGGTAAAAAAGGAAGAAAATGAAAAAGATATTTTTGTTTATATTATTCTGTCTTTCCGTATGCAGCATGTCGGCTTACGACTTTCTGCGAGCTGTGAAAGATGAGATTCCGGGAGGTTACAACTTCTGGGTTTATACGCCGGTAGATTATTTCTATTCGCAAGAGCAGACTCCTGTCATCATCTTTCTGCATGGTGCCAGTCTTTGTGGAAGAAATCTGAATAAGGTGAGAAGATACGGACCGCTTGATGCCATCGTCAAGGGGCGCGATATCGATGCGCTGACCATCGTTCCGCAGAATCCGGGAGGAGCCTGGAATCCGAAGAAAATCATGGATATGCTAGACTGGGTGAAGAAGAATTACCCATGCGATTCTAATAGGGTTTATGTCTTGGGCATGAGCTTGGGCGGTTATGGCACCATGGATGTCTGTGCTACTTATCCCGATAGGATAGCTGCCGGCATGGCGCTGTGTGGCGGCTGTTCGTATAAGGATGTGAGTGGATTGGGCGATTTGCCTTTCTGGATTATCCATGGCACAGCAGATAGGGCAGTACCGGTTAAGCAATCGAAGGTGGTGGTAGATAAACTTGTGAAGGATGGCAAGGATACCCGATTGATATACGACTGGTGGAAGGGTGCCAATCACGGTACCCCTGCCCGCGTGTTTTATCTGAAGAAAACCTATCAGTGGCTCTTTTCGCACAGTCTATTAAATAAAGACAGACCCGTGAACCGCAACATCAGTATTACGATGAGCGATTTGGGCAGAGCATATGGTGATGTGAACAGAAATGCCCCTCAGCCTGAACTCATCGATGGTCCGAGTGTGATCAAGCAAGAGGGAAATGAATATTAAGGAATCAGGTGAACAGTTCTGCTACCTTCTCCAGCCAATTCTTATCAATATCATCGAAGGTGCTGAGATGTTCACTGTCAATATCCAGTACGGAAAAAAAATGAAAAACTGTCATTTTCATGGAAATATTTCTATCCTTTCAATCTTTTTTCGTACTTTTGCACCATCAATTTAAACGAAGAAGTCTGATAAAAAAGTGGGAAAAGATATGGCTGATAAAAATATGAAATGGAAGACGCTCTCGCAGAAGTATCTGATAGAGAAGCCTTGGCTCACGGCACGAGTGGATAAGGTGGAATTGCCTACGGGAGCCATTATCGATGAATATTACGTGCTGGAATATCCTGATTGGGTGAACACCATCGCCATTACGAAGGAGGGAGAGTTCGTCTTCGTTCGCCAGTATCGCTATGCGATAGGTAAGACGGTGAATGAACTTTGCGCAGGAGTGATAGAGAAGGGCGAGGACCCGATGGCGGCTGCCAAGCGAGAGCTGATGGAAGAGACGGGATTCGGAGGCGGAAACTGGCAGAAGTGGATGACGATTTCGGCTAATCCGAGCACTCATACCAATCTTACCCATTGCTATCTGGCTACGGATGTGGAGCGCATGGATGTTCAGCATCTTGACCAGGCTGAGGATATCGAGGTTCGCCTCTTCTCAAGAGAAGAAGTGATGGAAATGCTGGAGAAGGGAGAAATCTGGCAAAGCCTGATGGCGGCTCCGCTATGGAAGTATTTTGCGAAAGCAAAGTAAGCGGCAGGACTTCTTTTATAAAAGCCAAGTAAACATTAAACAATAAACATTATAAAGATGGTAATAGATTTCGAAAAGATTGCTGAGGCTCATTTGGAGGGCTTCAAGGGTGGACAGGGTAAACTCGACACCCGTAACTATGTGGATGACAAGGTGAAGATTATGTATTCTACCTTGCGTCCGGGTGCATCAACTGGTCTTCATACTCACGAGGGCAACTGCGAGATTATCTATGTGGTAAGCGGCACTGCTACTTTCCATTATGATGATGCCGTGGAGGAGGTTCGACAGGGACAGGTGCATTATTGCCCTATGAACCATGCTCATTATATGGAGAACCTCACCGACCATGATCTGGTGTATCTCGCCATTGTGCCTGAGCATCATTAATATCCTTGAAACATCAATTAGGGAAAACGCATCATATTCCTCAAGGAAAACGAAAAAAGAAAGTCCAACTCGGATGCCTCTCTCTCAGAAAGGCTCCAAGTTGGACTTTCATCATTCTTCTCTCTCTCTTATGTTGCTATAGTCATCTGTTTTTATCTAAAAGAATATGCTGCTGATTATAGTTTTTCGCAGAACTCGATTTTCTCCTTGTTTGGACCTTCGATGGTGAAGAACTTTACGCCGTTCTCCCAGAAAGGAAGACCATTTACCTGCTGATCCAGCATCTTGAAGGTGCCGGCTTCCTTCACTACCAGGAAGAGATTCTCTATGTTCTTTACATCGATGGCGATGTGGTCGATGGCTCCATATTCCATCTTTGCCTGATGGTTCTGATAGGTCTCAATGATGAGATTGTGGAGCTGGAGGAAGGCTACTTCCTCGGTGCCGTTTACTGTGCGGAGGGCAGTCTCGAAGCCCAGGGCATGATAAAACTCAATGGTCTTGTTGATGTCGTTGGTAGGAATGCCGATGTGCTGCACGCCTGTTGTAAAATCTTTAATCTTCATAATGAATTTGTGTTTAGATGATTGTTATGATAAAACTTTCTGTATTTTTTTAAGATTTAGAAGCGGATAATTTCTGCTCCAATCTGGAAATAACTCTGGTTGCTCTGCGGATTCCACATGCCCTTGGCATAAACCGGAACGGTGTAGTTGCCGAGTTTGAGGTCGTGGGTGGCTTGCAGCGATACGTGAACTATGCCTGCCGTGGTTCCGAAGAAGTGAGCATCCTCGCCAGCTCTGTTCAGGGCGAAGGCTCCACCTACTCCTGCATCTACCTTCCAACCGTCCTTCTGATAGATAGGATATTCCGCATAGGCGAAGGTGGAATATTTCTGCTTCGTATTGTCGCTGTTGCGGTCGCGTCCGAAGACTACCGTTGACCAGCTCAGGAGCAGCGGAAACTTCTCATCCTGGAATCGGTAGCTCAATGTTGCATCGAGGAATCGGCCCGTAGTATGAGCAGAGTAGTTCCAATATTCCTTATTATTATAGGTGGCGCCAGGGGAGAAGTTGTAGGTATCCCACAGGGCGAATCCCCAACCGCCAGCCTTCAGATTCAGATAATGATTAAACTCCTTGTAGGAGCCTTCCGAGTTGCAGCCACCCCAAAGTCCCACGGTAATGTGGTCGTTGACCATTGTATAGCTCAGGTCGGTGAGGAGGACGATGCCGTCGGAAACTTCCATGCCACGCCACAGATGATTATTCTGCACGTTGGCTTTCAGATGGAGCTGTGCCTGGGCATTTCCCAGGCAAGCTGCCATCATCAAAACAATAACTACAATTCTTTTCATGGTTTTACTACAAAATAAACTTAAACCTAATTAACTATGAACTTTAAAATTGCTAACTAACAACTTAAACCATATATATTATTGATAATTATAATTCGCAAATATCTTTGGGCAAATGAGGCTTTATTTGGTAAATTCATCAGGTAAAACCGGCATGGCTCCATTCTGTGTGCAGACGTATGCCGAAACCTTTACTGCCAATTCATGAGCTTCCTTTACGCTCTTACCCTTCAGAATGCTTGCCACGAAAGCACCTGTGAATGAATCGCCTGCGCCCACTGTATCAGCCACTTCCACTTTCGGTGTCTCGATAAACGAAACCTCACCAGGAGTGAACACGTAGCTGCCGTTTACGCCACAGGTAAGGATGAGCATCTTCAGATTATACTTGCCCAAGAGGAGCCAGCATTTATTCTCCAGGTCGATGCCCGGATAACCGAAGATGCGGCTTACGGTGATTAGTTCTTCATCGTTGATCTTGAGGATGTTGCATCGCTTGATGCTCTCGGTGATAATCTCCTTGGTATAGAACCCCTGACGGAGATTGATATCGAAGATTTTGAGGATTCCTTCTCTCTCAGGCATGTGGTCGAGGAAGTGATAGATGGTGTTGCGGGAAACCTCGTTGCGCTGAGCCAGCGAACCGAAGCAGGCTGCGGTGCAATTCTTAGCCAATTCTTCCAGGGCAGGGGTGTAAGGGATGTTGTCCCAGGCAGCTCCTTCCTTGATGTCGTAGCAAGGAATGCCGTTGGCGTCGAGTGAAACCTGAACGGTGCCTGTAGGGTAGTCTACCTTATCTATCTGATAGTTGAGATGGTGATCGTTGAGTTCCTTCTCCAGTTCCTTGCCCAGCTCATCATCACCCATCGCACTGACTGCACAACTGTTGAGTCCGAACTGCGAAACGTGGTAAGCAAAGTTGGCAGGAGCGCCGCCGAGCTTCTTTCCTTCTGGAAGCACATCGAAGAGTGCCTCGCCGATACCTATAACTGATTGTTTCTTTTCCATTGTCTTTTTTACTTTAAGAATGTTAGAGATGTTATTTGATTTCTGTTGCAAAGGTAGCATTTTTCAGCTACCTTCGCAAAGAAAAATCATCTAAACTTTCTGCAAACGTTCCCGCAATCGTTTCCAATTTCTGCAATCGTTTGCAGTATGTTTCTTCTCTTCTATCCTTTACTTGTTCTCTCCTGGTTTCTGCTCGAAATCGATGAGAACCTTCATGCTGGTTTCGCGATGAGTGTCGATAAACTTGTAGGCATCATCGTATTCTTCGAAGGCAAAACGGTTGCTTACGAGTGGCTTGAGGTTGACGATGCCCTTGCTTACGTAATCTATGGCTGTGAGATAATCTTCGTGGCGATACATCATTGAACCGATGAGTCTCAACTCATGCTCGCCCAGATAGAACATGCTGAGGGCTGGGTCCTTGGCAAAGACTGCCACAACCACGATGTCGCTACCTTTCTCGATGGTCTCCATCAGCGAACGGATGGAAACTTCTACACCTGCTACCTCGAAACCTACCTGATAGCCTTCCTCACCGAAAAGTTCCTGGGCTGCCTCCTTCAAGGTCTTCTTGGTGATGTTGAGGGTGTGCTTGATGCCGCATTCGCGAGCCTTAGCCAGGCGGAGGTCGCTTACATCGGTAATGAGTACATTCTTGGCGCCACGGGCAATGCAGAACTGGGCTATGAGGTTGCCGATGGTTCCTGCACCGCTCACTACTACATTCTTACCCTTCACGTCGGTGCGGTTGCTGGCATGGGCACCAACGGCTGAAGGCTCAATCATGGCACCGTAGTCAAGGCTCATGCCTTCCGGCAACTTAGCCACGCGGTCGTCATCTACTACAAAGAAATCCTGTGCTGCACCATCTGCCTGGAAAGCCTGAACACGCAGGTGCTCACAAACATTATACTGTCCGCGCTTGCAAGGGTTGCACTTGCCGCAAACCAACTGTGGGCGAGCGGTGATATGGTCGCCAGGCTTGCAGACGGTAACTTCGCTGCCTACAGCTATAACCACTCCTGAATACTCATGTCCCTGAACTACTGGGTAGAAGGTGGCTGGGTGAAGACCGTGGTAAGAGTGAATCTCGCTACCGCAGATGCCGATGCGCTTGATGTTGACGAGAACCTGATGAGCAGTTAAGTCTGCTGCCTTTGGTTCTGCTACTTCCTTGAATTCAATATGCTTTGGTTCTACCAATATAGCCTGTCTCATAATTATAATGTTTTGAAATTGTTATTGTTATGTTGGTGGGATGAAAGATCCCGTTTTATCTTTGTATTCTTTGCTGAGCCCACTTTTTAAGTGGGCTCTTTTTTATTTCTTCTTATTCTCCAGATCGGTCATGATCTGCTTGTATTGCTTCTTGTTGAGCTTGTAGAAGCAGAGGCATCCTGCGGTGATGATCCACAAGACTCCCGGAATGGTGCTGAAGGCGTGGTGCATGATGTTCAATACTTCTGGATTCTGCACAGCGTTGCTTACATATCCTGCGCTGCCCAGGGCAATGGCGAGAAGCGATGTGCCGAGTGCCATTCCTATCTTGTTGCCCAGCGAAATGAAGGCGTATTGGAATCCGTCGTTTCTGATGCCCGTCTTCCACTCGCCATACTCCACACAGTCGGGGATAATGGCATAGATGGCTGTATTGAAGCCTGAGAAGAAGAACCACGACAAAGCTGAGAACAGATAGAACATGATGGCGCTGCCGTTAGGGCTGAAGAAGTACAGACCTATCATCGTAATACCGGTGAGGAAAGCGAAGATGGCTGCCGTGAAACCCTTGTTGCCCGTTTTTTTGAATACCAGAGGGAAGCAGGCTGCACCTATGATGCTTGGCACGATGATGGCCATGGAATAGTAGGAGAAGAGCGTTGCCGAACCTTCTACATAAGTGAAATAGTAGAGCATGTCGGCGTTGCGTCCGTAGTGGATGAAACCGAAGAGTAACTGTCCTAAGAGGGCGAGCAGATAGGGCTTGTTCTTCATCACGGAGCGAAGCTGCACCTTTAGAGGGAGCTTCTGTCCCACAGGAACTTCTACCACTTCCTTGGTCTTATGGAAGCAGAACAGATGACAGGCAGCGAAGATGATGCCGTAGAGTACTGCCACAGCCAGATAACCATATTTGGTATCGCCTGCGCCAAACCAGCTGATGAGCGGAACGGTTACGATGTTGATTACTCCGATGGCCATCATGGCGCTCACCGAACGGCTGGTGTTGAGCTTGGCTCTCTCATCGATGTCTTGCGTCATGGCTCCGCAGAGTGTGCCGTAAGGCAGGTTCACGCAGGTATATCCCAGCACCAGGATGCAGTAGGTTACTGCCATATAGATAATCTTGGCGGTCTGGCTCCATTCCGGATGAGCCCAGAAGGTGAGTATAAGTACCAGTGCCGTGATAGGAGCTCCGAAGAGCAGCCATGGGCGGAATCGTCCCCATCGGGTGTGGGTCTTGTCGGTAAGTGTGCCGATGATGGGGTCGTTGATGGCGTCCCAGAATCGGGACACAAGCATCAGGGTTGCTACGGCACCCATGCTGATTCCGAACACATCGGTATAGAAAATCATGAGGAAGTTGCCCACGAACATCCAACTGAAGTTGCAGCCCACATCGCCCATGCCATAGGCGAGCTTACTGATGAAGGGAACCTTTCCCTGTGAATTGTTCTCTAGCGAACAGTTCGCTTGAAATTTAGAATCTTGTTCCATATTTCTTTTTTTAGGTTTGATTGTGATACTTAATGTTGTTTATTCTTTGTTTTGTGTAGGAATAGAGCGATTTGAGAAATCGTTTTTCCTTTTCACGCTGCAAAGATAGAACGATTTTGCAGAAGAAACAAGAAAAAAAACGATTCTTTTTTCGCAACCGTTCCCGCAACCGTTCCCATTTTCCGCAACCGTTCCCAAAAAGATTTCTCAGTTTTTTGTTGTTGCTTTCATAGAAAATAAGTATCTTTGCGGGCACATTTAACAAGAAAGAAAAAGAGATATGGCAAAATATGTAACCATCATGGATATTGCAAGTGAACTGGGGATTTCCAAGTCCACCGTTTCGCGTGCTCTTTCGGGAGATACGGGTAATGTGAAGGCGGAAACCTTGCAGAAGATATTGGCAACTGCCGAGCGGATGGGCTATCATCGCAACGAACTGGCAGTGAACTTTCGCCAGCAGAGTACTCATAACATCGGCATCATCATTCCCGAAATCGTAACAACGTTCTATATGACCTTTATCAATGATGCTCAAGCCATCTTGCGCAAGCAGGGGTATAAGGTAATGATTGCCATCTCTAACGAGAATCCTGAGCAGGAGAGAGAGAACATTCTGATGATGGAGCAGCTGCGTGTGGATGGCATCCTGATGAGTGCATGCGATAAGGAGCATAATGTGGACCTATATAATAAGGTGATAGAAAGGGGCATTCCCATTGTGTTTTTCGATAGAACGGTGGAGAAGGTAAAGGCTTCACAGGTGCACATGGACGATTACATCATGTCGTTTTTCATGGTGGAGGCTTTGTTGCGCAAGGGGTATAAGCATATTATTCATATCCCGGGACCTGCTTATATCCGAAACAGCTATGAACGATTGAGGGGCTATAGGGATGCGCTGGAAAAGTTTCATATAGAGTATCAGGCGCAGGATGTCTTGTCGCCAGCCTTGTCGGCTGAAGAGGGTAGTTGGGTGATGGAGCGTTTCCTGGAGAAGGATGTTCCTTTTGATGCGGTCTTTGGCTTTACGGAGACTGCTGTGTTGGGAGCCAAGAGTGCTATCCAGAAGCGTGGCTTGAGCATTCCGGAGGATGTGGCACTTTGCTGCATGTCGGGCACAGCCTTGGCTACCTTGGTTCATCCTCAGTTGACGGTAGTGGAGCAGCCTATTGAGAAAATGGCGCAGGAAAGTTGCCGACTGCTGCTGGAGCATATTGCCGATGGTTATAGAAGGATAGAGGAAATAGCATTGAGAGGTGAAACTGTGATAAGGGAATCTACTTAATAAAGGTATCGACTTCTGGAATCTGCATAAAAGAAGCTGTTTCAGAAAACAATATAAAAGAAGCTGTTTCAGAAAACAGTAATAAAAGAAACGGGTGTATCATCTATATTATTGAATGATACACCCGTTTTCTATTTATTTTAAGCATTTAAGCTTAATCTATCGCCTTATCTTAAGCTTCCTCTTCCTCTTCTTCATTCTCCAGCAAGTCGGTGCCGAGGTGAGTGGTCTGTTCACGTTTCAAACGGTCGCGCACTTCTTTAGGCTTGGTGGCGTAGGTAATCATTCGGATGGAATCGTTATAGCTTACGTACTTCCAGAGCCAGTTGAGCAATACCATTACCTTGTTTTTTACGCCAAGGATAGAGCGGAGGTGAACTACCAGCCACAATACCCAAGCAAAGAAACCCTGACTGTGGAACTTGCCAAGCTCTACTACAGCCTTGTGTCTTCCGATGGTAGCCATAGAACCCAGGTTCTTGTAGCGGAATGGCTTGAGCTGGGAATCAGTGGCTCCCTCGGCAATCTTCTGGATATTCTTAGCCAGGAGTGCTGCCTGCTGAATGGCTACCTGTGCCAACTGTGGATGACCGCCAGGATAAGCTGGGTCTGTGGTCTGGATACACTGGTCGCCGATGGCGAAGAGACCGTCCATGCCTAGGATGCGGTTGAATTCATTTACTACGATTCGGAAACCACGACCCAGATGGTCGCCATCAATACCCGTGATAGGCTGTGCCTTTACACCGGATACCCAGAGGAAGGTGCGGGTAGGAATCTCCTGACCATCCTTCATCAGAACCTTGTGGTCCTTGTAGTCGGTTACCATCTTGCCAAACTGCACATCCACACCCATGCTGGTAAGGAATTCGTATGCTTTCTTAGAAGAGTCCTTTGACATTCCGGCGAGCAGTCTGTCGCCCGCTTCCAGGAGATAGATGTGCATCAGAGAGGAGTCCATATCCGGATAATCGTAAGGAATCACGTAGTGCTTCATTTCAGAGAGGGCTCCGGCTATCTCCACACCTGTGGCACCACCGCCCACAATGACCACGTTCAGGAGTTCCTGTCGCTCCTCTTCTGTGGCACAGGTCAATGCACGTTCCAGGTTACTCAGTACGGCGTTGCGCAATCCCATTGCCTCTGAAACGGTCTTCATCGGAATAGCCCACTTCTCGATGTTGGCATTGCCATAGAAATTGGTGGTGGTTCCTGCTGCGAACACCAAGTAATCGTACTCAATCTTACCGATGGAAGTCTGCAGAATCTTCTTGTCTGGGAACACGGCTCTCGCTTCTGCCATGCGGAAGTAGAAGTTCTTGCGCTTACGGAAAATCTGGCGGAATGGGAAGGAGATGGAACTTGGATCAATACCTGCCGAGGCTATCTGATAGATAAGCGGAGGAAACTGATGGAAGTTGTTCTTGTCGATTAACACTACCTGAAGGTTTGCCTTGCTGAGGTCTTCTGCCAAGCGAAGACCACCGAGTCCGCCACCTACAATCACGACTCTCTTCAACTGATTTCTCTTGATATTAATGCTCATAACTACTGCTGTTTGTTTGGAATTACTAAATACATATATTTTTGCTGAAAATTCTATTTTTATAAGGCCTGTAGCCTGGTTCTTGCTGAAAATTCGACTGCAAAGGTACAACTTTTTTATGAGGTGGCAAAGGAAGAGGAGTAGAAAAAGATGAATTATTCTGCAATTTGATGAATCACATAGGTAACTACGCCCCAAATCATGAATCGGTTGGTCTCATCTACCCGGATTGGGGAGAAGTTTTTGTTCCATGGGATGAGCCAGCCGAAGGTGCCGCTCTCATCCATCTTGAATTGCTTGATGGTGAATTCGCCATCCACGAAGGCGATGACGAAGTTGCCGTTGGAGGGTTCAATCTGTCTATCTACGATGGCTAGGTCACCGTCGAGAATGCCTGCATCCTGCATGCTGTCGCCTGAAACACGTACATAGAAAGTAGCCTCACGATGGCGAACCAGAATATCGTTGAGGTCTATTTCTCCCTCCATATAGTCTTGTGCCGGCGAAGGGAAGCCTGCTTTTACGCTTTGCTCTGCCAGCGGAATAGGCATCTTGGCTCCGAATTCCGCAGGGTGAAATGTCAGTTTTATCTTGTTATCGTTATTCTTATTCATTTTGTTTTTACTTTCAGAATATCATGGATGTTCGTGGTAAACTGCTTCGACATGTACTCGCGTTTCAGGTCGAATCGGCAGTCTGTGCCTTGTATGGCCTGGCGTATGGTGCCATAACCATTCTTCCGGTTGATGGCGTCGATAGCCTCCATCAGCTTTTTTTGCTTGCTTCGGTCGATGGGGTCGAAGAGGTCTTGCTGGCGAGGATGGTCGGGTGAGATTTGCCACAGGATAACGCCAGCTTTCTTGAAGTGAAACGACATGTCGGAGCGATCGGACCTGCTGTCAGCCATCGGTTTCGGGTATTTAGCCCGGAGAATGCTGAGGGCAGCAGCTACTATTTCTTCCTGCGCATTGGTGGCGATGGGCAGGGTGAGGGAATCGTGGATGGTGTATTCAGGCACATGCTCGTTAAAACGGGAAGTCCATGCGAACACTGTGATGCCCTGACATACGCTACCTTGTCTCCTTAATTTTTCTGTACAACGTACAGCGAAATTAGCCACGGCTTCTTCTATCACATTTTTGTCGGTAATGCCCTCGTTGGCAAAACTTCTGCTGGTGCAGATGCTCTTCTTCTGCGGCAATTCCTCGATGCTGATGCAGCTTTCGCCATTCAGTTCTTTCCATGTTCTTAGGGTGGTGATATTGAAATGGCTGCGGACCCAACTTTCTTTCTTGTCGGCAAACTGAGCGGCGGTTCTGATGCCCATATAATCGAGCTTTCGGGCTATCTGTCTGCCTATTCCCCATACATCTTCTACGGGGAAGAGAGACAGCGCCTTGTGTCTCCGTTCATCCGTGTCGATGAGGCAGCAGCCTTGGAAGCCCTTGTATTTCTTGGCGAATTTAGAGCCGATTTTCGCCAATGTCTTCGTTTCTGCAATGCCTACGGATATCGGGATTCCAACAGCCCGAAGTACATCTGCCGATATTTTGGAGCCATAGCGATGGAGCAGGCTATCGGGCTTTTCTGATAGCTCGTCTATTGTCATTTTATTGAACAAAGTAGGATGGTCTTCCGCATGCTCCCGAAAGAAAACTTTCGCCATTGATTCGTCTGCCTCGAAGAAACTCTCATCGATAGAGTATTGGTCGATGCGTGGGGAATAATGGGATAGCATCGACATCACGCGGTTGGAGAGCGAACCGTAGAGTGTATAGTTGCTGGAGAAGATGGCCACGCCTTCAGCCTCCAGTTTTTCCTTAACCTGATAGAACGGGTCGCCCATCTTATAGCCCAAAGCCTTGGCTTCTTCAGAGCGTGCGATGACGCACCCGTCGTTGTTGCTCAATACAACCACGGGCTTTCCTATCAGGTCGGGGCGAAACACTCGCTCGCACGAACAGTAGAAGTTGTTGCAGTCTGCCAGTCCTATCATATTTTATAATTATCACCTCTTGTTATCACCAGAAATCCTGGTACGATGTGCAAAAATACAAAAAATAATCCGAAAACGATAGTTTTTCATCCAAGTTTTTTTGTCGTTTCATGATTTATTCTTACCTTTGTGGTCATAAGCTAGTATTGAAATATCATAAAACTGAACGATATGAATGATAAGAATAACATGTTGGCATTGAGCCAGGAGCGTTTTTCGGCTCGCAAGTTTACCTCGGAGGCGGTGAGCCAGGAGGATTTGGACTATATCATGGAGTGTGTGCGCCTGGCACCATCGGCTGTGAACCGTCAGCCTTGGCGCTGGCTCATCGTGCGCTCGGAAGAGGCGAAGAAGAAGCTGCAGGAATGCTACGACCGCGAGTGGTTCAAGACGGCTCCTATATATATTATAGGTATGAGAAACGTGAATGAGAACTGGGTGCGCCGATATGACGAGAAGCCGCATGGCGATATTGATGTGGCGATAGCGGCAGAGCACCTCTGTCTGGCTGCAACCGAAAGGGGCTGGGCAGCTGCTGGGTTTGCAATTACGATACGGCGAAGATGCAGCAGCTCTTTGCTCGCGAGGGCTATGAGGCGGTGGTAATCATCCCTGTAGGTCATATTGCCGAAGACTGTCCGCACGCTGAGAAGAAGCGTAAGGAAATGAGCGAAATCACGGAAGAAATCTAGTTCTGATAAGAAAAAATCTAGGTCTGATTTAAAAACGAAGCTGTATGGAAATGAACGAAGAATCCATCCTGGCATGGAATATCATAGAAAAGACAAGTGCCAACCTCTTCCTTACCGGAAAGGCGGGCACAGGTAAGACGACCTTCCTCAAGCGATTGAAAGAACTGTCGCCCAAACGAATGATTGTGCTGGCTCCTACGGGCATTGCAGCCATCAACGCCGGAGGAATGACCATCCATTCGTTCTTCCAGCTTCCCTTCTCGCCTTATATTCCGGGCACGACCTTTGGCAGCGGCGAACAGAAACGCTATCAGTTTAGCAAACTCAAGCGCAATATCATCCGCAGTATCGACCTGCTCGTTATCGACGAAATCAGTATGGTGCGCAGCGATCTGCTCGATGCTATTGACTCCGTGCTTCGCCAGTATCGCAAGCGTCATGATCTGCCTTTCGGAGGCGTGCAACTCTTGATGATAGGCGATTTGCAGCAGCTCGCACCCGTTGTTACGCCTCAGGAAGAGCATCTTCTGGGGCAGCATTACGATACGCCTTTCTTCTTCAGCAGCAACGCTCTGAAGCAGGTAGGTTATCTCACTATCGAACTTAAAAAGGTGTACAGGCAGCAGGATGAACAGTTTATCTCGCTGCTCAACCAGATTAGGGAAAACAAGGCTTCGGAAGAAACATTGCAGGCTCTGAACCAGCGCTATATTCCAAATTTTGTACCACCGAAGGAGAGCAATTATATCCGGCTTACCACCCATAATGCGCCAGCCCAGTATATCAACGAACAGCAGCTTGCCGCCTTGCCTTCGCAGTCATTTTCTTTTACAGCAGATATAGAAGGAGACTTCCCGGAAACATCTTATCCAGCCGATTTTAAGCTCACATTGAAGTCTGGCGCACAGGTGATGTTCATCAAGAACGACCCGCAGCACCGCTTCTATAATGGTATGATAGGCGAGGTGATAGGGGTTAGGACCGATGAAGACGGCAGCAAGATTATCGTTCGCAGCAAGGATTCGGACGAGGAGTTTGATCTGGAGAAAATGGAGTGGACTAATGCGAAATATACGCTGAACGAGAAAACCAAGGAGATAGAGGAGACGGTGGAAGGAAAATTCATGCAGTATCCTCTGCGGCTGGCGTGGGCGATAACCATCCACAAGAGTCAGGGCCTAACTTTCGAACATGCCATCATCGATGCTTCTCATTCTTTTACACATGGTCAGACCTACGTGGCTCTGAGCCGCTGCAAGACTTTGGAAGGCATGGTGCTCAGTCAGCCTCTTTCTCGCGGAGCCATTATCAGCAGCCAGACGGTGGATTCGTTCACCAGTCAGCTTGCAGCTCCTACCCAGGCGCAGATTAGTTATCTGGAGCAGCAGTACATCATTTATTGCATCAGCGAACTCTTCGATTTCTATTCACTCAGGGCAAGCTATGAGCATCTGATGCGCTGCCTGGTTGAGTTTTTTAATGGTAAATATCCGCGTGTGGTAAGCGAGTATCAGAAGTTGCAGGTGGTGTTGAAGAGTCTGATAGCCGTATCAGATAAATTCCGTGTGCAGTATACGGGTATGCTTGCCCGAAATCCTGATGTGAGACAGGCTGAGCTGCAAGACCGTATTCATAAGGGAGCTATGTATTTTCTTGACAAAATCGGCATTCTGAGTGATTTAATCAGAAAGTCGAATCTTGATACAGACAACAAGGTGGCTAGGAAACAGTTTGAAGACCGCTTCTCTGTATTCTCAGAGGATGTAAAATTAAAAGAACGGCTTTTGAAGTATGAATGTAGTGCCGAATTCACGGTAACAGATTATCTGAAAAAGAAGGCGCAGTTCTTGCTGTTGGATGCAGATGCCTCATCAGATAGCGGTTCGGGCAGAAAGTCAAGGAGACAGAAGAAACCGAATGAACCGAAGGTGCCGAAAACCCCTACAAGGGAAATCAGTTATAACCTTTATAAGCAGGGAATGACGCTGGAGCAGATAGCTGCAGAGCGGGGGTTAGTCAAGGATACGATTGCAGGTCATCTTGCTTCGTATGTGAAAGAAGGAAAGATTGGACTGCGGGCGCTGATTTCAAGTGCCCATGAAAAGAAAATCCGTGATTTCATGAAGGCTCATCCTGAATTGGAGCATTTTGGCGAAATAAAGGAAGCTTTGGGAGCAGGTATTGAATATTACGAAATCAAACTGGTCCATGATTTGATGGAGGGGGAATAAAGCATTCTTCCACCATATTATAATAATAGCCGTAACTATATTTGCAGTAGTTACGGCTATTTTTTTTATTATCTAGAGTTGACTCACAGCCTCTTCCAGCTGCTGCAAAGCCTGTTTGATAACACTTCTTGGTGCAGCTACATTCAATCGCATGAATCCTTCTCCGCCAGGACCGAACATCTCTCCATCATTCAATGCCAGATGCGCCTTGTCGATGAATAGGTCGAGAAGTGCATCGTGAGAAAGATGCAGATCACGGCAGTTGAGCCATACGAGGAAGGAAGCCTGTGGACGCAACGGACGAATGCCCGGAATATGCTCGCGGCAGTAATCCTCTACGAATCGGATGTTTTCCTCTATATAGGCAAGCATCGCCTTGCGCCATTCTTCTCCCTTTCGGAAGGCAGCGATGGTAGCGATAGGAGCAAAGAGGGTTGGTTCATCCAACTCATTTGCGCTTAACCATTTATAAAACTTATTCCGAATATCTTCGTTTGGAATAATGGCGTAGCTGCTCACGATTCCTGCAATATTAAAGGTTTTGGAAGGAGCCTGGAAGGTGATGCTGATGTTGCGTGCCTTGTCTGAAACCGAAGCAAACGGGATGTGCTTGTGTCCGAAGAGCGCCATATCCGCATGAATCTCATCGCTGATAACGAGCAGATGGTGCTCATAGCAGAAGTCGGCAAGCTGCTGCAGGGTTTCCTTGCTCCAGGTAATTCCGCCCGGATTATGAGGATTGCAGAGAATGAGAATCTTGCATTTCTCATCGCAAACCTTCTCGAGATTTTCGAAGTCCATCTCGTAATATCCGTCTTCCCTCATCTTCAGCGGATTGAAGACCACCTCTCTGCCATTACCCTCTGGGGTGAGGCGGAATGGGTGATAAACGGGTGGCTGGATGATGACTTTTTCGTCAGGCTGGGTGAAGACATTCACCACGAGTCCGATGCCTTTAACAATACCAGGAATGAATCTTATCCACTCTCGCTTCACATCCCATTGGTGGTGGTCGCGAACCCAGTCGATGATGCTAGGAAGGTAATCTTCCGGTTCCATCGTGTAGCCGAAAAGAGAGTGTTCCAGACGTGCCTTGAGGGCATCTGTAATGAAAGATGGGGTCTCGAAATCCATATCAGCTACCCAGAGTGGCAGCAAATCATCTCGCCCCCAACGAGGCAACAGGGCGCCATGCTTCAGGTCGTCGCTGCCCGAACGGTCTATGACTTTATCGAAATTGTACATTTTACTTTGAGCCTATTAACTATAAACTATCAATTATAAACTATCAACCGCCTGCTTGATGTCTTCGAAGAGATCATCCACATCTTCCAAGCCGATGCTCAATCGGATTGTGGTGTCTTTCACGTCCATCGACTTGCGCATGCTCTCGGAGAATGCTCCGAAGATGGTGCTTGCCGGATGAATGGCGAGCGAACGGTTGTCGAAGAGGTTGGTGGCGCGATGGATGAGCTTCAGATTGTTCAGAAAACTGAAGCATGCTTCCTTGCTCTCCAGGTCGATGCAGATCATGGCTCCCGCAGTTTTTCCAAACTGGCGCTGCGCCAACTCGTGATAAGGATTATCCTCCAGACCAACATAGTTTACATATTTTATCTGAGGCAGAGAGC
The DNA here is from genome assembly GCA_021618535.1 of Segatella copri. Taxonomy (GTDB): domain Bacteria; phylum Bacteroidota; class Bacteroidia; order Bacteroidales; family Bacteroidaceae; genus Prevotella; species Prevotella copri_O. The sequence goes on along the minus strand of JAJWAL010000011.1, from coordinate 15,077 downwards.
GCAGCTTCTTGGCAAGCTCCAGGGCATTGCTGCTCTGCACACGATAGCGAGCATCGAGCGTTTCAAGTCCGATGGTTTGCATATAAGCTACCTGTGGGGTCATATAGGCTCCGAAATTGAAGAGCATTTCTCCATAGAGACGTTTGGCGAAATCGCCATTGTAAGGAGTACCGTAGTCGATAACCAGACCGCCGAGCGAAGTAGCACCGCCGCTTACATATTTAGAGCTGGAAACCACCTCAATATCTACTCCCAGACTCTTAGCCGAGAACTGTGTGAAAGGAATCACGGTAGAATCCACTACCAGCGGAACATTCTTTTCGTGAGCCACTTCCGAAATGGCTTTCAGATCGGCAACCTCCAGCTGTGGGTTGGTCAGGATTTCGAGGAAGACGCAGCAGGTGTCATCATCAATGGCTTCGCGTACGGCTTCGATATTGGTCAAATCGCGCAAGCGCACCTTTACGCCAAAACGGCGCAGAGTGGCTACGAGCAGGGCATAAGTATTGCCGAAGAGATGCTTGGATGTAACAATATTTTTGCCTTGTGCTGCCAGCGCCATGAGGGTGTTGCTGATTGCCGCCATTCCTGAATTGAAGGCGGTGGCGTGGGCAGCATCGGTGAGGGCTGCCACGCGACGCTCCAGGTTGGTTACCGTAGGGTTCTCTACGCGCGAATAATCTGGAGCCTTGATCTTGTCGGTGAATGCTTCTGCCATGACGGCAGCATTGTCGAATTCGTAGGCAAGGGTGTTATATACTGGCACGCTCAGCGAGTCGTATGCATCGCGGCGCTCATATTCCAAATGAATAGCTTGAGTCTGTTTCTTCATCATTCTGTTATTTTATGTGATATTTTGCGTGCAAAAGTACAAAAAAGAAATCAAATAGACAATAAATCGCATAAAAAAAAACGAGTTGCGAATGCTTTTTATGCATTGCAACTCGTTGGAGAGGGGTTCAACCCAACAATAACCTACTGGCTCATCCGTTTAACTTAAAGATAACAATTGTATGGCAAAAATGCAGCAAAAAGAGCAAATTGTAACAGAAATATTCGTTTATCTCGAATTTTATTTGTAATTTCGCACCAAAAACAAAAATAAGGATATTTATGAATAAACTGATTCTGAAAACAACAAAAAGTGGACTGCTGGCAGCTGCCCTGATGGCTTCAATCTCTGCCAGTGCCGAAACTATAGAGGTGAAAACGCTGAAATATGCAGGCCCCTATGCCGTAGCACAGCCTTGGATGGCTGACAGTGTGAACATCAAGGGTGAAGCGTTCGACCTTAAGCAGTTGCTCGATTCGCCGCTGTCTTTCACCTTATTAAATAAGGGTAAGGAGGTGAGTGCAGCCCAACTCCTTGCCGACAAGCAGGATGCGCTCCATCTGGCTTCTTTCTGCGTTTCTAACACCCAGCGCACCAAAGCAACCATCGCGATAGAAGGATTGGAGCAATACCGTCTGTTCGTAGACGGCGAACAGGTAGCAGTAAATGGCGATAAGGCTGAAACCATCCTGACTCCTTCGCAGCATACGGTTGTCATCAAATATCTTACCCGGAAGAATGCATCTTCTGATAAGAAATCTATCAAGTTGACCGTAACCGCAGCCAACGGCGCTCCGCTTTCTGTAGGCGATGCGGCAGCCAAGCGCGCCTATAACATCTATGATGTGATTTGTGCGCCCAACTATCCGAGTGTTTCTATCTCACCAAACGGAAAGTTTATCGTTGTTCGGAAAACCTGGGTAGATAGAAAAGGTAATAACCATAGCATTAGCGAATTGCGCAACTCTCAGACTAACAGACTGATGGCTACATTTGAGGAGAACGTAATATGGATGCCTTCAAGCAATAAACTGTATTTCACGCAGAAGGCGAGCGACAGCAGTATTGCCGGAGAAGAAAAGCAGGATGGCACATTGCAGCTCATCACCATCAATCCGCTGACGATGGAGCGCGAAGTGCTGGCAAGCCATCTTCCTGAAGGCTGGTTCCAGTTTACACCTGATGAAAAAACGCTCATCTATACGCTCACTACTGAAGGCAGAAAAAAGGATCCGCAAGTTTATGATGTAAAAGAACCGGAAGACAGACAGCCTGGTTGGCGCGAGCGCAGCAATCTCGCCAAATATGATCTTGCATCGGGCATTCTCCAGCCGCTTACCTTCGGTTACCACAACATCTACCTGATGGATATTTCTGCCGATTCGCGTTATCTGCTGATAGGCAAGGGAGAGGAGCGACTCACCAAGCGTCCTACAACCCTGACATCATTCTACCGCCTGGATTTAGGCAACATGAATGCATCTGCAGCCACTGCGCCAAAGGTAGAAACCCTGATAGAAAAGGGTGAATTTCTGAACAGCGCCCAGTTCTCGCCAGATGGCAAGAGCATTCTCGTGAGTGCTTCGCCGGAAGCTTTCAACGGCATTGGAAAGAATGTGGAAGAAGGACAGACACCTAGCATGATCGACACCCAGCTCTATCTGATGACCTTGTCGGATAAGAAGGTTCGTCCGCTGACCAGGGATTTCAATCCGAATGTGCTGAGCACGGAATGGAGCAAGGTCGATGGAAACATCTATTTTACAGCCGAAGATAAAGACTGCGTGCACCTCTTCCAGCTCAATCCGAAATCGGGCAAGTTTACGCTTCTCAAGACTCCTGAAGAGTACATCAAGAGTTTCTCGCTTGCATCTTCGGCAGCAGAAATGGCTTTCTCTGGTCAGAGTGCATCCAATGCCGACCGACTCTATAAGATGAATACGAAGGCGCTGAAATCGCAATTGGTTGACGATTTGAGTGCGCGCGAGTTGAAGGATGTTGAATTGGGCGAATGCAAGGCTTGGAATTTTGTCAATTCAAGAGGCGACACCCTTTGCTGCCGTTACTATCTGCCACCTCATTTTGATGCATCGAAGAAGTATCCGATGATAGTGAACTATTATGGCGGATGCAGTCCTACGAGCCGCATGTTTCAGAGCCGTTATCCTCATCATGTTTATGCAGCGATGGGCTATGTAGTGCTGGTTGTGAATCCTAGTGGAGCCACCGGATTCGGTCAGAAATTCTCTGCCCGCCATGTAGATACGGCAGGCGAGGGAGTGGCTGAAGACATCATCTCCAGCACCCAGGCTTTCTGCGATGAGCATGCTTTCGTAAACCGCAAGAAGATTGGCTGCATCGGCGCCAGCTACGGCGGATTCATGACCCAGTATCTTCAGACCAAGACCGACCTCTTTGCTGCTGCCATCTCGCATGCAGGCATCAGCGACCACACCAGCTATTGGGGTGAGGGCTATTGGGGCTACAGCTACAGCGAAGTTTCTATGGCGAACGAATATCCTTGGACCAACAAGCATCTCTTTGTAGATCAGAGTCCGCTCTATAATGCCGACAAGATTCATACTCCGCTGCTGTTTGTTCACGGCACGGCTGATAATAATGTGCCTGTGGGAGAGAGTATCCAGCTCTATACTGCGCTGAAACTCCTTGGCCGTCCTACGGCGATGGTATTGGTAGATGGTCAGGATCATCACATCATCGACTACGAGAAGCGACTGAAATGGCAGAACACCATCTTTGCCTGGTTTGCCAAGTGGCTTCAGGATGATGCTTCCTGGTGGACGGAAATGTACGGAGATGAAAAGATGTAGTTGAAGCTTCGGCAGAAATGCCAGCTTCAGTCTCTATCAAAATAAGAAAAGAGATTACGTTCCTGTAAGTCGGGAATATAATCTCTTTTCTTTTTATATGTTTATTTCTTGCAGTTTAGCGTGATAAGCAGAGAAATCATGGCGAAGGCGATTCCTACGATGCAGACACCGAGCCAGTCGGCTTGTGTCCAGACGTAACCGGCGCAGAAAGTACCTAGCGAACCACCGATGAAATAGCTGGTCATGAAGATGGTGTTGGCGCGGTTGGAAGCCTGCGGAATCTCCTGCAGACAACCACTCTGATTGCTGAGCTGCTGACATTGCAGACCGATGTCAACCAGGATGATGGCTGCGATGAGTCCGGCGTAAGTGTCGCCGAAAAGCAAGGCAATTGCCCAAGCGATGATCTGCATTCCTGCTCCGAACAGATTGAATTTTCGAATGCCAAACCTAGGAATCAGTTTTCCAACACCACTGGCAGCAACGGCTCCCATGATTCCGCAAAGTCCGAGCATTCCTACCATATCACTTCCTGCGCTGAAAGGTGGCTGCGCCAGATGGAACGCCAGACAAGACCATATTGCCATCATACTGCCGAACCCGAAGGCTGCACGGGTGGAATAGATGCGGATAGAAGGATGGAAAAAGAAAATTTCTGCTATCGTGGTCATCAGTCCTCTGTAGGTTCCTACATAGTTGCGCTTCATTTCAGGCATCATCAGCAGCATGATTCCCATGCAAAACACCATCACGAAAGCAGCTATGATAAACATCTCCCGCCATCCCAGCCATTCGCCGATGTAACCGCTGATTACTCGTGAGGCAAGAATGCCCGTCAGCAGTCCGGAGAGTACAATGCCCATATTCCTGCTCTTGTTCTTGGGTTCCGAAAACTGTCCGGCTATCGGAATGAAGAACTGCGGAATCACCGAACAGGCGCCAATCAGCAGTGAAGCTCCCCAGAGCATCCAAACGTTTTGCGCTGCAGCCATCACGATTGCCATCAATGCAGCAATGGTCATATTGACAAGGATGAGTTTCTTGCGCGAAAGCATGTCGCCCAAAGGGATGAGGAAGAATAAGCCCAGCGCATAACCTATCTGGGTAATGACGGTGATGAGGTTAGCCTTCTGCTCGGTAATATCCAGGTCGTGGCGGATGAGTTCGAGAAGCGGCTGATTGTAGTAGCAGTTGGCTACGGTGAGTCCTGCGACGATAGCCATCATTAGGAGAATGCTGCGGGGAATGCCCTGATTTTCTTTTAGCTGTATCATTTTCTGTCTGTTTGTTTCTTTGTTTTGAGTGCAAAGTTACAAAAAAATTCTCGGCAATCAAAGTTTTTGGGGACGATTTCTTGGGAAAATCTTCTGTTCTTTCCCTCGCGCGCGTACCTTATTATATGTATATAGTGCTGCTCTGAAGAGGTGTTGGCGCGCACCCTTGTTACGCTAAAAAACACCGAAAAGTGTTAAAATTAGGCTGTTTCCGAGCACACCAAAAACTTTAACCTTTGTTAGCACTTTGTAAGTAGCTGATTTATAGCGATTTGTAATTTTGTTACAAAATCACCTAAAAAAAAATCGCAAAAAAAAGAACAACGTATCAAAAAAATGCTTACCTTTGCATCGTTCAAAAGAACAAATGATTGTTTTACAGATTTTAAAAAAGCAAAGAAAATGAAGAAATTAGTTTTTATGTTCGTAGCTATCGCAGCTATCTCTTTCGCATCATGTGGTAACAAAACAGCTCAGAACACAGCTTCTGCTGATTCTGACACAGCTCAGGTAGATACAACTGCTGCTGACACTGCTGCTGCTGATACAGCTGCTGCTGATTCTGCTAAGTAATTTGAAATTACTTGCGAACGAAAAAATGAGAGAAACAACCGCTGGACTTCGGTCTAGCGGCTTTTTCGTTTTATAGAGACTATGTTTCATTTTTTTTAGGTTACCTTTTAGAATTTTAGAAAAGATAATTTATGATAGATTCAAGTGCCTTCCAAGGTAAAAAGGCAGCTTACTATACGTTAGGCTGCAAACTCAACTTCTCTGAAACTTCCACTTTTGGCAAAATGCTCGAAGATATGGGCGTCATTACTGCTAAAAAGGGGGAGAAAGCTGATATTTGTCTGATTAACACCTGCTCGGTAACAGAAGTTGCCGATCATAAATGCCGTCAGGCTATCCACCGGATGGTGAGAAACAATCCGGGCGCATTCGTTATCGTGACGGGCTGTTATGCGCAGCTCGAATCAGAGAATGTTAGCAAGATAGAGGGTGTAGACCTCGTGTTGGGTGCTAACGAAAAGGCGAACTTGATTCAATATCTCAGCGATGCATGGGCGCAGAACAGCGATGCTGCGGCTCTTCATCAGCATTATAGCGTGAAGACGAAGGAAATCAAGACCTTCCAGCCTTCTTGCTCGCGTGGCAACCGTACCCGTTATTTCCTGAAGGTGCAGGACGGTTGCAATTATTATTGCACCTATTGCACCATTCCTTTCGCCCGTGGCAATTCGCGCAACCCGAGCATCCAGTCGCTTGTGGCTCAATGTGAGCAGGCGGCTGCTGAAGGCGGTAAGGAAATCGTCATTACCGGTGTGAATATCGGTGATTTCGGTCAGACTACCCACGAGCGATTCATCGACCTTGTCAAGGCGATGGATCAGGTAGAAGGAATCAAGCGTTACCGCATCTCGAGTCTGGAGCCTGATCTCTGCGATGATGATCTCATAGAGTATTGTGCCCAGAGCCGTGCCTTTATGCCTCATTTCCACATTCCTCTGCAGAGCGGAAGCGATGAGGTGCTCAAGCTGATGCACCGCCGTTACGACAAGGCGCTCTTTGCTCACAAGGTGAATCTTATCAAGGAGAAGATGCCTGATGCGTTTATCGGTGTCGATGTGATGGTGGGCTGTCGCGGCGAAACTCCGGAGTGTTTTGAAGAATGCTATGAGTTCCTGAAGAGTCTGCCTGTTACCCAGCTTCACGTCTTCCCTTATTCTGAGCGTCCGGGCACGGCTGCCTTGAAGATTCCGTATGTGGTTGACGAGAAGGAGAAGAAGAAACGCTCCAAGCGACTGTTGGAGTTGAGCGATCAGAAGACGCAGGAATTCTATGCCCAATACATCGGTACTGAGGCTGAGGTTCTCTTCGAAAAGGCGCCAAGAGGCAAGGCAATGCATGGCTTCACCAAGAACTATATCCGCGTAGAACTTTCACCGGCTCTCGCCAAGGAAGAATACGACAACCAGCTTATCAAGGTTCGCCTGGGTGATTTCAATCACGATAAGACGGCGCTGAAGGCAGAGCTTCTTTAGTTGATAGTTAATAGTTTATAGTAAATAGGGCTAATCATAAAGTTCAAAGTCCAATGTATTACAACGATTTTGGAACATGGATCCGGAAGCAGTTTCCTGATTTCCGTGTTCAGAAGATTTCGATAGACGCGGGATTCTCCTGTCCTAACAGAGATGGGAGGATTTCGAGTGGCGGATGTACGTATTGCGACAACCGCACCTTCAATCCGAGCTATTGCGACCGGAAAAAGTCGATTACTGAACAGCTGGAGGAGGGAAAGGCTTTCTTCAGCAGGAAGTATCCTGATATGAAATATCTGGCTTATTTCCAGGCTTATACCAATACATACGCCAGGGTGGAGCAACTGAGGCAGATGTATGAAGAGGCTCTTGAGGTGGAAGATGTGGTGGGAATCGTTATCGGAACCCGTCCGGATTGTGTGAGCGATGAATTGCTCGATTATCTGGAAGAACTGAACCGCCGAACCTTCGTGCTGGTGGAATACGGCATTGAGAGTGCCAATGATGAAACCTTGAAACGCATCAACCGTGGACATGATTTTGCCTGTTGCCGTAGTGCCGTAGAGCGTACTCATGCCAGGGGAATCCTTACGGGCGGCCACATCATTATCGGTTTGCCGGGAGAAGATGCGGAAGAAAGTTTGCGCCAGGCTCCTCTCATCTCTTCCTTGCCGCTTGATATTCTCAAGATTCATCAGATGCAGATTATCAGGGGCACCCGGCTGGCACAGGAATATGCTGAGCACCCCTTCCATGTTTACACGGTTGAGGAGTATATTGATGTCATCGTGAAATACATCCGTCTGCTCAGAAAGGATTTGGTGCTGGAGCGCTTCGTCAGTCAGTCGCCCAAAGAACTGCTGATTGCTCCCAAATGGGGACTCAAGAACTATGAGTTTACCAATCTCCTGAATAACAGATTAAAGAGTTTACAATAAATATGGCAAAAGTAGCAATCGTTATATTAAACTGGAATGGTCAGAAGATGCTGGCAAAGTATCTTCCGAATGTCATCGAATATTCCCGTCAGGATGCTGAAATCTGGGTGGCAGACAATTCTTCTTCTGATGGTTCGATGCACCTTCTGGAGACTCAGTTTCCTCAGGTGAAGACCATTGTGCTGGAGCAGAATTTCGGCTTTGCTGAAGGCTATAACCGTGCCTTGAAGCAGATAGATGCAGAGTATTACGTGCTCCTGAATAGCGATGTGGAGGTTTCGCATCATTGGCTTACACCGCTCATTGAGTTTATGGATTCGCATCAGCAGGTGGCTGCCTGTCAGCCTAAGCTGCTTGCCGAATACGATAAGGACAGCTTTGAGTATGCTGGTGCTTGCGGCGGATTCCTCGACAAATATGGCTATCCGTTCTGTCGCGGCCGCATCTTCGATACGGTAGAGCGCGATAACGGGCAGTATGATTACCAGCAGGAAATCTTGTGGGCTACGGGTGCCTGTATGATGATCCGTTCAAAGGATTATTGGACTGCCGGCGGTTTAGACGGCCGTTTCTTTGCTCATAATGAAGAGATAGATCTTTGCTGGCGCTTGCGTCTGATGGGCAGAAAAATCTACTGCATTCCTGAGAGTGAGGTTTATCATGTGGGTGGTGGAACTCTGCCGAAAAGCAATCCGATGAAGACTTATCTGAATTTCAGAAATAATTTAACCATGCTTTATAAGAACTTGAGTGATAGTGAGATAAATCATGTAATGCGCGTGCGCCGGTTTCTGGATTATCTTGCAGCTTTCGAGACCTTGGTGCTGAAACGCAACTGGGGCGACTTTAAGGCAATCTTCAAGGCGCGCCGGGCTTTCAAGGCATGGAAACATGAATTTGATGAAGATCGCAGAAAGATACAGGCGAGTAGGGTGAAGGGGGAGATTCCGCAGGTTTACAATCTCTCTATCATCTGGCAATATTATGCCAAGGGCAAGAAACTCTTCTCGCAGTTGTAGACTATTCATAAACAAACTTAAAAATAAAAATCTATGAAGAAAAAACAAATGATGATGGCGCTGGTTTCGCTGATGGTTCTGTCAGCCCAGGCGCAGGCTAATTTCCAGGTGTCGGTTTCCAATCCTTCCAAGGTGGCAAGAACCGATGCTCCGGTGGTGGTAGATCTCAGCAAGTTGGGCGCTATCGGCGACATTCAGCGCGCTGTAGTAACCGTTGACGGCAAGGAGATTCCTTCACAGCTCGACGACATCAACCGCGATTGTACCAACGATGAACTCTGTTTCCTTGCCGATTTGGGCAAGAAAGAAACCAAGACCTATCAGGTGCATCTCTATCGTGAGGGCGAGCAGGCACAGTATCCGGCTCGTACCTTTGCCGAACTCTGTCTGCCAAGCAGAAACAGGAAGCTGGCTAAGAACAGGCAGGATATTTATCTGCGCAGCATCTCGTTTGATAAGAAAACCAAGGACCCTTATCACTACGTCCATTCTCATGGCATCTGTTTCGAAAGCGAACTGATTGCCATGCGTGTTTATTTCGACCATCGTCAGACCATCGACCTTTATGGCAAAATCAACAAGGGACTGGTGGTTCAGGATACGCAGTTCTATCCTTCAGAAGAGCAGATTCAGGCTGGTTCGGGCGATGATTGCCTCTGGGTAGGCAATACCTACGGGCTGGGTGCGCTCCGTGGCTGGGACGGTAAAGACCAGGTGCTGTTCAACAACGTGAAATACCAGGAGCAGCGCGTCATTTCAGAAGGTCCGCTCCGTGCCATCGTCGAAGTCGTGGATAAGGGTTGGGTTCCGGCTCCGGGCTTACAGCCTGTCAATGCCACTATCCGCTACACCATCTATGCCGGTCATCGCGATTTTGATGTAGATGTATTCTTCAACAAGGATGTTTCTGATTATCAGTTTGCTACAGGACTCATCAACGTAAAGGGTTCCAGCGAATTTGCTGATGGCAAGGGTTTGCGTGGCTGTTACGGCAGCGACTGGCCAACAGGCAAGGACGATGGAAAGCACAAGCTGGAGACCGTAGGCTTGGGCATTTATGTGCCACAGTCAGCCTTGGTAAGTCAGCAGCCAGCCAACAAGGATTGTTATACTCAGGTGGTGAAACCTACCGGCAGCCAGCTCAGTTATAAGCTTGCTTATACCAGTGCCAACGAAACCTATGGTTTCAAGGGCGAGAAGGAGTGGTATGAGTGGTTGAAAGCCTGGAAGAAGCAGATAGAAGAGCCGGTCAAGGTTTCAGTTTCTGCCATCATCCGATAAGCAGTTTCCTTTATCATCCGATAAGCTGAAAAATTGCGCAAATAGCCAGTAGTGAGCAAAAAAGCCTTACCTTTTGCTCGTTACTGGCTATTTTGCAAACAAATTTAAGAGAAAAACCCATTTTTTTTGCGAATGCGTATGATTTTTTAGCAAAAAAGCTTGGTAATTTAAATAATTTTTAGTATTTTTGCAGTCGTAACTCGAAGATTTGTGAATTATCGTGAAAAGGTTTTTTAATTATATAGTCATATTAGCAATAGTGCTTCTCAGTTCGGCCTGCGAGTTTAAGTTCAAGCCGAACGAGGAAGGAGAGGCTGTGCCCCTGTCGGTGCAGCGCTACGACCGATTGGAAAGCAGATATCTTACTACCGGTGATTTCTCTGCCCTTCAGCAGATGAATACCGATTACCCGATAGAAACCCGTACGCTGATAGAGAAAATGCTCCAGCTTGGAACCATTACCGATGCCAATATCAGCAACCGGTTCCTGATGTTCTATCAGGATTCTACCCTGCAGGCACTTATCGCCGATGCTGAGGCTGAATTTGCCAATATGGAAGACATCAACGAACAGCTGAAAACTTCCTTCGAACGTCTGAACAGTTGGATTCCGGAACTCCAGCAGCCTTGTTTCTATGCTCAGATTGGTGCTTTAGACCAGAGCATCGTGGTAGGAGAGCACTCTGTAGGAATTTCGCTCGATAAATATATGGGCGAAAACTATCCGCTCTACAAGAAATTCTATACTCCTCAGCAGCGCAGCACCATGTCGCGCCAGTACATTGTGCCGGATTGCCTTACCTTCTATCTGCTGAGCATCTATCCGATGGATCAGTTCGACACCCGTCCGCAGCTCGACCGCGATCTGCACATGGGCAAGATCATGTGGGCTGTAAACAAGGCGATGGGCAAGGAGATTTTCAAGACCAAGTATGTGAATACAATCAACGCTTATATTAAGCGCAACCCTAAAGTAACGGTAAAACAGCTGCTCAAGGACGAAGATTATTCGCCTATTGAAGCATTACATAAAGATTAACACATGAAAAGATTTCCAGTTTTTATTGCAACTGTCATGATGGTTTCAGCAATGCAAGCTGCAGATAAACTCGACCTGAAGGCCATTACCTCCGGCGAGTTTGCTGCCTCTTATGTTACCGGTATTAACCCTATTGATGGCACCGATTTGTACGCTTCTATCAGCAATGATGGCAAGCAGGTTATCAGTTATTCGTTCAAGACGGGCAAGCAGATGAGCATCCTCTTCGATGTGAACGCAGTCAAGGCTCCCTTCGAACAGATTGAGGGTTATGTAATCAGTCCTGATGGCAAGAAATTGCTTATCATGACCCATCGCGAGGCTATCTACCGCCGCTCGTTCAAGGCTGAGTATTTCGTATACGATATTGCCAAGAAGAGTTTGAAGAAACTTTCCCAGGGCGTTAACCAGCAGGTGGCTACCTGGTCGCCTGATTCACGCCACATCGCCTTCGTAAAGGATAACAATCTCTTTGTTACCGATGGAGATAAGGAAACCCAGATTACCCGCGACGGTAAGTTCAATGAGGTAATCAATGGTATTCCTGATTGGGTTTACGAAGAGGAATTCAGCTTCAACCGCGCCTTTGCATGGAATGCGGATGGAACTGCCATCGGATGGATACGCTTCGACGAATCGCACGTAAAGACTTATTCTCTGCAGATGTTCGAAGGTTCTCATCCTACCCGTAGCGAGTATCACGACTATCCGGGAGAGTATTCCTATAAATATCCTAAGGCAGGACAGGACAACTCTAAGGTGAGCCTCTGGAGCTATGATATGAAGAACGGCAAGACCGTGGCGCTCGATGTGCCTGTAGATTCCGACGGCTATTATCCACGCATCAAGACATCGCCAGACGCCAACAGTCTGATTGTCTATACGATGAACCGCCATCAGGACGACATGCGCCTCTATGCAGTCAATCCTTTCACCGGCAAGAGCAGGATGCTCATCAAGGAGAGTGTGCCTAAGTTTGTAAAGGAAGAGGTGATTGAAAACAGCATCGTGGGCAAGAAGAACATCCTGCTGCCTAGCGACCGCGACGGCTTCATGCATCTCTATCTCTATGATATGAACGGCAAGCTCCTGCGCCAGGTAGAGAAGGGCAACTATGATGTTACCTCTATCTACGGAATGGATGAGAAGACGGGCGATGTTTATTTCCAGGCAGCCAAGCTCAATGCGCACGACCGCCAGGTTTACGTGGCTCATAAGAACGGAAAGGTGGAGCGCCTTACCGATGCGGCTGGTTCCAACTCGGCTTACTTCTCGGGCGATTACCGCTATTTCGTCAATACCTGGAGTAGCTACAGCCATCCTTATGTCTTCACCGTACGCAGCAACAAGGGCAAGCTCATCAAGACATTGGAAGACAACAAGCAGCTGCTCGAAAAGACCCGGAAGTATAATTGGGGCAAGCGCGAGACTTTCTCTTTCACCACTTCCGAAGGTGTGAAACTGGACGGCTGGATGGTGAAGCCTGTAGATTTCGACGCCAGCAAGAAGTATCCTGTCATCCTCTTCCAGTATTCCGGTCCGGGCAACCAGCAGGTGCTCGATTCATGGAGCACGGGCAGTATGGGCAATGGCGGTGCTTTCGATTATTATCTTGCTCAGGAAGGATTCATCATTGCCTGCGTAGATGGTCGTGGAACAGGCGGTAGAGGAGCTGAGTTTGAGAAGTCTACCTATCTCCGTCTGGGCGATTTAGAGTCAAAAGATCAGGTTGAGACTGCTCTCTATATGGGTTCTCTGCCTTATGTAGACAAGGATAATATCGGCATTTGGGGCTGGAGCTATGGTGGCTTCAATACGCTGATGAGTATGAGCGAGGGCCGTCCTGTGTTCAAGGCAGGTGTGGCTGTGGCTCCTCCTACCTGCTACCGCTTCTATGATTCGGTTTATACTGAGCGCTACATGCGCACTCCTAAGGAGAACGAAGAGGGTTACAAGGTGAACCCTATCGAGCGTGTAAAGCAGCAGCATGGTGCGTTGCTTATCTGTCACGGATTGGCAGATGACAATGTGCATCCGCAGAATACCTTCGAATATGCTGAGGCGTTGGTTCAGGCAGACAAGGACTTCAAGACCCTGTGGTACACGAACCGCAATCACGGCATTTCGGGTGGCAATACCCGTAACCATCTGCTTCGCCAGATAGCAAACTGGTTCAAGCAGAATCTGAAGTAGAAAATGATATGATATAAAAAAAGTGAAGCCATTCTCGGCAGAAAACGGGAATGGCTTCTTAATTTAATGTTCTCCTCATTACTTTGCGAAGTAAGGAACGTTTGAATTCTTATTCAGTTTTAGCGCCTTTTCTGCGCTTTTCTTTCTTGGCTTTCTTAGCCTTCTTCACTTTTACCTCTTCAACCTCTTCATCGTTTGGCTGAACAGATGAAAAATGAAAATCTGTAGAGTTGATGGTCTTTACCTGATAAGGGCTAGGCGCATCGTTCATCTGCTGTCCGTTCTTTGCCTTCTTAGCCTTTGGCTTCTGAATGTATCTTGCATAGAGCTTGTTCCATTTCTTTTCAGCCTTCTTCTGGTTGAAGTCAAACATCACGATACACGTGCGGTTGCCGGCACCTTTCTGCTCCAGATAGTCGCGCAACTGGTATGAATAGTTCTCGCGGCTTACCAGAAACTTGTTCTTGCGGGTGAAATAGGCAGAATCAACCTTCTGAACGTCTGTGAAATAGACTGTAGAGTCATTAAACGACGAGGCAAATCCAAAGATGTATGCAGTCTTAACTTCGTTCTTGGCTGATGCAGAGAGCGAGCTGAAACATGCTAATGCAATAGATGCTAATGCAATTTTTGTAATTTTCATTTCTTTTTCTGTCTTATTTTGTTTTGTGCTGTCTGCCCCATCAGTCATGCAGGATCTTTCCTTATCCCAGATAGGACTTCAGCAGTTTATCTGTCGTTTTGTTCCGGAGTCGCCTGATCGTTTTTTCCTTAATCTGGCGTACTCTTTCCCTGGTGAGATGATACTTGGTTCCGATTTCTTCGAGCGTCAGTTCAGGTGTTCCTATGCCATAGAAGGCAGCAATGATTTTCTGGTCTTTGTCCGGCAGTGTGCCGAGCAGTCTTTCAATTTCTGCTCTCAGCGACTCTGCCAGCAGTTCATTGTCGGTCGGATCATCCGAATTGGCCATCAGGTCGAGCATGCTGCCATCTTCATCATCAGAAAAAGGCGCATCCACGCTCAGGTGGCGACTTGTCGATGTAGCCTTCATGGCGTCCTCTATCTTGTCTTCCGGCAAGTCTATGCGGTCAGCTATTTCGTCTACACTCGGTTTGCGTTCAAATTCCTGTTCGAACTTACTCATCTCTCTGTTTATCTTGTTAACGCTTCCCACCTGGTTGAGCGGAAGGCGCACAAGTCTGCTCTGCTCGGCTATGGCCTGCAGAATGCTCTGGCGAATCCACCATACGGCGTAAGAGATAAACTTAAAGCCTCGGGTTTCATCAAACTTCTGTGCGGCTTTGATAAGCCCCACGTTTCCTTCGTTAATAAGATCAGGCAAACTGAGCCCCTGGTTCTGGTACTGTTTGGCAACAGACACCACGAAACGGAGATTGGCTTTTGTTAATCTCTCCAATGCCCTACGGTCACCTTTTCTTATACGCTGGGCGAGCTCTACCTCTTCATCTGTAGAGAGCAGCTCCTCACGAGCAATATCTTGAAGATATTTTTCTAACGATGCGCTTGCGCGATTCGTAATTGATTGAGTAATTTTTAATTGTCTCATGCTGGCATCAAATTTTAAGTAGTTGCAAAAATACACTTTTTTGTTTAAATACCAAAA
>JAJWAL010000082.1:0-14023 GCA_021618535.1 Segatella copri | reverse complement strand
TCAAAGCTTAAACTAGAATTATGGTAGTAGATACTTTAGACAATCTGGAGAAATACGTTTCTCTCAATCCGCTCTTCGCTGATGTCGTGAAGTTTATCAAGGAAAATGACCTCTCTAAATTGGAGGACGGTAAGCATTTTATCAAGGAGAGTAACCTCTTTGTTAACATAACGACAGCTCACGGAAAAAGCGAGGAAGATGCTGTTCTTGAAACACATCGCAAGATGATTGATATTCAGATTCCTCTTGACAACGAGGAGACTTATGGCTATACTCCTCTTGCTGATCTTCCTGAAGTGGAATATAACGAGGCTAAGGATGTAACCAAGTATCCTGGTGTGAAAGCGCAGACGCTCGTTACCTGCAAGCCAGGTCAGTTTGCTATCTTCTGGCCACAAGATGGTCATCAGCCATGCATCGGTAGGGGTGATATCCACAAGGCTATCTTCAAGATTAAGAATTAAATAAGAAATCTTCAAGATAAAATTAAAGAATAATATAGAGTAACCATCTAAAATCATGATATATGGCAACAGAAAAGAAAACTACAGCCCAGAAGGCTGCAACTAAAAAGGCAACTGCAAAGAAACCAGTTGCAAAAAAGGCAGCGAAGGCTGTGGTAAAGCATATCGGACTCGTGAAGAACGACCCATATCTGGCAGACTATGAGGATGCCATCAAGGGCCGACACGACCATGCACTTTGGAAACTCGGTCAGCTGACTAATAACGGCAAACAGACATTGAGCGATTTTGCCAATGGATACGAGTATTTCGGACTGCATAAGACTGCCCGTGGATGGGTGTTCCGTGAGTGGGCACCTAATGCAACAGATATCTATCTGATAGGTGACTTCAACAACTGGCAGGAAACCGAAAAGTATCGTGCCAAAAGAATAAAGAATACCGGCAACTGGGAACTCAAACTTCCGGAGAAAGCGATGAAACATGGCGATCTCTTCAAGATGAAAGTTCATTGGGAAGGTGGTGAAGGTGAGCGTATTCCTGCATGGGCACAGCGCGTAGTACAGGACGACCAGACCAAGATTTTCTCTGCTCAGGTTTGGAATCCGGAACCATATAAATGGAAGAAGAAAACCTTCAGACCAAATGTGGCGCCTCTGCTCATCTATGAATGCCATATCGGTATGGCACAGGATGCTGAGAAGGTTGGCACTTATACAGAATTTAAGGAGAATGTGTTGCCACGTATCATCAAGGATGGTTACAACTGCATTCAGATTATGGCTATCCAGGAGCATCCGTATTATGGCTCCTTCGGCTATCATGTAAGCAGTTTCTTTGCTGCAAGTAGCCGCTTCGGAACTCCTGAAGAGTTGAAGGATCTCATTGATACAGCTCACCAGAATGGTATTGCCGTCATCATGGACATCGTTCACTCTCATGCCGTAAAGAACGAGGTGGAAGGACTGGGTAATCTCGCTGGAGATCCTAACCAGTATTTCTATCCTGGCGACCGTCATGAGCATCCGGCTTGGGACAGTCTCTGCTTCGACTATGGAAAGGATGAAGTCATCCACTTCCTGTTGAGCAACTGCAAGTATTGGCTCAATGAGTTCCATTTCGACGGATTCCGTTTTGATGGTGTAACATCCATGCTCTATTACAGTCATGGCTTGGGTGAGGCATTCTGCAACTACGGCGATTATTTCAATGGTCACGAGGATGATAATGCCATCTGCTATCTTACCCTTGCCAACTGTCTGATTCATGAGGTCAACAAGCATGCCATTACGATTGCCGAAGAGGTGAGCGGAATGCCGGGACTGGCAGCCAAGTTTGAGGATGGTGGTTATGGTTTCGATTATCGCATGGCGATGAATATTCCAGATTATTGGATCAAGACCATCAAGGAACTGAAGGATGAAGACTGGAAACCATCCAGCATCTTCTGGGAGGTAAAGAACCGCCGTTCGGATGAGAAAACCATCTCTTACTGTGAGAGTCATGACCAGGCATTGGTGGGCGATAAAACTATCATCTTCCGTCTGATTGATGCCGATATGTACTGGCATTTCAAGAAGGGCGATGAAAACGAAATGGCTCATCGTGGTATTGCTCTGCATAAGATGATCCGTCTGGTTACCGCCTCTACAATCAATGGCGGTTATCTCAACTTCATGGGTAATGAGTTCGGTCACCCAGAGTGGATTGATTTCCCTCGCGAGGGTAATGGCTGGAGCCATAAATATGCCCGCAGACAGTGGAATCTGGTAGATAATCATGAACTCTGCTACCACTATCTTGGAGATTTCGACCGAGAAATGCTCAAGACGATTACAAGCGAAAAGAATTTTAACAAGACACCAGTTGTAGAAATCTGGCATAATGATGGCGATCAGGTTCTCGCCTTTATGCGTGGCGATCTGCTCTTCGTGTTTAACTTCTCGCCAACCCGCTCTTTCATCGACTATGGCTTCCTGGTTCCAACCGGTTCCTACAGCGTAGTGCTTGATTCTGACAGCAAGGATTTTGGCGGTAATGGCTTGAATGATGACACGATGACGCATCTGACTAATTACGATCCACTTTATGTGAAAGACCGTAAGGAGTGGCTGAAACTTTATCTGCCAGCTCGTACAGCTTTGGTGCTGAAGAAAAATTAATAGATTGATTTATGAAAAATAAAAGGAGTAGTACTGCGAAGATGCAAATCGCCTGTGCTATCATCTTTATCACATTTACCTACGTCTACCTGGCATTTTACCAGGCAGACGTACTGGCAGTGGCTCAGCATGTTTTCTCAGGCGGTTTGACCAACTACAGTTACACGCTGGCTCCACTGCTTATCACGCTCGTACTCTATCTGCTGCAAGTGGGAGTGTACGCGGTAACCCGTGTGAAACGCCGTTTCCACGGGCTTACTTATTTCCCTTCGTTCCTCATCCTGACGATGATTACCGATATCCCCGTTGATATCGACCGTTATCATTCGCTGGGGGCGTGGTGGATTATCCTGCCACTCTGTCTGATTCTCTGGGGCGGATTAATATGGATAGCCCGCCAGTTGGAGCCAATAGAAACAGAGCCTCACAGTAACGGCTGGTTCTCCCGCTATATGTGGGTGAATCTGCTCCAGATGCTGGTGATAATATTGCTTGTCAACTTTGTTGCTAGCAATGATCGGCTGTTTCATGAACGTATGCGCATGGAACATCTGATGAAAGAAAAACAGTATGAAAAAGCTTTGGAAGTAGGTGAAAAATCTCTGAAAACAGATTCTTCGCTGACGATGCTCCGTATAGCCTGTCTCAACGAAACAGGCGAGCTGGGCAGCCGTCTCTTTACTTATCCGCTGGTAGGTGGAAGTAAGGCGATGATGCCGGATAGCGTAACCGTGAAGGCTATGATGTGGAAGGCGCCAAAATGGATGCAGAAACCTTCGGCATGGATGGTTAAACATCATCTCAAGTATCGTCTGCCTGTTGACTATCAGCTTTGTGCACTCTTGCTGGACAAGCAACTAGACAAGTTCGTAGCAGAGGTGCAGAAACATTACAAAGTAACTTCGGGCAAACTGCCTGTTCATTATAAGGAAGCGTTGGTTCTTTATACGCATCGCCGCAGTAATCCAAGTATCGTTTATCACGATAATGTGATGGATACAGACTTTGAGGATTTCCAGCAGATGGATCACAAATATGCTAATGAGACAGAAAAGCAGAATGCTCTTCGGGATACTTATGGAAATACCTACTGGTATTATTATGAGTATGGAAACAAATGAAAGTTTTAATTTAGGAGATTAATATGAAAATACAGATATTCAGAAACTTATGGGTCTTACAGATAGTTTTTCTCCTGTCGGCGCCATTAGGGCTGCAGGCACAGAAGAAAGAGATTTCTGCAGCCAAAGATCTGGTAAAGGCTGGCAAGGATTTGGCGAAGGCCGAATCCAGTATGCGCAAACTCCTGACGGATTCTGCCAACCGGAATAACAAGAAAATTTGGAATATTCTCTTCGATGCTGTGAAGAAGCAGTATGAACAGGGTAATGAGAAACTCTACCTCAAACAGGCGTATGATACAGCCCAACTCTTCAATGCAACCCGACAGCTCTTCGTTATAGCCCAAGGACTTGATTCCGTTGAGATGATTCCTAACAAGAAAGGAAAATGTGAGTATGATTTCCGCAAGTCTCATTCTGAATATTTGAACAGGATACGTCCGAACCTCTATAACGGAGGAACCTGGTTTATCAGGAAGCAGAAATACAAGGAGGCTTATCAGTTCTTTGACCAGTACATAGAGTGCAGTACTGCACCGATGTTCCAATCTTATAAGTATGCCCAGAAAGACAAATATCTTTCTTCGGCAGCTTATTGGGCTGTATATGCCGGATATAAGATGAAAGATACCAAAGCTACGCTTCATCATTCTTATGAGGCGCTGAAAGATACGGCTCATTATAACTATATGTTACAGTATTTGGCTGAGACTTACAAACTGGAGAAGGATACTGCGCGCTATCTCTCGACCTTGAAGGAAGGTTTTGAGCGGGATCCGAAATTCCCGTTCTTTTTCCCGCGTCTGGTAGAGTATTATTCGCAGGAAAACCAACTCGATTCTGCACTCGCCGTAGCAGATAAGGCGCTGGCGATAGCTCCCGACAATGATATCTATCTCTTTACCAAGGGAACCATTCTCTTGAATATGGGTGATTTCAAGCAATGCATCGAAGTGAGCAAAAAGGCACTTGCCGTGAACGATTCTTTGGCTGGTGCTTATTATAATATAGGTTTGGCTTATTTCAATCAGGCGGTTGAAATGGATAAGAATTCACTGCAATCCCGCAAAACGCATCAGGTGATAGACGGACTTTACAAGAGTGCAATGCCTTATCTGCAGAAGTACAGAACGATGGCGCCTGATATGCAGGACCAGTGGGCTTTGCCGCTATATACCATCTATCTGAACCTGAACATGGGTAAGGAGTTTGATGAGATTGACAAACTGCTCAATCAGAAAAAGAAATAATGCCTCATGATGAGGAATTTATGAAAACTTCTCTTTAATAAAAGAATACTTCTCTATTGAAATTGATTATTAGAAATTTATGATAGACAGAATTTTAGATAAACTGGGCATTGAGCTCAATGATATGCAGCAGGATTCCATGCAGGCAATCTTGCACGGGCACAAGGATGTGGTGATACTTTCGCCAACAGGTAGTGGCAAGACACTGGCTTATCTTCTGCCTCTTACCCAACTTATAGATGCTACTGATGACGAGGCACAGGCGGTGGTGGTAACTCCTGGTAGAGAACTCGCTTTGCAGTCGGCTAACGTATTGAAGAATATGGGCAGCGGTTTGCGTGCGATGGCTTGCTATGGTGGTCGTGCTACGATGGATGAGCATCGCGTGATGAAACAGGTTCGTCCTCAGATTGTATTTGGAACTCCAGGCCGTCTCAATGATCATCTGGATAAGGGAAATCTTTCTCCATATCACATCAAATACCTGATTATTGATGAGTTTGACAAGTGTCTGGAGATGGGTTTCCAGGACGAAATGAGCCGACTGATCAAGTCTTTGCCTGGCTTGCGTCGACATTTCCTGCTTTCTGCTACCGAGGCGGAGGAGATTCCTCATTTCGTACACATGGGCAGGGTAGAAAAGATAGATTACCGTGTGGATGAAGATCAGGTTCCTGACCGTGTACATATATATAAGGTGGATAGTCCGGTAAAGGATAAACTGGAGAGCCTGGCACTTTTGCTTCGTAGCCTGGGCGACCAGAGTACTATTGTTTTCCTCAATTACCGTGATAGTGTAGAGCGTACCAACAAATATCTGGTAGAACAAGGTTTTTCTACATCTTTCTTCCATGGTGGATTGGAACAGAAGGAGCGAGAGGCTTCTCTCTATCGTTTCAGCAACGGTAGTGCCAATATCTTGGTGAGTACGGATCTGGCTTCGCGCGGACTTGATATTCCAGATATAGATAATATTATCCATTATCACATGCCGGAAAGTGAGGATGGTTATATCCATCGTGTAGGGCGTACGGCACGATGGGAAGCCCAGGGAAAGGCTTTCTTCCTGTTAGGTCCTGAAGAGCATATTCCGGAATATGTGGATGCAGAGATTGAGAATTATGAGCTGCCTGTTGCTGATCTGCTTCCTGCGCCAGCCAAACCTAAGATGGCTACTATATATATAGGTAAAGGCAAAAAGGATAAAATCAGCAAGGGTGACATCTTAGGCTTCCTTTGCAAGAAGGGTGGGCTGCAGTCGGCTGAAATCGGTAAGATTGATGTTAATGACCGTTATGCTTATGCTGCCATTTCCCGAACGAAGTTGCGCAGCGTACTGAATAATGTAAAGGGCGAAAAGATAAAAGGCGTCAAAACGATAGTGGAAGAGGTAAGGTAGTTGACAAACTGCTATTATCTCTTCTCTGTTGCTTGCTAATGTATAATAAATGTAAAAATAGACATAAATATGCAGTTATTATACTAAAATGACTAACAAAATGAAAGAAATCTGCGCAAAACGCTAAAAATGTGCAGAAAAGTTTGGTAGTTTCAAATAAAAAGTGTAATTTCGCAGTCGTAAATACAATCCAAAGGTTTACTATGTATCCTATATGGGTGTATTGTGCACTTATTTTTCCTGCTAACAGGATTATATCGTATAAAACTTAAATAATTATACAAAGATGAAGAAGTACAATTTTAACGCAGGTCCATCAATGCTTCCACGCGAAGTGATTGAGAACACAGCAAAGCAGATTTTGGATTTTAATGGTTCAGGTCTTTCATTGATGGAAATCAGCCACCGTGCTAAGGATTTCCAGCCAGTAGTAGATGAGGCAGTCTCCTTATTCAAGGAGCTTCTTGACATTCCTGAGGGTTATTCCGTAATCTTCCTTGGTGGTGGTGCGTCATTGCAGTTTATGCAGATTCCAGCAAACTTCCTCATCAAGAAGGCTGCCTACATTAATTCTGGCACTTGGGCTAAGAAGGCAATGAAAGAGGCGAAGCATTTTGGTGAGGTCGTGGAGATCGCATCATCGTCCGACGCCAATTTCACTTTCTATCCACAGGTTCCTAACACTGTACCAGCCGATTGTGATTACTTGCATTTGACAAGCAACAATACTATATATGGTACTGAACTCCGTGTTGATCCAGATGTAAACGTACCATTGATTTCTGATATGTCTTCAGATATCATGAGCCGTCCAGTAGATGTTTCTAAGTATACTGCCATCTATGCAGGTGCTCAGAAGAATCTTTCTATGGCAGGTGTTACTGTTATCATCGTAAAGGATGATATGCTCTGCAAGGCTCCTCGCGAGCTTCCTACTATGCTCGATTATCGTACTCACGTAGAGAAGGGCAGTATGTTTAATACTCCTCCTGTTGTTCCTATCTATACCTTGATGGAGAATCTCCGCTGGTTGAAGGCTAACGGTGGTGTTGAGGCTGCTGACAAGCGAGCTCACGAACGTGCAGAAGTTCTTTATGCTGAAATCGACCGCAACAAACTCTTTAAGGGTACAGTGGAAGAGGCTTCACGCTCATTGATGAACATCTGCTTCGTGATGAACGATGAGTACAAGGAGTTGGAGAAGCCATTCCTCGACTTCGCTACAGAGCGTGGCATGGTAGGTATCAAGGGTCACCGCTCAGTGGGTGGTTTCCGTGCCAGCTGCTACAATGCACAGACCATGGAGGGTGTTCAGGCACTCGTCAAGGCCATGCAGGATTTTGAAGCACAACATTAATTTTTGAATTTGTATGAAAGTATTAGTTGCAACAGAAAAGCCATTCGCAGCGGCTGCTGTGGAAGGCATTAAGAAAGAAATAGAGGGAGCAGGCAACGAATTGGTGCTGCTCGAAAAATATACAGAGAAGGCTCAGCTTCTCGATGCAGTGAAGGATGTGGACGCGATGATTATCCGCTCTGACAAGGCTGATGCCGAGGTGCTCGATGCAGCAAAGAACCTGAAGATTATCGTTCGTGCTGGTGCAGGTTATGATAACATCGACCTTGCTGCTGCTACTGCTCATAATGTAGTGGCTGAGAATACTCCTGGTCAGAACTCTAACGCAGTAGCTGAGTTGGTATTCGGCTTGTTGGTCTTTACTGTACGTAATTTCTACAACGGCAAGGCTGGCAGCGAGTTGAAGGGTAAGAAACTGGGTATTCTTGCTTTCGGTAATGTTGGTCGAAATGTGGCTCGCATCGCCAAGGGATTTGGCATGGAAGTAGCTGCTTACGATGCATTCTGCCCAGCTGATGTTATCGAGGCTGCCGGTGTGCATGCTGTAAAGTCACAGGATGAGTTGTTCCAGACTTGCGACATCGTTTCTCTTCATATCCCTGCTACTCCAGAGACTATCAAGAGCATCGACTACAAGACTGTAAACCAGTTGCCTAAGGGTGGCATCCTCATCAATACAGCGCGTAAGGAGGTTATCAATGAGCCTGAGCTCCTGAAACTTCTTGCTGAGCGTGAGGACTTGAAGTTCATCACTGATATCAAGCCTGATGCTGATGCGGACTTTGCCAAGTTCGAGGGTCGATACTTCTCAACTCCTAAGAAAATGGGTGCACAGACTGCAGAAGCAAATATCAATGCCGGTATTGCAGCAGCTAAGCAGATCAATGCGTTCTTTGCTGATGGCTGCACAAAATATCAAGTAAATAAATAAAAATTAGGATATAAAAAAGCTCATAGAGGGTGCTTTAGCTAGTGCCCTTTATGGGCTTTTTATCTTTACAGACTTCATGATATACTTGCCCTTCGTGGGCTTTTATTCATTAAAATCAATAAAACATTATGGCTATAGTTAAACCATTTAAGGGTATTCGTCCCCCAAAAGATTTAGTTGAGCAAGTTGAGTCTCGTCCTTACGATGTTCTCAATTCTGAGGAAGCACGTGCCGAGGCAGGCGATAACGAGAAGAGCCTTTATCATATTATTAAACCTGAAATCAATTTCGAACCAGGTACTTCTGAGTATGATCCTCGCGTTTATGAAAGCGCTGCTGAGAACTTCAGAAAGTTCCAGGAGAATGGCTGGTTGAAACAGGATGATAAAGAACAGTATTATATCTATGCTCAGACCATGAATGGTAAGACTCAGTATGGTCTTGTGGTAGGTGCGTATGTAAACGACTATATGACGGGTGTCATCAAGAAACATGAGCTGACACGCCGCGATAAGGAAGAAGACCGTATGAAGCATGTGCGTGTATGCAATGCCAATATCGAACCTGTATTCTTCGCTTATCCTGATAATGAGGTGCTTAACGAACTTCTGATGCGTTATGCAGCAACGACTCCGGAATATGATTTCATTGCTCCTATTGATGGCTTCCGTCATCAGTTCTGGGTGGTAAGCGATGATCAGGATATTGCCACAATCACAGCCGAATTTGCCAAGATGCCTAGCCTTTATATCGCTGACGGTCATCACCGTTCTGCTGCAGCTGCTCTGGTAGGTGCAGAAAAAGCTAAGCAGAATCCTAATCATACAGGTAAGGAGGAATATAACTACTTTATGGCAGTTTGTTTCCAGGCAAGTCAGCTTACGATTCTCGATTATAACCGAGTTGTGAAGGATTTGAATGGTCTGACTTCTGATCAGTTCCTCGATGCTTTGACAAAGAACTTCGAGGTGATAGATATTGATGCAATCAATGTGAATGTATCTGGTGATGAAGAGGGCATTCCTTGCTATGAAAAGATGGCTATTGATGATGCTATCAGTCAGTTTGGCTTGGATATTCTGAAACCAGCTGCTCTCCATTCTTTCCTCCTCTATCTGGATGGTAAATGGTATGGTTTGTTTGCCAAGCCAGGAACCTATGATGATGCAGATCCAATCGGCGTGCTTGATGTGGATATTTCATCTCGTCTGATTCTTGATGAAATTCTGGGTATCAAGGATTTGCGTTCTGATAAGCGCATCGATTTTGTTGGTGGTCTTCGCGGTCTCGGTGAGTTGAAACGTCGTGTGGATAGCGGTGAGATGAAGATGGCACTTGCTTTGCATCCGGTTACTATGCAGCAGATTATGGATATCGCTGACTGTGGTAAGATTATGCCACCTAAGGCAACTTGGTTTGAACCTAAGTTGCGTAGCGGTTTGATTATTCACAAGTTGGATTAATGATAGACGAATTTAAGACTATATCAGATACGATAGGCGAGGGATATTACACCGAGAAAAGGAGTAAGTTTCTCGCCTTTGCTCACCATGTTACAACTGTTGACGAGGTGAAGGAAATTGTTGCCGGGTACCGTAAGAAATATTACGATGCCCGACATTGTTGTTATGCATATATGCTAGGTCCTGAACGGACAGAGTTCCGTGCCAATGATGATGGCGAACCTTCTTCTACGGCAGGAAAACCAATCCTCGGCCAAATCACGAAATCAGAATTGACGGATATTTTAATTGTCGTCATCCGATATTTCGGAGGAGTGAAATTGGGAACCAGCGGACTCATTGTTGCTTATCGTGAAGCTGCCATTGATGCTTTGGCTCATTGTGAGGAGGTTACGCAACAGATAGAGGAAATAGTAACCTATGATTTTACTTATCCGATGATGAATGATGTGATGAGGATAGTCAAAGATATGAATCCGCGTATCCTGGATCAGACTTTCGATAATACTTGCAGCATCAAACTTTCTATCAGAAAGAGCGAGGCTGAGCAGTTGCGTTCCCGTCTGAAAAAGCTGTCGTTTGAATAGCAGATAACTGACAGACAGATGAATAACTGCTGGGTAAATAAAAAGAAGGTGTGTTATAAGCTTGGATAACATATCAGTAATATTTCAACAACATATCAGTAATATTCCAACAAAAAGAGGGTGAATCATTAATTTATGATACACCCTCTTTTTGATGGTTATTTCTTTTGAATTTATCCCTTTTCTTCCAATTCCTTCTGCAATCGGATGATTTCATCGCGATATTGGGCAGCTTGCATGAAGTCGAGGTCTTTGGCAGCTTGCTTCATCAATGCCGTAGTATTGGCAATGCTCTTCTCCAATTCTTCCTTGCTCATACTGCGAACAATAGGGTCGGCAACGAAGGCTGCACTTTCCGGTTCCACGTAAACGCGAGGCTTGGAACCCTCGGCTCCCATCGGAACAATCTTTGCTCCTTCTTCCTTGCTAGTAGGCAGAGCTGAGGTTATTGCTTTCACAATCTGTTTTGGTGTAATGCCATGGTCTGCATTGTATTTCAACTGGATGCTTCGGCGGCGGGCAGTTTCATCTATCGTTTTCTGCATGCTGTCTGTGATGTTGTCTGCATACATGATTACCTTTCCGTTCACGTTTCGGGCTGCACGGCCAGCTGTCTGGGTCAGAGAACGGTGACTGCGCAGGAAACCTTCCTTATCTGCATCGAGAATAGCTACGAGCGAAACTTCCGGCAAGTCGAGTCCTTCTCGTAACAGGTTGACACCCACCAGTACATCGTATACTCCTGCACGGAGATCGTTCATGATCTTTACTCGGTCTAAGGTTGCCACATCACTGTGGATATAGGCAGCCTTTACGTTGTGGTTGAGCAGGAACTCGGTGAGTTCTTCTGCCATGCGCTTTGTAAGAGTCGTAATCAGAACTCGCTCGTTGCGGTGTGTTCTTGTTAATATTTCGTCCAGAAGATCATCTATCTGATTCTCACTTGGACGGACTTCGATTTCCGGATCCAGGAGTCCTGTAGGACGAATCAGCTGTTCTACAACCACGCCTTCGGCTTCTCTCAATTCATAGTCTGCCGGAGTTGCACTTACGTAGATGGCCTGCGGAATGAGATCATGAAATTCCTCGAACTTCAGCGGACGGTTGTCGAAGGCAGCAGGCAAACGGAAACCATATTCTACCAGGTTCTTCTTTCGTGCCCGGTCGCCTCCATACATGGCTCCAATCTGCGGGATGCTCACATGGCTCTCGTCAACCACAAGCAGGAAATCTTTAGGGAAGAAATCGAGCAGGCAATACGGGCGTTCGCCTTCGTGTCTGCCATCAAAATAGCGGGAATAGTTCTCTATGCCCGAACAGTGGCCCAATTCCTTGATCATTTCCATATCATATTCTACACGCTCCTTGATTCGCTGTGCCTTGATTCCATCTCCAATACTCTTGAAGAATTCTACCTGTTTAACCAGGTCGTCCTGAATTCTGCGAATGGCACTTTCCTGCTGTTCTTTTGTTGTTACGAAAAGGTTGGCTGGATAAATCTCGTAATCTTCGAACGAGGCAAGGCGGTGATAAGTGAGCGAATCCACTTCTTCGATACTGTCAATCTCATCATCCCACCATGTTACGCGCAAAACATGATCGCTGTACGCCATAAAGATATCTACCGTTTCGCCTTTCACTCTAAAGTTGCCTCGCTGCAGTTCTATGTCATTTCTAACGTAAAGTGCATCAACGAGTTTCCTCAGAAATTCATTTCTGTCGAGTCGCTGTCCGCGATGAATCTTGATGATGTTCTCCTGCATCGCTACAGGTCCGCCCATACCGTAGATGCACGAAACGGATGAGACAACGATGACATCCTTTCTGCCCGAGAGAAGGGCAGAAACAGCACCGAGCCGCAATTTGTCTATTTCATCATTGATGGCGAGGTCTTTTTCTATATATGTATCTGTTGTAGGCAGATAAGCTTCCGGCTGATAATAGTCGTAGTATGAAACATAATATTCTACAGCGTTCTCAGGAAAGAATCCTTTCATCTCCTGATACAGTTGGGCAGCAAGAGTCTTGTTGTGGCTCAAGATGAGCGTAGGTTTCCCCACGTTGGCAATCACGTTTGCCACCGTAAAGGTTTTGCCCGAGCCGGTTACACCCAGCAATACCTGTGCAGGGTCTCCTTCAAGCACTCCTTCTGTGAGTTGCCTGATGGCTTGCGGCTGGTCGCCAGTTGGCTTATATTTTGATGTAATCTTAAAATCCATTTTCTTCCTGATTTCTTCTCAAAAGTTCTGTTTCAAGGTGCAAAATTACAAAAAAAACGCCATTAATCGTTATAAAGATTAATTTTTTACGAAAAAATGTATCTTTTCTTTTGATAATAAGTAAATTATGAGTAACTTTGCAGTTCAAAATGAGAATTATGAAAAAATTGACTCTTATTGCATCGTGTGTTGCATTGCTCTTGTCGGGCTGTGCCCACGAATATAACCAGGTATTGAAATCAGGCGATTATACTTATAAGTATGAGTACGCCAAGCAGAGCTATGCCCAGGGCAAGTATTCCCGTGCCATTCCTCTTCTGCAGGAACTGGTAACGATGAAGAAAGGTTCTACCGAGGGTGAGGAATGTTTGTACATGCTGGCTATGGCCGAGTATGGTATGAAGGATTATGAGACCGCTGCAGAGTATTTCAAGAAGTATTACTCTTCTTATCCTAAAGGTAAGTTTGCAGAAAATGCAAAGTACTTTGTGGGAGAGAGTCTGTATCAGAATGCTCCGGAGCCTCGTCTTGACCAAAGTACCACGATTACAGCCATCGCAGCCTTCCAGGAGTTCCTGGATCTTTATCCTGATGCCCGACTCAAGCAGCAGGCAACAAACCGCCTTTTCGCTCTTCAGGACCTCTTGGTTGAGAAGGAGTATAAGAGTGCCAAGCTCTATTTTGATATGGGTACCTATTTCGGCAACTGTACCAGCGGCGGCAACAACTATGAGGCTTGCATCGTAACCGCACAGAATGCGCTGAAGGATTATCCATACAGCAACCGGCGCGAGGAGTTTGCATCGCTCATCATGAAAGGCAAATATGAACTGGCAAAGATGAGTGTCGAGAAAAAACAGCTGGAGCGCTACCAGGATGCTGAAGACGAGTGCTATGGCTTTATCAACGAATATCCTGATTCAAAGGACCGCGCACTTGCCGAGAAGTATATCGAGAAGTGCAAGCAGTATGAGAAAGAGCATCCAGAGACTGCTCTCGACCAGCTTGGCAATAATGCCGATTAAAAAGTATATAAATATAATAAGGTAAAAACAATATAATAATAATAG
>JAJWAL010000010.1:38062-43668 GCA_021618535.1 Segatella copri | reverse complement strand
ATAGTTATAACCCTTTAATATCAAGAAGCGTATGAAAATTAGAATGATTTTTATGATGGCGATGCTCAGCATCGTTTCTTTTACAGGTTGTGATATGACTGAGGAACCTAGCGGATCAGTTACAGTTATAGACTATGAGTTCGATAGGACTTATATTATTAACAACGATGGATGCTGTGTGTTTAAAGGATTAAAGCCCGTAAGAGCTGCTGACATTGAAAATGAGGTAAAGGGCTATGGATGGAAAGTCATAGGCATGTATAAAGTGCAGGATAACGGCAGACTTTCACAAACAGACTACCGCAAGACAGTTTATGACGGTGGATATATGGATTATTGGTTTGAGTCAGACGGTCATCTGATAGGTTTCCACCATGGCGATACCGATGGTAAGTTCTATAACAAAACAGAATGGTTTTATGATGCTGTGTCAGGATTCATCATGCGCGGTTCGGCAAGTCAAAGTATGCAAAGCCGCTATATGCAAGTTTTACTCCTCACAAAAACAGAGTCAAATTATTTGCAAATGCACACCATGCAGAAACTGGGCGATGCAACCGATGAGAATGGAAATCTGAAACCATTCTACGGCATGGTGGTTTATCAGCGCATGACGGACAACGAACTTGAGGCAACCAAGAAAGCTTATGGTTACGATGCAAACGTAAACTATACGATAGACTCTGAACATAACAATAATAATAAAGTCTCGCCGTTATATAATAAAAACAATAGTAATGAAAAAAATATCAATGGTCATTGTGGCTATTTCAGCCATGATTAGTTTAAGCGCATGCCATGAGGATCCTACTTATGTGGATTCTTACTTCCAGCGTCAAAGTGTAATAGAGGAGCTGAGTAATGAGCTTAAAGGACAATACAGCAGTATATTCATTCCTGTAATCTATAATGCATCGCAAGAACAGATGGATTATAAAAGTTTATGGAAGGGTGAGGTCACAGAAAATGGTCAACCTATCATCCACTACACTTTTGGAGGGTACGAAAACCGGACTGTCACCTTACAGCAAGTCCCAATCAGCTGGATAAGTTTTGTCATAAAAGATATTAAATTGGCAGAAGCAGTCAAGCTGTTGCCCGATTATGATATTTCGATACCTTATTCTTTTGCAAGCTCAGACGAAGAAACAGGAGAAGCGAGCAAAATGGGGAAAATCATATATAGCGATAGCAAAGTACCTGTGACACTGAACTATGGCGGAAAGCAGCATCTTGTGCTTTTCAACTTTAAATGTCCTTCGCAATTTGTTTTTGATGCAGACAAGCGCCCTATCTCTCCAGGAAGGATCCAGCTGGAACTCGAATCTATTATTGTTGACAATGTAATTGTCCAAGAAATTGATGGCTATTCAGGAGAAGAGTTCTTTCTCAGTATTCTTGGCAAAACAGATCCAATCTCGAAATGAATGAGACGAACGTTGTCTGTTACGTTATTTTCATGCAAAAGTTTTGGTAATAGTAGTTAAAGAGTTAAAGGTATTGTCTTTAAGTACAGAAGAAGGCATATTGATTATAAGTATAAAACAATAAAAAATTAATAGATGAAAGCATTGTTAGTCATCATAATGAGTTTGTGCCTACACGTAACTTATGCACAAAAACCAGATACAACTAAAACTTTTATCCAAGGCAAAGAACTTGGTGAAGTTGTTGTAAAATCATCTTATCTTACAAGAGAAGGTGATCATATCCTTGCTATTCCTACAAAAGAGCAACGTAAACATGCTGTAACTGGTTATGATCTGTTGAGCAATCTCATGATTCCGGGAGTGTCTGTCGAGCGTTCGACTGGAAGTGTGACAACTCCCAATGGGGCTGCGACTCTCTATATAGATGGGCGTGAAGTTGATTTTCGAGAGGTACAGTCTTTAAGACCGAAGGACGTTTCTCGAGTGGAATATTTTGATGTGCCGAATGGTAAATATGCAAAAGATGCATATGCTATAAACATAATAATGAAACCACTCAACAATGGTGGCTACACGCAACTTGATGCGTCTCAGAATGTAGGCTATCTCTATGGTGATTACAATCTTATTTCGAAATTTGTCACAGGAACCAAAAGTTTGAACCTTTGGGCTGGATATTCTTTGGAAAATCCAAAATCGTCTATGGACGAGAATGAGACTTTTATTTTCCCTGATTATCAACTGAATAGACTGCAGCATTACAATAATGCTGACAATAGGCAAACGGAAGAATATGTACAGGCATCAATCAGCAACCGAGGAAGAAAATATATTTGGATGCTTAGAGGTGGTATGGCATGGAATGCCTCAAAAAACGGTGTCAATAATGGAATGACGGAGTATTGGAAAACTGCTGCTGCAATCAAGAACGGTAGCATTTTGGACATTAACACTAGAAACAAATCTTATCGTCCAAGTGTCTATTTTTACGGATTGCACACATTTTCTAACACAAAATCGTTGGATTATGTTTTTGATGGATATTATTCTCGAAACGATTATGACCGTCTCTATAACGATGATAATGTGTCTTTTCGTTCACTTGTCAAGGAAGATTATTATTACATCAAAGCGAATGCAAATTATTCTATGGCGTTCAGTCATAGAAATAGATTGGCTTTCTGTTTATACGAGTTCATGAGGATTAGTGATTCCGAATACATTGGGACTTCTGCATATAATCAAAATTTGCATTCGTCCGAAACCATCCTTTTTGCAGACTATTCCCAACGTTTAGGGAGTTTTTTCTTTGACATTAATCCTGGACTTTCATTTCTTACATATCGTTTAAAGGGGATGAGGTCAATCAATCATCTTACGCCGAGACTTCAGGCAAGATCTACATATAGGATAGATAAAGTACAGCAACTTCAATTTATGTTCGCTTTGGGAAACACCTATCCGAGAATAAATACGATTAACAATGTAGAACAGCAGATAGATCCTATCATCATTCTCAAAGGTAATTCTAACATGGATAATTCAATTCTTTTGAATCCGCGATTAAGCCATACCTTGAACCTTAACAAATTCGCTTTGCAAACGGGAGTGTCATACTTTTACCAGAATCATTCGATTATTTCGGATTACTATATTCGAGACGGGCATCTTATTAGCACTTTTAGAGATGACTGTATCTATCATCGTCCCAGTGCAGATATATCTATGACCTATAAACCTTCTGGTACACTTAATATGAAGTTATCCGGTCAATGGGTTGAACATTTAGTTCGAGGAGGAGCAGAGCATCGTAATTTGTCTGCATTCTCTGGGACTGCTATGATAAACTACTATGTTCGGGATTTTTCTTTTGGTGCATCCATAGCTTCACCGTCAAGAGATTTGATAGACAGCCAGATTAACAGAAAGACATTTTGGCGATATCAACTATCGGCTATGTGGAATCATGGGAATTGGGCTATCGAAGCTAATGCAAACAATTTATTCATGATGAAGAATAACATTGTAGATGAATTATCTGCATCATATTATTCTTTCAAACAAATAGATCAAAGTCGTAGTTATAATCAGTATGCAAATCTGAAAATTGTTTATAGTTTTGACTATGGCAAGAAGACATCAAAGTCACCAGATTACAAACATCAAAATAGTGAAAGTGCAATCTTAAAATAAGAAGGCAAAGACATAATCAAGTCATTGGTAACATGTTCATGCGAAATGCAAATTAAAAATTGCATTCAAACAGTCAATTATAATTATATTTTCACACATATATAAATATTAAAAATTACGAATTATGAAAAAAATACTATCTATAATGATTGTAGTTTGGGGAATAGCGGTATTATGTACACTATTCTTGAGTTCATGCAAGCGACCAGAGGTCTTAGACAATAGTACTCTTGTAAATAGCGCAAGAAACGTGGCTTTGACCTTTGGTCCTGCGTATGTTCCATTTTTTAAAGAGGCTAACGTATCGGATGTTCAAGTTTTCAAAAAGGAGGATTACGGAGACAGCCGCCCTCAAATAAGAAAACAGATAGGAAGAAAGTTCTATACTGTAACTTTTACATATGATAGTACTGCCGTTAAATTTGATTTTGAATTTGCAGCAAGAGTCAGAATATGGAAAGATACAGGGGAACCATTAGATGTTATATTTGGTAATGGTTGGGGAAGAAATTTTCTATTTTTAAGTTTTAAGGAACAAACCAATCACTCACTAAATGACTATGAGAAAGTGGCTTCTGACTCTATTGTTAAAGTACCATTGCAAACAGTACATAAACCAGAGAATATTTGGAATTCCAATGCTGACAACAAACAAGACAGCCTATCAACGAGAGACTTTCTAACAAATACAGAGAAAGAGAAAATAAAAGAATTGGCTTCACAAGTTCCAGACAGCATAAGAAATCGTTTTGCAAATTTAGTGGATAAATGGAATTTTGCAATAGACCATAATCCTAAGACACTATACAGTGCAAGCATACATTCATATGCAAAATTGCCTGAGTTCATTCCTCTCAAATCAATGGGAAAACAAATAGTTCCATTAATTATGGAACGAATGATAAACCCTTCCGATTTTTATTTTCTTGTTCTTTATGAAGCTGTTCTGGAAGGAAATGAAACGAATGACGATTCTAAGTTTAGCGAAAGTGAACAGATCAGAGCTATAAGGTGTGTTAAAAAATGGCTGGAAAAACAATAATAGTACTCCCAAAAGAACTTGCCTGTCGGTGATTTGTTCCTCCGCAGTCGGACAATTAAGATGGAAAGAACATATAAAAAAGCATAAAAAGTTTCTGATTTTTCTCATAAACAAATTAGATTTCATATCTTTGCGCAAAATTAGAAACAATGACAGAACTATTGAGTATATTATACAAGCTGCGGATATTCACTTTGGATGAACTTTCTGAGGCTCTGAAAGACAAGGTGAAGGCGGTGGAGGCGTTGCTCGCTCGGTACAAGCAACAAGGGTGGATTGTAGCTATACGGCGCAATACCTATTGCATGAAGGATATTGCATCTGGTTTACCTGTTTGCGACAAGTATGAGATAGGAAGCCACTTGTCACCTACAGCTTGTATCAGTTATCACACAGCATTGGAATTTCATGGATTGGCTCATCAACCCTTCAATGAGGTTTTTGTGAAAAGCATGACTCGCTTCAATTCCTTTTCTTTCGACGATGTGGATTATACCTATTGCCGACAAACAAAGGAAATCGTTGGTATGATGACACCCAAGGGAAACCCTTATGTGCGGGTAACGGATGTGGAGAGTACGTTGTTGGATTGCTTTGACCGTATCGACCGAGCTGGGGGTATTGAGGAATTGCTGCATTGCATGGAGGGTATCGTCTTGCTCAATGAGGAAAGGCTCATCGATTATCTCGCAAGGTACGACAAGGCATTCCTGTACCAGAAGACAGGCTATCTGTTGGAGCGAATTAAGGAACAAGCCAACATCTCAGAATCCCTCTTGGAGCTGTGCCGAGCCAAGGGAACCAAAAGCGTCAAGTGGTTGACTAACAACGAAGAGTCGGATACATTTGTAAATAAATGGCGCATGTATGTGCCGCAAGAACTAACATCAAAGGAAGAATATGAACTCATATAACAAACAAGCTCTTGACATCATCGCCAA
>JAJWAL010000010.1:0-37962 GCA_021618535.1 Segatella copri | reverse complement strand
ATCAAAGGAAGAATATGAACTCATATAACAAACAAGCTCTTGACATCATCGCCAAGGAACAAGGCTTTATTCGCGACAACCTCGAAAAGGTGATGCGATTAGTGGAGATACTCAACTATTTCCATGACAGTCCTTTGCTGTCTAAATCTCTTGTGCTGAAAGGTGGCACAGCCATCAATCTCACCGTTTTCCAACTGCCAAGACTCTCGGTAGATATAGACCTTGACTTTACGGTGGATTGCGACCGAGAATCCATGCTCTCCATTCGCCAAGAAGTGAATAACGAGATTCTACGCTATATGGAGTCGGAGGGTTATCATCTTGCGCCTGGCTCCAAGACACCGCATACGCTTGACTCATGGGTGTTTCATTATACCAATGCCGCTGGCAACAACGATGGCATCAAGATAGAAATCAACTATTCCGACCGTTGCCATATCCTGCCTGCCATAGAGACTCATGTGTCCATTCCGTTTCTGAGCGATGTGAAGGTACGTTCTCTTTCACCTGTCGAATTGTTTGCCACCAAGATAAACGCCTTGATAGGTAGAAGTGCTGCACGTGACATTTATGATGTCTATAACATGGTGAAGCATCAGCTATTCGTGAGCGATGAAGAGAAAACGTTGCTGAGAAAAGCGACCGTCTTTTATCTGACTGTTGGCTCAAGCAGAAAAGACAACGCTACGCCTACGGAATATACAGACTTTCCGCAGATAGACAAGATCCGTTTTCCGCAGATTCGTTCGCAACTCTTGCCTGTGCTTAGGCGCAGTGAGCATTTTGACTTTGAAAAAGCCAAGACAGAAGTGAAAGACTTTCTCTCAAAGCTATTGGTTCTGACAGAATCAGAGAAAGAATATGTCCGGGAATTCAATGACAGGAAGTATATTCCTGAATTGCTGTTCGAAGATAAAGAGATGGTCAATAGAATCAAATTTCATCCAATGGCTTTGTGGAAGACAAGGAGTCGTTGAATGTTTTTCTGTAAATTTTGAAAAAAGTTGTTGTTTTGCTTAGTTTTTTGATTTCCTCAACTGTATATACAGTATATGGACTATAAAACAGGGAATAGGCTATGAGTAAATATCTGATAAGTTTGATTTTGCTTTCGGTGATAAGTATGGGCGTTTCTGCCCAACGTATCACTCGACAATATAATAATGTGTCATTTTCTGCGGCATTAAAGGATTTGAATGCCAAACAGGATAAGTATGTCATCAACTTTGTGTATGACGAGTTGGAGGATTTCAAGGTGACAAAGAACATCAAGAATGAAAGTGTTCCAGATGCCATCATGAACTTGATTGGTTTTTACCCTATCAAGATGAAACAAGTAGATAATATTATTATCGTTGAATGTATCCAAAAGGCTTCTAACAGAATGATGGGGCGCATTGTAGACACTCGTCATCAACCTGTCGATTTCGCCAATGTCGCTTTGCTCAATGTTAGTGATTCCAGTTTAGTCACGGGTGGTGTGACAAATGAGAATGGTCAGTTCGTAATTCCTTGCGAGGTGAAAAAGGCGATTGTGAAAGTGAGTTGTGTGGGCTACAAAACTTACAGTAATGCATATCGTACCGGTGAGGTTGGTGCCATAACCTTGGAGGATGCAACAATTAATCTGCAAAAAGTTATGATTAAAGGGCATCGCAAATACATATCAAGAGAAAACGGTAAACTTACGCTTGACGTTCAAAATTCCAATTTGAAAAATATTGGCAAGGCAACAGATGTTATCAAATATATTCCTGGGATGCTCTATACAAATGGAAAGTATGAGGTGTTTGGTAAGGGTGAGCCTGTCATCTATATAGATGGAAGAAAGCAGACTAATACTTCAGGGTTGTCACTCCTTTCTTCTACCAACGTGAAGTCTGTACAGCTCATAACAAACCCTGGGGCAGAATACGATGCAGAAACAAGGAGTGTCATAAACATCACTACCGTACACCATTCCTTGGATGGACTTTCTGGTATTGTGGGTGCGGAAATCTCCAAACATAAGAATTTGTCTAACAACGAGGAGGTCAACCTCAACATCCACAAGGGAGCTTTGGATGTATTCCTCGCATATCAATATGACAATACGAGAAGTGACATCAGATATGATGTTAACCAGTTCAATTACGAGCAAGATACATTTCATGAGATTTCTGCTTCTGAATATTCCGACCGCTCTCGCTCTCATGACTATAATGTTGGTATGAATTATGCCATAAACAAGAATCACACTATCGGCGGAAGATATTTGGGAAGCATCTCCAACTACAAGATGCTCGACTCTCCTTTCGACTATATGCAGACGTACAAGAATGATGAACTGCTGACATCTACAGACAACAAGACTGAAGAATCTGAAAAGGAAAGGTTTCACAATGTCAATCTGTATTATATCGGCAAACTAACAGACAACCTACAGCTCAACTTGGATGCCGACTATGTTTATGCTCAACTGAAACATAAGCAACAAGTGAGCGAGACAAGTAGAATAGATGCTGTCTCAGAAATCACGCATATGCAAAACGACCAGCGAAATCGTGCGACTGCACTCAAAGGGGTGTTTGCTTGGAACATGAATAAGAATAATAGGCTTGATTTCGGAACGGATTTCAGTAAAATCAGTTCATGGGGTATGTCTGTAAACGAAGAAGGGAAGATAGCCGATGACCAATTCAAGAATAAGGAAACCAAGTATGCAGGATTTGCCACCTTTAGTTTGTCTGCCTCCAAATGGAAAGGAAGTATCGGGCTTCGCTATGAGTACATTCATGCCATCAACACAGACCAAGGAGAAGTAAAGAACAAGACCAATTATTCGGACTTACTTCCATCCCTTTCTCTTTCCACTATGTTTGGGAGAGTGGGGATGAATCTTGATTTCAGTAGCAGGGTCAACCGTCCTTCGTTTCGTCAGTTGAACAACAGTGTGAGCTACAACAATCAATACCATTATGAGCAAGGCAACATTTATATGAAACCGCAATACGTGTATGATACAGAACTTAGTGTGAATTATAGCATATTCGACTTCAAGTTGGATTATCAGTATATCAAGGATTACATCCATCCGACTGTCGTTGCAGTATCCGGCAAACCTGGAACGGTAACTTGGATGTCAACCAACGCCAAGGATTTCCAGCAACTAGGAGCGCAATGTGTTGTTTCACCTGTTTTTGGTTGTTGGCGACCTATTTTGACGGTTGGTGTCTATAAACCTTATTTCACGCTATCATATAATGGAGAGCAATTAGATTACAATCATCCATACGGTCTCTTCGCTTTCCAAAATGTAGTGGCACTAAGGAACGATTGGCTTTTTCGATGTGATTTCTTTTGGAACATTAAGGGACATCATGGCATCTACGGGCAAAACGGTTATTCGTCATTCAATATGATGGTACAGAAACAGTTACTTAAAAAGAAATTGACGATAACATTGAAAGCAGAGGACTTGTTTGATAGCTCGAAGTTGAACGATGTAAAGAGGGTTAATTTTGTGGTGCAGAACAGAAAGGTGAATAACTTCAATCGCTGCATCATAGCTTCCATTAGTTACAACTTCAATAGTTTCAAAGATAAATACAACGGAAGCGGTTCTGCTGAGGATGAGATTAATCGTTTTTAGAAAAGTATTGGTTTTCAAATCAACCTCTAAAATGCAATACCCAAATTCTGTGTGATGAATATCTCAGGATTTATTAACCGAGATGTTCATCCACAGAATTTTCACTTATTAATATCAATCGTTAAAAAACATACCAGCCAAAGGCTACATTGCCAATCTTGACAAAGGCGCATCAAAAGAAGCTGATGGACTATCTCAAAGACAATTTCACGTTTCCTAATTTGGGGATACTTGTGTGTCTTTCTACAGGACTTCGTATTGGAGAAGTTTGCGCCTTAAAATGGTCTGACATTAATATGGACACAGGATTACTTCATGTTAATTGCACCATCGAGCGCATTTATATTGTGGATTCAGATAAACCACATACGGAGATTGTGATTAATACTCCTAAGACAAAGAACTCTTTGCGTGAGATTCCTTTAAGTAAAGAACTTGTCAGAATTTTTAAGTCTTTGATGAAGGTGGTGAACAAGGACTACTATGTCCTCACGAACAACACAAAACCGACTGAGCCAAGAACGTATCGCAACTATTTTAACAAGCTATTGAAGCAGTTGGATATTCCGCGATTAAAATTCCATGGGCTACGCCACAGTTTTGCGACTCGCTGTATTGAGAGTCATTGCGATTACAAGACTGTGAGTGTTCTTTTGGGGGTACCGTTAGAACGTTCTAACGTTTGTTCAAATGAATGATATACATATAAACATATATACAATACTTTCTGTCTGTATATCAATACGACAATGAATCAGTACGTCAGTAAGTCACTCAATCATCATATTTGCAAATCAATACTTACCGATAGGTTGATTCAGATACTCGACTTTGGAGAGGTATCTACCGATAGGCAAGTGCTTTCGAGAGTAACTCGAAAGGTTTTGAGTAACTCAAAACATAACTTGCTATCGTCAGATACCTCGATTTTTCAAATCATCTCAGAGTCTGAAACCACGTTGCCTTTTAGGAGTGCGGAAACGTGGTTGAGGCTCGTCAACAATTTCGAGTTTGAAGACATCTATCAACTTCCGAATGGCAGGATTCTGTTTGATGAGGGCTTGAAGTTTTGCTTCTGCAGGCTTGATTTTGAGCAAATAATCAGCAATGTCCAAGCCTTTAGCTTTATCTTCTTCACAGGCTTGATGCTCTAAAAAGTCGAAAAGCGTTGCACGGATGCCGAGAACTTGCATCATTGGCAGCTTATCTTGCCAAACTGTTGTCGCTCCCAAATCAGGGAATAAGACCACATCTCTGTTTTTCAGAACAGATAACGACTTCGTGTTAAAGCAACCATTCTTACCACCACTTGCTATCCATAAGAATTGAGGAAGATAGTAGGAGGCTATCAAGGCTGTCTTCTCACTTTCAACCAATGCTATAGGCTTGGTCTTGGCTACATTGATAAGATGCTCACCAAAGAAGCATTGACAGAGATTGAAATCCTTGTGGGGGATAAGCGAGTGTACCCATGAAAC
This sequence comes from Segatella copri, assembly GCA_021618535.1. Lineage (GTDB taxonomy): Bacteria > Bacteroidota > Bacteroidia > Bacteroidales > Bacteroidaceae > Prevotella > Prevotella copri_O. The sequence goes on along the minus strand of JAJWAL010000010.1, from coordinate 32,853 downwards.
ATGGCTGTATGGTTCTTTTACTCGCTTACCAGTCTCTGGATTATAGAGCATTACCTTACCTGTTCTCACCTTGCCTTGATTGTCAACTTGCCAAAAAACCGTGGCACCAGTCCAGTGTTTGGAAGTTCCGACATGATATTTCTCCATCAAAGAAAGAGTCGCTGTTTCACCGAATTGAGAAGATAGAAACAAGAAAAGGTTGTTTGCCTCATAACATTTCAGAGAACTTCGCATGATGTTCTCGTCTATATAAGAAGTGGGTAATGGCTTTGGCATTTCTCTCTTCTTATATGAAATAGTCTCATCCTTTGTGAATGTCTCATTCTTCTCGGGATTCTTCTCAAAAAAATCCTTGGGAGTGAAGTGATAACCACAACTTTGCTCATGGTTGCAACGACCCACGTAGGGAGGAAACTCAATCTTCCCTTCTGTGTCAATATATCGGGCGAAGCTACGTTTCTTATGACATTCTGGACATGTATGTCGGGTAGTGATGCCTTTGTATGGCTCTAATATGAATCTATGTGTACTCATTTCATTTCTTTTTTTATGTGGCGGTTCTGTCGGTTTTGTCGCTTTTGGTATTAAAACCGTCAAAAGCGACAATTCCGACAATACCGTCACGAGTTAATCTTTGAATATTCTCCATGCTTCTCTTTGCGAAATAGAACTCCGATGTTATCATTCAGAAATCTTTCCAATGTCCTTGACTTCATGTCGTTCTCTTTGGCGACATCATGAGCCTGGGCAGTAGTGAATGTTGCAGGAAGATGGTTGACGATTGCTTGTTGTTGAGCGGTGAGCATATTCTCGTTGAGGATATTTTGCACTGATATGGCAGAGTTCTTGAAATAATCTGTCAATCGGATGGCTCGCTCTACACTCAGCAGGTCGATGGCTTCCTTATCACATTCTCCACACGTCCATCGTGCCAATTGAATAATCAGACAGAAACGGATGATGTATATCTCCAACTTGCAATAGATGCTGACAATGTTATCATTTGTTTCATTGTCGCATTGCTCGGAGAAATGATGCTGCCATTCATAGAGCCTTGCCTTAGCTTCTTCAGTGAATGATAAAACATGGGGCTCGATTTCCTGTTGCTCATTTATAGGACACTCCATATCAATAAGGTGTTGAATGATGGCTTGCCAATCTCGCTCAATACTATCGGGCAACTCTCGGTCACTCCATCTCGCTTTCTGCTGAAGGTTAGGCATGACGAACAAAATGCGATCGATGAAGCCGTTGCTGGAGCGTTCGCCTTTCGCCAACTCACTAAGTATCTTCTTTTGGATGGTTCCGATTACAGAGATATAGGGGCGTTTAATGAAAATGGAACTCTTGGAACTTCTTCTGTCTGATATGGTTGTCTTGGCGCTAAAGACAGATAACCAGAACTGTTCCTCTGAACCATTGTTATAGCGGTTGAAGTTCTTGAACCATGCAGATAGCTCGTCTGTCCATAAGCATAACCCCCTCTTGTTCTGCGCATGAATATAGCTCAAGCCTTCTGGTGTGACATCAGAGACCAAGAAACGTTTGCGTACAGGTTCTTGCGGAAATCCATCCTCTCCATTTTCAATGCGTTCCTTGCGAGACATGCACATCTTTTCCTCAAACTTACTGTATTGCTCCTCGAACAACTTGTTTTGCTCATAGTCGTAATCGAGGAATGGCTTCATAGCGAAGCTAAGTGGGTGGCTCTTGTTGGCTCCTGGTCTTCCGATAAGAGCCATGTATAAGATAGGACTTTCAAGCCAACCTTGTTTCATCTGTGCCACGTGCGTGTTGCCGATACCAACAGCCAATGCAGTGAGTATGGCTGCTGATATATAGTCGGTAGGAAAACTGTGGCATTCGTGTACCTCCTTGATGATTCTCTGAATCTTGGCAGGAAAGATGCTTACGGGAAAGTGGCTTCCTGATAGGCGAGTACTCATATCAATAGCCTTATCCATGATAATCATTGGATTGATGGAAGTTTCCTTATTGTTATTTAAAGCTGTCATTTGGCATAGAGTTAAAAATTATACATTGACTTGGGTTTGCGCTTCATTCCTCCTTGCATGGCTTTTAGCATTTCAGAATGGTTCTGCTCCTTGGTAGCTTTTCGACCATTCTCAATCCATGCAAGCAGCTCATCCTTATAGAAGTATAGCTTCTTACCTTTTTTATAGGATGGCAGAATGCCTTGGTTTACCAATCGATAAATGGTTGGCTTCGACTTCATAATAATAATAGCAGCCTCATCAATCTCAACCAATATATGGTTATTTGCTGATGATGTAGGTTGAAGTGCTGATACCATTTGCTTCAACTCGATAACTTGTTCTGTTAAATAAGATACCGCTTGTGGTAACTTATCAAAGGTGATACTTTCATTTATCATATCTGTTCATTTTTTATTATTCGGGTACAAAGTAAATGAGTTATGTAATGGAGATAAATATCACTGAGATATAACCTCTGAATAACTGCTCAATGCTTATCAGCAACAATAATTTGTCTTGATTCCGCCTTGAACATCTAAGCTTGGTAGTAATTCAATGATGCAGGTACCTTCCATTCTTAACTTCCTTATAATAGTGGATATTTCCACATCAACCAGCGCATCAGCAAAAACTTGTTTTATAAAGGTTGCTGTATCAATGCCTTTCTTCTTGAAAAGGTTTCCTATATTCCAAGCATAATGCATTAAGTCTATAGTACGAATAGCCTTGTCAACAATCAATGAATGATGTCTCATGTGTGTAGAGGCACAACACTGGAAAATAGTGATGTTGTCACAAAGTTGATTCAAATGCTCCTCTTTCATGTAGGCAGCAAAAGTTCTTCTGGTATAATCGATAGCTGAGTTTAACAAGACCTTTTCCTTTTTGGCTTTGTCTTCCAATGCTTCCTGTCTCAACTGTTCATAGCTTGTAATACAAGAAGAGGCTTCATCTGCATAGACGAAAGTTACATCTTCCAGGTTTAGCTCTTCCCCCTCGTCATATGTATTTGTTTCATTGATGGCAATAGAAGACAGACGCTTTCTTTCTGTATTGTTTACTGTATTAAAAAAGATATGCTTAAACCATGGGGCAAGCAATCGTACGATACTATCTAATGCATGGAGATAAACAACCATCAGTATGGTGGTTGAGATAACGAACGTCAAGTTGCAGCTAAAGGTGTCTACACCATATTGCATAGCTTCGTTGCGAACAAGTGCACCAATGATAGACATTGCACACAAAACCAATAAATGCTGTGTCAAAAATTCTTTTTTAAACTGTTTCATATTGCGTATTATTAATCATTTGTGGCGCAAAAATAGGAAAAACTGCAGAAACAGACACGTGAGTCACGCGTGACTCACGTAAAACTTTTAGGAGCCTTTAACTAAAAAGCCCGATATTGAACATTTTTTTCAATATCGGGCACCATGAAATGAATGCAATGGTTTTATTTAAGAGAAATCTTATTTGCTGTCTCTCTTTTCTTTGCGTTCACGAGGTCGGCATATATCTGTGTTGTGCTTACATTCTTATGGGTAAGCATCTTCGAAACCGTGTAAATGTCTGTGCCTAAGGCGATTTGGATTGTTGCATACGAGTGCCGGAAGCAATGGAATGAAAATGGCTTGGTGATTCCAGCCTTCTTCAACCATGCTTTGAGAGGATAATTAATCATGCTACGCTTCAATCCTTTGAAGACGATTCCCGTGCTTGGTTCACCACATAGTTCGTATGCCTCGTTGCTGATAGGCAAGGTTGCCTCGGTCTGAGTCTTCTGGGTTCGAATACGCAAGCAATAGCCTTGGTCGGGAGCTATCTCGAAGTCTTCCCAACGCAATTTTAAGATGTCGCTGATTCGCAATCCTGTGAGGCAAGCAAAGAGGGAGGCAGACTTCAGTACAGGTATATCGCAAGGAGTAGCTGCCAACTGCTTTACTTCATCGAGGGTAAGAAACTCCTTCTTTACATCTTGTGGCTCAATCTTATCCAGATAGTCATTGATGTTCTCACGCAGCCACTTGTCACGATAGGCGATTTTTAAGAGACCACGGAAAGTAGAGTAGTAACCTGCTGCAGAGTTGAGAGATACCTTTTGTTTTGTTCGATTCAACTGATTTGCATTCAGAAGATACTCTCTGAACTTTTTGCAAAGTTCCACTGTCACATCCCCAAATGTACAATGACCTTGAACAAATTTGAAGAAATGCTTGTAGACACATGTCCACTTGTCATCTTTCTTATGTGTCATCTTCTCAAAGTATGCCAAAAAATCAGCTTTCTGTCGTGTTTTGTCCAAAAAACCAAATTCTTCATTGATGAGTGATTGGGTTCTGATACAACGGATGGCCTCTGCTTTGTTGAGCATATCTGTATTAAACTCACGTTCCATCTCATTTTTTGGATGAGCATAGATATAGATACCTAAATATTCCCTGCGACTCATTTGCATAGTCTCAGGGTTGCGTACTGGTGGATAGAAATCCAAATAAAGAGAAATACGGTCGTTTTTAATCGCTCTTTGGCGAAGAGAAACTCTTGTACATGTATTTACCATGATGTTTACTTTTTATAATGTGATACTTATGTTTCATATATGATCCCGTATTAAGGGATCTTTGAAATCGATTGCAAAATAACAGAGTTATGTAATGGGGTACAACTTAACCTTTTGATAACCGCTAAATAACCTTAGGTTTGCCGATAGCTTTTTCTAAATCTCGCTTGGAAATCTTGATATACTTGCCAATCTTCACCTTTTCAATAGCGTATTTCTTGATACGCTTATAAATCTGGTCCTGACTTAAACCATACAACTTCATGGCCTCCGGTATTGTATAATAAAGCTGGTCTTCTACGGATTCACCTTTTGCCAATTGTACATGACGCTTGGAATACAGAACATTGTTACCTTCCATTTTTCTTGGGATAGTATTGTGACTAACGAAACTATATACGGCTGTTTTCGTCATACAATATTTCTGTTGAATGTCCATAACAGTCATCCATTCACTGATGGTTGGATCTGGAGACAGGTGTGCAAAATAATCATCCACCTCTTTCTTGTTCCAATATACTCTTCCTTGTATGGATATTCTTGAAATCTTGACTTTCTTGACTATCTCATAGATGGCCGTCTCGTAAGTGTTGTGGACTTCTGCAATTTCCTTGGCAGAGTAATATTCTGGAACAGGTAACTCTTGCTTTGCAGGAGATGCTTCTTTTGAAACACTTTTTTTTGTGGTGTATGGCAAACTATCAACAAGATAATCTATATCTCGCTTTCTGATTAAAGATAAACGAGAAGTAATCTTGGATGCTCGCAACTTACCACTATACACCATATTATATATGGTCTGTCTGCTTAGCCCTAAAAGTATAGCTACCTCTTGAATCGTGAGGTATTCTTTCACGAGGATTTCAGACATGGATTTCTCGGAAGCTTTTCGGTGGCTCATTGTCTCAGCCATCTTTACTTTCTCCTCACGTTTTGCTGCCTTATAGGCATAACTGTTGCATTGCTTGGAGCAATAACGAGTTGTTGATTTTGATGCATAGAAGCTCTTCCCACAATACTCGCAAATTTTTAGAATTCTTTCTTTGCTTGCTGTCATTTGTACGCTTTTTATACTTTTTACTTAATTTATTGTAGAAAAAGTCGTCTGTAATTACTCCGTTTATTTTCAATAGTCTTATATCATCGTCCATCATTGTCCAAAACTCTCGGCAATCTTGCACTCATTTGCCAAAAATGGAGTCTCAAATTATTACTTTTGAAAAGTGGAGGTACAAGAGCGGTACAAAAAGGTGCTAAAAAAGCCTTACCATTGATTATAACCAATAGTAAGGCTAAAAAGAAAGGTGCTCATTTTGAGCACCTTAACTATCATTTGTTGTCGATATTAATCGTTGTTTATCACGACTTATTTCCCGATGCAAAAGTGCTTGAAGATATTATTTAGCGTTTCCTGACTACTGATCTGTCCACCAGTGATTTCGCCCAATTCTTCCAATACCATTTTCAGGTCTTCGGCGATGATGTCGCCGCTCATGCCCATTTCCATCGACTCCAATACTCGGGAGAGGGAATTGTGGGCACGGAGAAGGGCCTCGTAGTGGCGGGCACTCGTTATGATGACGTCGTTCTCTGTAATCTCAGGAATATCAGCGGCTCTTACTAATGCCTGCTCCAGGGATGAAACGTTCTCGCCTGTGCGGGCACTGATGAAGAGTGGGGATTCTGCTTCGTTGGATTCTCCTTCGCTGGATTCTGATTCACTGGAATCTGAGCCACAGGAATGGGTGAATTTATCGAAAGCAAGTTTATCATTCTCAAGTTTATCCATCTTATTAAATACCACCAGCAGCTTCTTGCCCTGGTTCTTCAGCTTCATCTCCTCGATTTCTGAGGCTGACGGCTGCTCATCTAATAGCCAAATTACTATCTTCGCCTCTTCCATCTTCTGGAAGGTGCGCTCTATTCCGATGTTTTCTACCACATCATCCGTCTTGCGGATTCCGGCTGTGTCAATAAAGCGGAAGGTGATTCCGTCGATGAGGGTGGTGTCTTCGATTACATCTCGGGTGGTTCCGTGAATGTCGCTCACGATTGCCTTCTCCTCGTGGAGCAGACGGTTGAGCAGGGTGCTCTTGCCCACATTCGTCTTGCCTACGATGGCTACGGCTACTCCCTGCTTTAGGGCATTGCCGGTTTCGAAGGAGTGGGCGAGGGTGGTAATCTTGTGATTGATTTCTTCGGCTAGTGCCTGGAGTTCGCTGCGGTCGGCAAACTCCAGTTCTTCGTGGTCGCTGAAGTCGAGCTCCAACTCCAGGAGCGAAGTCATCTTTAATAATTTTTCGCGAAGGAGGGAGAGTTCGTTGCTGAAATGACCCTTCAGTTGGCTGAGCGCCATCTTGTGGGTTGCCTTGTTGGTAGAGGCGATGAGATCAGCTACGGCTTCTGCCTGAGAGAGGTCCATCTTGCCGTTGAGATAGGCACGACGGGTGTATTCGCCCGGTTCTGCCTGGCGACATCCTACCTCCGTAAAGCGATGGAGAACCTGCTGAAGAATGTATCGGCTGCCATGACAGGAAATCTCGGTGGAGTTCTCGCCTGTATAACTGTGGGGTGCACGGAACACGCTTACCAGTACATCATCGATGGTGTTGCCATCCTTATCCTTGATTTCGCCATAATGCAGAGTGTAGGGCTTGGCTTCTTCCAGGGATTTGCCGTTGGCAGACTGGAAGATTTTGTCGGTGAGGGTAATGGCGTTAGAGCCACTGAGTCGGATGATTCCGATGGCACCGCCGGCTGGGGTTGCCAGGGCGCAGATACATTCTTCTTGATTCTTCATTTATTGATTCGTATTTTAAAGCTTTTGCCCTTTCAGGGCGACAGGGTTGTTTGCTGTTTTAACCCAGGGTGTTGCCCTGGGCTAGGAGCTTCTGCCCTTTCAGGGCGTGTTGCTGCAATGGAGCTAGATCCTATCTAATACAACTTTTATCAAATTGTCGATGGTGCTCTTGTAGCCGGTGTTGGCGCTGAGGGCACGGCGGTTGGCGATGACCATGCAGCAGGTTAATGCCTTATGACCGAGGAGAAGGGAAAGACCGGCGAGGGCTGAACTCTCCATCTCGAAGTTGTTGACGCGCAGACCGTTATACTCGAAAGCTTCAATCTTCTGATTAAGTTCCGGGTCGGCAAGTGGGGCACGGAGTTCGCGGCCCTGAGGTCCGTAGAAACCGCCACAGGCTATGGTGATTCCGCGTACCATATCATCGCCGGCTATCTGGTTGAGCAGTTCCGGATTGTTGTCTACACAGTATGGGTTGCCAATCTGGTCGTTCCATTTTACCTGGCGCTTGAATTCTGCCTCTGTTTCGAGGTCGCAGATTTCGTTGCGACGGGCATAGAAGTTGATGAGTCCGTCGAAACCGATGCTCTTCTGCGAGGCTACGAAGGTTCCGGCAGGGCAGTTGAGCTGCAGACCGCCGCAGGTTCCGATGCGCACGAGGGTGAGCGTGGTGTGCTCAGGTTTCTCGGTGCGGGTTTTGAAATCGATGTTCTTCAGCGCATCGAGCTCGTTGACTACGATATCGATATTATCGCATCCTATTCCGGTGCTCTGCACGGTGATACGCTTGCCTTTATATGTGCCGGTGATGGCGTGGAATTCCCGACTTGAGACTTCGCATTCCTTCTCATCGAAATGGGAGGCTACGAGGGCTACGCGACCTGGGTCGCCAACGAGGATTACTTTATCAGCCACTTGTTCCGGGCGAAGATGAAGGTGGAAGCAGCTTCCGTCTTCATTGATAATCAATTCTGATTCTGCAAAATATTTGCTCATGGTTCTTTTGATTTTAAGTTATACATTATTTATATTGGGGCTTTGCGCCCCTCTGTGTTTAAGATAAGCAAAGATACGAATAAAAAATGAAATGGGATATTTTTTTAATGATTTTAAACAGTAAAAAAGCACGAAGGGCAAATCCCGGAAATGGAACTTGCCCTTCTCTTTCAAATCTCTCTTCTTTTATATCTAGTAAAGAGACTGCCGATGAACGGAGCCTTTTGCCGGATATTCTAGTATGGTTAAACCCGGATGAGGGGTTATGAATTCATAGAGAGCAGGAACTCGTCGTTGTTGCGAGTATGCTGCATATTCTTGTGGATGGTGCTCATCGCCTCGATAGCGTTCATATCTGACAGATACTTGCGCAGAATCCACATGCGGTCGAGCGTTGTCTTGTCCTGCAGCAGATCGTCGCGACGGGTAGACGAAGAAATGAGGTTGACAGCAGGGAAGATGCGCTTGTTGCTGAGTGAGCGGTCGAGCTGCAACTCCATGTTACCGGTTCCCTTGAACTCCTCGAAGATGACTTCATCCATCTTACTACCTGTATCGATGAGGGCAGTAGCGATGATGGTGAGCGAACCGCCGCCTTCGATGTTACGCGCAGCACCGAAGAAACGCTTAGGCTTCTGGAGGGCGTTTGCATCCACACCACCGGTGAGCACCTTACCAGATGCAGGAGCTGTGGTGTTGTAGGCACGGGCGAGACGGGTGATAGAATCGAGGAAGATGACAACATCGTGTCCGCATTCTACCATTCTCTTAGCCTTCTCGAGCACGATTCCGGCAATCTTGACATGGCGCTCTGCTGGCTCGTCGAAGGTAGAGGCGATAACCTCTGCATTCACGGTGCGTGCCATGTCGGTAACCTCCTCAGGACGCTCGTCGATGAGCAGCATCATGAGATAAGCCTCAGGATGGTTGGCTGCGATGGCGTTGGCAATATCCTTCATGAGGATGGTCTTACCGGTCTTAGGCTGAGCCACGATGAGCGCACGCTGACCCTTACCGATTGGCGAGAAGAGGTCTACGATGCGGGTGCTGAGATTGGTGGTGCGGCGGTCGCCACAGAGATTGAACTTCTCATCAGGGAAGAGTGGGGTGAGGTGCTCGAAAGGAACACGGTCACGAACCTCTGACGGGTCACGGCCATTAATCTTGATGATGCTGGTGAGCGGGAAGTATTTCTCGCCCTCGTGAGGCGGACGCACCTTGCACTCGATGACATCGCCAGTCTTCAGACCGAACTTCTTGACGAAGCTGGATGCTACATAAACATCGTCCGGTGAAGAAAGGTAATTGTAATCGCTGCTGCGCAGGAATCCGTAGCCCTCTGAAATCACTTCGAGCACACCGTTGGATTTCACGAGATTGCTGAAATCGTAGGCTGGTGCTTCCTGCTTGTTCTTGGCTGCAGGGGCAGCAGCAGGTGTGTGTTGGTGAGAAGTCTGCGGAGTGGTAGGACGGTCGAAGATGTCGACAGTAGGAATGGCAGCCTGGTCTTCGATAGGAATGTCGACTACCGGGATGAAATCGGTTCCATCGCCCGGATCACCCTTCCAGGTTCCGTCTGCATCGAGTTCTACCTTCATACCTTCAGTATAGTGGATAGGAGCTGACTCCTGTTTCTTATCGGTTGCAGTTTTTTCAGTAGCTTCTTCCTTTGCCTCCTCAGCTGGAGCCGGAGCGGCTGCCGGAGCTGGAGCTGCTGCTGCGTTCTGTGCATTCATCTTAGCCTGGAGCATCGCCTGCAAATCGCCGCTGATGTTAGCGCTCTCAGCGTTTCCTGCAGAGAACTGCTCTTCAGGAACGGCAGCTTGCTCAGGTGCTGCCTGCTCAGGAGCAGTCTGCTGGTTATCGGCTGTTGCCTCTTCCGGCTGTTCTGCCTCAGTAGCAGCCTGCTGGTTAGCCGTCTCCTGTGCATCTTTCGCCATCTGCGCTTCTAGCTCGGCTTTTACCGCCTGATGCTTTCTGATGGCAGCTGCTCTGGCTTCTGCAATGGCTTCGAGTTCAGCCTTGCTTCTTCTGCCGCGGTGTTTCGGGAAGTTGGCAAGTACCTGAGCCTCGATGTCTTCGCCTGATTGGTTTAGAGTCTGCTTCTGGGCAGATGATTGTAAACTCTGCTCTGCCGGGCTGAACCGGATTTCTTCCTCAACCGCTGGGGCTGGGGCAGTTTCGCTCATAGCCTGAGGAGCAGTCTCGCCGCCGTTAGGACCCAATACCTGGTTCTTCTGCACGTCGAAATTCTCTCCTTCATTACCGTGTACGGAATAAACACGGTCTTCTTTCTTGGTTGCAATGCGGGTGCGCTTGCGCTTAGGGGCTGCTTCAGGAGCTGGCTGTTCTGCCTGGGCGTCGAGAATGGCGTAGACGATAGTTCCCTTGTTATCGCTCTTCTTTACCTTGGCTCCAAGTTCCTTGGCAATGTCCTTCAACTGAACGACACTCTTTGCTTGTAATTCTTCTTTGCTATACATATATTATATATTGTATATTAATGATTTTCTTTCTGAAATGTCGCGTTTCTGAATGGAAACACGGTATTGATTGATAAATTCGTGTGCAAAGATAATTAAAAAATTTGTTTCTGCCAAATATTTTGCCTATCTTTGCACAAAAAAAATAAAAATGGCTAGTCAAATACCCTATTTAGACGTTCAAAACCTCACCAAACGCTTTGGTGCACAGGTTCTTTTTGATAATATTTCCTTCTCTATCGCTGAAGGACAGAAAGTGGGACTCGTGGCGAGAAACGGCACGGGAAAGTCTACGCTCATGTCGGTGCTGATGGATAAAGAGGGACACGAGAGCGGAGACATCATCTACCGACGCGACTTGAAGGTGGGCTATCTGGAGCAGTCGCCGCAGTTTGATCCGGAGGAAAGTGTGCTGCAGGCGTGCTTCAATCATGAGGATGATCCGGAGAAGGTGCTGAAGGCGAAACAGATTCTCACACAGCTGCACATTACCAACCTGGAACAGCCGATGGGACAGCTCAGCGGCGGACAGCAGAAGCGAGTGGCGCTGGCGAATGTGCTGATTACGGAACCCGACTTCCTGATGCTGGACGAGCCGACCAACCACCTGGACCTGGAGATGATAGAGTGGCTGGAAGGTTATCTGAACCGCGGCAACAAGACCATCTTCATGGTTACGCACGACCGATTCTTCCTGGACAAGGTGTGCAATACGATTTTGGAACTCGACGACCGCACCATCTACACCTATCGTGGCAATTATGCCTATTATCTGGAGAAGAGGCAGGAGAGAATGGACAATCTGAGAGCCGAAATTCAGCACTCGAAGAATCTCTACCGCAGGGAACTCGACTGGATGCGCCGTCAGCCTCAGGCTCGCGGACACAAGGCGAAATACCGCGAGGATGCTTTCTACGAGCTGGAGAAGGTGGCGAAGCAGCGCATAGAAGACAGGCAGGTAAGGCTGAAGGCTTCTACCGTTTATATAGGTTCGAAAATTTTTGAATGCCAGTATGTGAGCAAGGCTTTCGACGACAGGGGACAGAAGAAGGTGATTCTCGACAACTTCTACTACAACTTTGCCCGCTTTGAGAAAATGGGCATTGTGGGTAATAACGGAACGGGAAAATCGACCTTCATCAAGATGCTGCTGGGCGAGGTTCAGCCCGACAGCGGCAAGTTTGACATCGGCGAGACGGTTCGCTTCGGCTATTTCTCGCAGGAGGGACTGAAATTCCGTGAAGACCAGAAGGTGATTGACGTGATTACGGAGATTGCCGATTACATAGATCTGGGCGGCAAGCACATGACGGCTTCGCAGTTTCTGCAGTTCTTCCTCTTTACGCCCGAGGAGCAGCACAACTACGTTTACAAGCTGAGCGGCGGCGAGAAGCGCAAGCTTTACCTCTGTACGGTGCTGATGAGGAATCCGAACTTCCTGGTGCTGGACGAGCCGACCAACGACCTCGACATCCAGACGCTGCAGGTACTGGAAGAATATCTTCAGAATTTTGCGGGTTGCGTCATCGTGGTGAGCCACGACCGCTATTTCATGGACAAGGTAGTAGACCATCTGCTGGTTTTCAAGGGCGAAGGCGAAATACAGGATTTCCCAGGCAACTATACGCAGTACAGGGAATGGAGCCGGATGCAGGCGAAGGACGAGGCGGAACAGGCGAAACCGGCAAAGAGCGGAAATGCTACGGCAGAAAGCGACGGAGCTGGCACGGCCAAGCGCGACGCCAACTTTGAGAACAAGCGCAAGATGAGCTACAAGGAGAAGCGCGAATATGAGCAGCTGACCCAGGAAATAGATGCGCTGACCGAGGAACAGAAGAAGCTGGAAGAGGAACTCTGCAGCGGAAATCTATCGGTTGAGGAACTGACGGAGAAAAGCAAACGCCTGCCTGAAATCAAGGATGAACTTGATGAGAAGGAAATGAGATGGCTAGAACTGGCTGAAATGCTCTAGACTTTGAACTTTGAGCGTTGAACATTGAACTTTATGATTAGTTGATGTGCGGCCGTTAATAATAAACATTTATAAAAGAAAATAGAAAGAATGGAAATTAAGAAATCAGAATTTACAATATCGGCTCCACGAGTGAGCATGTGTCCGAAAGATACGAAGGCTGAATATGCTTTCATCGGCAGAAGTAATGTGGGAAAATCGAGCCTCATCAATATGCTCTGCAACCACAAGGGTTTGGCTAAGACTTCAGCTACACCGGGTAAGACGCTGCTTATCAACCACTTCATCATCAACAACGAATGGTATCTGGTTGACCTTCCTGGCTATGGTTTCGCCAAGCGTTCGAAGACCGTACAGAAGCAGCTGGAACAAATGATAAGCAGTTATATTCTGCAGCGCCAGCAGTTGGCTAATGTCTTTGTGCTCATCGACGTGCGCCACGACCAGCAGAAGATAGACCGCGAGTTTGTAGACTGGCTGGGCGAAAGCGGCGTTCCTTTCTGCATCGTCTTTACCAAGGCCGACAAGTTGGGTCCGGTCAAGGCTCGCATGAATGCGGAGAAATGGATGCATGCGCTGGAAGACCGCTGGGAAGCACTTCCACCTTATTTCATTACCAGTAGTGAAAAGAAGATGGGACGCGACGAGGTGCTCGACTATATTGACGAAATCAACAAATCTCTCGCCGGAGAATAATCTTTCGGGAGAGAATAAACCAACAGAGAATGAAACAGATTAATTGGGGATTTATCGGCTGCGGAGAAGTAACCGAAAAGAAAAGCGGACCGGCTTTCAACGAAGTGGAGGGTTCGCAGGTGGTGGCTGTGATGAGCCGAAGCGAGAACAAGGCACGCAGCTATGCTGAGCGCCATCATGTGCGCAAATGGTACACGGATGCATCGGAATTGATAGAAGATCCCGATGTGAATGCTGTTTACATCGCCACGCCACCTTCTTCTCACGCCACCTTCGCCATCATGGCGATGCGTGCGGGCAAACCCTGCTATATAGAGAAACCGCTGGCAGCGAGCTACAACGACTGCATCCGCATCAACCGCATCAGCGAGCAGACGGGTGTTCCCTGCTTCGTAGCTTACTATCGCCGTTATCTTCCTTATTTCCAGAAGGTAAAGGAAATTATCGAGAGCGGAACCATCGGTAACGTGGTGAATGTTCAGGTGCGCTTCTCGGTTCCTCCGCGCGATCTCGACTTTCAGAGCGGCAAGGAAATGCCTTGGCGACTGCAGCCGGATATTGCGGGCGGCGGCTATTTCTACGACCTGGCTCCTCATCAGATAGATTTGCTCCAGAATCTGTTTGGTGTGATTACCCGTGCGCACGGCTATCCTGCCAACAGAGCGCATCTTTATCAGGCTGAAGATACGCTCTCGGCGTGCTTCTTCTTTGAGAGCGGAATTCCGGGCAGCGGAAGCTGGTGCTTCGTGGGACATGAGAGTGCGAAGGAAGACTGCATCGAGGTGATTGGCGAGAAAGGTTCGCTCTCATTCTCGGTGTTCACTTACCAGCCGATAGAAGTGATTACGAGCGAAGGAAAGAACTTGATTACGGTTCCGAATCCGCCTTATGTGCAGCTGCCGCTCATCAAGAGTGTGATTCAGCATCTGCAGGGAATAGGAAAATGCGACTGCACCAGCGTTTCGGCTACGGCTGTCAACTGGGTGCTGGACCGAGTATTGTGGAAGAACTGATTTTTTACAAAATCATCATCAGGATCAGAGCGTAAGTTATGAAGAGATGTTTCTGTATAGTAGGATTTATCTGTTCCCTTGCCTGCACTTCGGCAAGGGCAGGGGAGCCCGTGGATTCTACCATGCTGGGAACGCTCTTCAACAAGACGATGTTCATGTCCAATTCCCAGGACAGCCTCGTGAAAGAGCGCCATCGCAAAACCTTCTTCCATCAGGTGGGAGATGTGTTCACCCGGTTCTTCAGAGAATTCAACAGTACGGATTCGGCTTATATCGAAGACCAGCATTACAATTATACGGTGATGCTGCAGAACACCAATACCTACGAGGAATATACGCTCAGGAACAGCGAAGGACAGAGCATTTCCTTCTCGCCTGATCCTTCTTACCGCCTGGGGCCTTATCTGGGCTGGCGATGGGTGTTTCTGGGTTATACGTTCGACCTGAAACACATTAATTTCAGGAATAACCACACTAATAAAAAGGAGTTTGACCTGAGCCTCTACAGCAGTCTGCTGGGAATAGACCTGTTCTGGCGACAGACGGGAAATGACTATCATGTTCTGCGGATGAATCTGGGTGAGCACATCGATTGTGACCCTATCCGCAAGGCTCCTTTCGACGGTTTCAAATCGAGCATCAAGGGATTCAATCTTTATTACATCTTCAACCATCGCCGCTTCTCTTATCCTGCCGCCTATTCGCAGAGTACGGTGCAGCGGAGAAGTGCCGGCTCCATGCTTCTGGGAATCGGTTACACGGAGCATGAACTGGAGGTGGACTGGGATAAACTGACCAATCTTGTAGATGAACGGCTGAATAAAAATCTGATAAACGGGGGAACTCCGGAAGCCAAGATAGACAGTTCGCTGATGTTCAGTAAGGTGAAATACAGCGATGTGAACGTAACCTGCGGCTATGCTTATAACTGGGTTTTCGCCAAGAACTGGCTCTTCAACGCTTCGCTCTCGGTAGGTGTGGCTTACAACAGCTCGAAATCGGATAATGAAAGGGAACATCTGGACATTACCAACTTCAGTTTCAAGAATGTGAACCTGGATGGAATAGGCCGCTTCGGTATTGTGTGGAACAACACGCATTGGTACGCGGGCGCCAGCACCATCATCCATTCCTACAACTATAAGAAAAAACAGTTTTCTACCAACAATTCGTTTGGCTCACTCAATATTTATGTGGGTGTGAACTTCGGCAGGAAACGTCATCATTAACATATAAAAAGAGAAGAGATGAAAATATTTACGAAAATGGCAGCTGTCGTGCTGGCTTGCGTGCTGGCTGTTCCGGGAGAAGCCAGGGTGAATGTGGTTTATCAGCGGCAGGACAGTCTGCGGATTGTAGGACTGCTGCAGCAGGCAAGGGCTATGAAGAAGAAACCAGCCAGTTGGATGCTCTGGTTCGGCAAGCAGATGGCGGGCGTTCCTTATGTGGGCGGCACGCTGGACCGGACGAAGGAAGAGGTGCTCATCGTGAACACCCGTGAGCTGGACTGCACCACATACGTAGAGATGGTTACGGCGCTCACCCTGTGCGCCAAGAAGAACGAGACTTCTTTCTCGGCTTTCTGTGAACATCTCCGAAATGTGCGTTATGTGGGCGGAGAGATTTCCTATGTGAAGCGCCAGCATTATTTCACGATTTGGATGGATGCAAACGAGCGCGAGGGAATCGTGAAGAATATTGCACCCAATCCTCCTTTCTCGGCCGTTCAGACCGTGAACATCAACTGGATGAGTACGCATGTTTCGAGCTATAAGATGCTTAAGGCTCATCCGGAATGGAAATCGGGAATCAGAAAACTGGAACAGAGTGTGAACGGCAAGCGTTACCGTTATGTTCCGAAGGGCAAGATTGCCAACACGGCAGTTTTCCGCAACGCTATTCACGATGGTGACATTATCGCCATCATTACCAACAAGAAGGGTCTCGACACGACCCACATCGGTATTGCTTCCTGGCACAAAGACGGATTGCATCTGCTCAATGCCAGCAGCATTCACAAGAAGGTGATTGATGAACCGATGACGCTTTATACTTACATGCATAAGCATCCCGTGCAAATAGGAATCAGGGTTTGCAGAGTTCAGTAATTTACGCCTCTCGCCCTAAAAGGGCAGAAGCTCCTAGCCCAGGGTAACACCCTGGGTATAATAGTAAATCAGCAACACGCCCTGTAAGGGCAAAAGCTTTATATAAATAATATTCGAAAAAAGATAAATGGAAGAGAAAAAGAATTTTGAAGCGATCTTCAAGGAAGATCTTTATCAATATCTGCTAGGTATTGATAAGGTAGATGCTCATTTGCCGGAAGCTCCGGATTTGGAAGAGCTGTGGCAGAAAGTAGGCGAGAGTTATCTGCCTGATGCGATTCGCGAGTTTGCCAAATATCCTACGGTTTCATTGGGTTGGATCATGTATGTAGGAATGGCGCTTGCCAAGTATTGGGATGAGGATTGGGAACTCTACAGCAAGGTAGAGAATCATTATGAATATCTTCGTGACAGAATAGATTTCGACCACATGGACGATTACATCTGCGAAAAGGTTCTGCTGCTGAATGAGGAAGCGCATAAGGCTGTTACGAATGTGGTTGCAGAATGTGCTTCGCGCTCTTACAGCAAGCTGATTCATCTGAATCTGCAGCCTGGAAGCGAGGAAGCCTTCCGTGGTTTCGTTGCCGCCCTTCACCAGATGTTCCTCATGGGAATAGCCGTAGAGCTAAAAATGCTGGGTTACCACATGACTAAAATGTAAAAGAAAGTCCGTAGGCGTTCTGTTAAAATGCCTACGGACTTTCTTACTTATTGCTAAAATTATTACTTCATTTTCTTGAGATATTCTCCAGCGCGGGAATCGCCGAGTTCCTGGGCTTTCTTCAGGTTCTTGATAGCCTCTTCCTTATTTCCTTTCTCCTTCTGGAGCAGACCTAAGAGAAGGTAG
The DNA here is from genome assembly GCA_021618535.1 of Segatella copri. Classification (GTDB taxonomy): domain Bacteria; phylum Bacteroidota; class Bacteroidia; order Bacteroidales; family Bacteroidaceae; genus Prevotella; species Prevotella copri_O. Next base: position 15,375 of record JAJWAL010000010.1, on the reverse strand, counting down.
CCGTCAGCATATTCAGGAGCCAACTCTATGCAATGGGTGGCTGCGCTGATTCCTTCATCATAACGCTTTACACGCAAGTCAAGACTTGCCCATTCTGCAAAATATGTAGGCTCTTTAGGAGCCATGTAACAGGTGCGGGCAATATCAAGCAGGGCTGGCTGCCACATGCGTAACTTGGTTTCGCATTGGTAGCGGGTGTAGAAGAAGGCTGGCGAAATAGGACGGGCAATGGAATCGTACATATTATAATCCTGAATAGCGCGGCGGAATTCACCCTGCTCCTTCAGAAATTCTGCACGAGCCAGATAGTAATTCGCAACCATTCCGGTCTTGCTTCCAACGCTTACCGCACTATCGAGCAAAACTTCAATCTCCTTGGCAGGAGCCTTGAGATTCTTCTTAGCCTGGGCAGCCTCAAAATAGAGTTCGCCGCTGAGAAGTGAAGTATTGGTCAAATCCATGAAAGTATCGTAAGCTTTCTGATACTCACCCTTTACAAAATTAATCTGCGCTTCCTGATGGCGGTAAATAGGCTGAGCCTTGATTTCGTATGCCTTCTGAGCCTCAGCTATGGCCTTATCAAGCGTCCAGTCCTTATAAACTGAATCGCCCTTGTAAATAATCTTCTGATAAATCAGGTCGGCATAGTTGGAATGAGCCTCATCCTTGGCAGCCGATTTCTTAATGCCTTCTTCCATCAGTTTGGCAGCTGCATCATATTCTGCCTTATCCGTCAGATAAGTGGCTTTCTCCTTGTAACCGAAGGCTGAAGTAGGGAATTTGCTGATAAACTCATCGCTATATTTCGCATACACATCAGCTGTAGTCTGGCCTTTCTTCAGAGTCATCATCGTCATCGCTTCGTTCTCTGTATCAGGAAGAGCTGTACGGATGGTGGTTTCGCGAAGGGCTGCATCAAGACTCGAAAGACCGGTTACCTTCAGTTGCTTGGCGTAGTTGGCGTCGATGGCCGTAACCTGACCATTGCTGTGCATCAGACCGATGACCTGTCCGTTCTTGTTGGCAAACGGACAACCTACTGCATTTTCGGGAGCACTATTCGAGAAGATGTAATAGTTGTACGTAGTCTTGAACTTCTCTACGCTGCTGATGTCCTCCTGCTGGTAAGCCGGCTTCTTGATAGAATAAGGAACCAGCCAGACCTTGTCGCCAGCAGCCGATTCCTTGGTTGCGATAGGGGCAGCAACTGTAGAGGCGTTGATGCGGAATTTAGCCACATCGTAGAGCTCGTCGGCTCCCATGATGGCTTCAACAGGAATCGATTTGCCGGAAGCGTCAACAACGCTAGCCTTTACAGCTCCGACAAATGGCTTGAAGGTGCTGATTGCCGTTCCCTTGTTGTCGATAAAAACACCTTGGGTAGAGGCGATAATGTCGCCTTTCTGATTGAAAGTAGTCAAGGTGAAAACGCTCTTAGCCAGTTTCTGGACCGAACCCGGCTGGGCATAGAGGGACGATGCTCCGAGCATCAGTCCCATCATGATCATATTTATTTTTTTCATAATCTTATTTGTGTTGCTTGTGCTTATTGAGCAACTCCTTAGCATTTGCCAGGGCAGCAGGCGTAATGTCGCTTCCGCTGAGCATCTGGGCGATTTCTTCTATACGCTGCTGCTCGTTGAGTTCCTTCATGTGAGAAAGAGTTCCCTCTTCGGTTTCTTCTTTCAGAACCTTGTAATGATGGGTTCCCATGGAAGCAATCTGAGGCAGGTGGGTGATGGAAATAACCTGACGGTTCAGGTTGCCCATCTCTGTCATGATTTCCGCCATCTTTTCAGCAATCTTACCGCTTACTCCCGTGTCGATTTCATCGAAGATGATGGTTGGCAGTTTTACGGCTCCGCTGATCATGGCCTTCAGAGAAAGCATGACGCGGGCGATTTCTCCACCGGAAGCAACCTGACTCACCGGCTGGAGAAGCGTGCTCTTGTTGGCGCTGAACAGGAAATTGACCTTGTCAACACCATCAGAACTGAGCGGCTTGGCTGAGAATGAAATTTCGAAGCGGACGTTTGGAATTCCCAGAGGAATGAGACGTTTCTTCATTTCTTCTTCTATCTTCTTGGCCGATGCCTTTCGGATGGCAGTCAGTTCGCCAGCTTGTTTCTCTGCCTTGGCAAGGAGTAGGGCAACCTGTTTTTCCAGTTCTTCTATGTCTTCATCGCCATTATCGATGTGCTGCAACTGTTCGTTGATTCGCTCGCGCGTGGCGATGAGTTCTTCTACATTTTCCACATGGAATTTCTGCTGGAGCGAGTAGAGCTGGTCAAGCCGGGAATTGATGGTTTCAAGCCGGTTCGGGTCGAACTCTATATTGTCAACTCTTCCGCTTATTTCCTGGGCAATATCCTTGAGTTCTATATAGCTGCTCTGCATTCGTTCAGCCACCTCCTTTACATCCGGATAAACCTCCTTGATATTGTCAATCTGCTGGGCTGCATTCTTCAGTTTGTCGAGAATGCTGCCGTCTTCGCCCGAGAGTGCATTATCTGCCTCATAGAGCGCAGTCTTGATGTCTTCAGAATGGCTCAGGGTTTCTGCTTCCTGTTCCAGTTGCTCAAGTTCGCCTTCCTGCAGGTTTGCATCATCCAGTTCCTTGAATTGGAAGCGCATGAATTCCTCGTTCTCCCTGTTCTTCGCAATTTCCGCTTTCAGGTCTTCCAGCTGCTGCTTAGCTTTTTTATAGTTTTTGTATTCGGCAAGATAAGCCTTCTTCTGCTTTTCGTCGTGGGCAATAATATCGACCACGCTGAGCTGGAAGTCTTCTTTCTGCAGCAGGAGATTCTGATGCTGCGAATGAATGTCGACGAGCTGTTCGCCCAGTTCTCTCATCTTGCTCAACGGAACGGGCGTGTCGTTGATGAAGGCACGACTCTTTCCGGCAGCAGTCAGTTCGCGGCGGATGATGGTGTCTTCTGCGTCATAATCAATATCATTTGCATCGAAGAAATCCTGCATTCCGTATTTTGACAGGTCGAAATGGGCTTCTATCACGCAACGGTCTCTTCCAGCCTTGATGGCCTTGTTGTCAGCACGGTTGCCCAGGAGCAGTCCGATGGCTCCGAGAATGATGCTCTTTCCGGCACCCGTCTCGCCCGTGATGACAGAGAAACCTGGATAAAGAGGAATGTCCAACTCGTCAATCAACGTGAAATTCTTGATGTATAATTGCTTGAGCATAATTTCTTATCTTATTGTTTTAAAGGGACTTAACCTAGATGAATAAACTTTAGTTTCATCATTCTGATTAGCCAGGATGATAAAGCATGTAGCCTTATTCCTTGATTTTGTCCCAATATGAGTTTTGAGAAGGATTGATGGAGAAGAGCAGTTCATAAATGCTTTCTTTCTCTTTCTGAGTGCCATGTTTCTGGTAGATGTTAGCAAGCTCGTCCTTCTTATAGTCGGTCCAGATTTGTGGCAGCAGACTGAGCGGTCTGTCCGTTCGGGCTTTCTTCAGATCCTGGAGCAGGGTGTTGGTGATTTCAGTTCTGCCGCGTTCCACATTATTCGCCATTTCATCGAGTCCTTTTCTGTAATAGTTGTATTGCAGCATTCTGAAAGGTTCCATGGCACCATCGAGATAATCGGAAATGATGGCGAACCGGTTTCTGTTGTCGCTAAACGCCTTCCAGCCCGGAAAATCAAGATTCTGGGCGTTGTTGGTGAGGTTCATGCAACGTTGCAGAATGTCCTCGCCACCTTTAGGCGAAAAACTGTCAAGATCTAAACCGATGATGAGGTAAGCATAGTAGGCGAGCAGAGCCGTTAGCTGGTTGTCTATTCGTTCTTCGGTAAACTCCAGCTGGTCGAACTCGGCAAACTTGAACGTGAAGTTTTCATCCACATTATTATATAAGGTGGACGTATAGGCTGAATTGTAGACGGGACGGTTGGCCTGGATGAGCGCCTTGCAGGTAAAGATATTCTGGTCTTTATCGTACTTGCTTACCGTGATATTGAAGTTGCACACGATGCGCTCGTTCTTCCTGAATTGAAGATTCGTCCATTGCCTGTCGTTCACAAACTGCTCTAGAGTCTGCTGCAGATTATCGAATACACGTTTTTCCGTGCCCTGAATCTGGGCATGGTTGATGGTAATCTTAGCCTGCAGCTCCTGAGCGGTTGACGTGATGGGACTACAAAAGATGAGCCAGCTCGTTGATAATGTCGCGAGCCACTTCAGTTTTCGGTTTCTTCTCATATTCTTTCTTACCCTCTTCAGAAATAATCGTTATCTGGTTGTCATCAGTACGGAATGTGGTTCCCGGATTGCGAGTTGAGTTAAGCACGATGAAATCGGCATTTTTCTTTTTGCGCTTTTTCTGTGCATTAGCCTCTTCGTCGTTGGTTTCCAGGGCAAAAGCCACAATTCGCTGATGTTTTTGTTTCATCTTGCCAAGGGCTGCGGCAATATCGTGAGTAGGGACGAGGCGGAGTTCCAAATCATCTTTCTCTCGCTTGATTTTCCTGTCAGCAATCTCGCTTGGCTTGAAATCAGCAACAGCCGCACAGAGGATGGCTGCATCGGTTGAGGCGAAAGCCTGGGTGGCTGCCTGGTACATTTCCTCGCAACTTTCTACATCTATGCGATGAATGGCTTCAGAACAACTGAGCGAAACCGGACCTGCAACCAGCGTAACCTCAGCACCACGGTGGCAACACTCTTCAGCAAGTGCAAAGCCCATTTTGCCGGAAGAATAATTGCCGATGAAACGTACCGGGTCAATCTTTTCGTAGGTTGGTCCGGCTGTAATCATGATCTTCTTGCCTTTCAAATCGAGCTTATCGCTTTCTTTTTCCTTGCAGTTTTCAGATGCAGCTTCATCGGTCTCTGCATTCTGCTGAGCCTGTTCATCGAAGAATCTGTCAAGGCATTCTACGATGATGTCAGGTTCTTCCATGCGTCCCTTTCCTTCCAGTCCGCTTGCCAGGAATCCCACTTCCGGTTCTATGATGTGATTTCCGTAGCCCAGGAGTATTTTCATATTGGCTTGCGTAGAAGGATGCTTATACATGTCGAGGTCCATGGCTGGAGCGATGAAAACAGGCGCTTTCATCGACAGATAGGTTGTGATGAGCATGTTGTCAGCAATTCCGTGAGCCATCTTTCCCATGGTAGAGGCTGTGCAAGGAGCGATGAGCATGGCGTCGGCCCATAGACCTAAGTCTACGTGCGAATTCCAGGTTCCATCGCGTTGCGAGAAGAATTCGCTTACCACAGGCTTATGGGTAAGAGCCGAAAGAGTGATGGGAGTGATAAACTCCTTTCCTGCAGGCGTAATGACCACCTGCACTTCGGCTCCGCGCTTGATGAGACCTCGTATGATGAGACAAGACTTGTAGGCTGCAATAGAGCCCGTAATGCCCAATACGATTTTCTTTCCTTTTAACATGAATTTTTCTAACTGTTAAGAAATAAATCCGAGATTCGCAAGGTTAGTTCTTCAACTTCTTGCGAAAGCCAGGTAACAATTATTTTCCCATTCTCTTGTTGAATTCACGAAGGCGGATGCGGGTAAGCACCTGCTTGGTATTGTTGGTGAAATCGCTTCCCAAGACCCATGTAAAATAACCCGGATCTTTGGTCAGAATCTCAGCCACATCCCATCCTTTGTATTTGCCGAAGTTGAATACTTCGTGCTTCAAAGGATTTCCGTTCTCATCGTTTACAACGTTGCCCTGGGCGTCTTTTACCTCTTCCCAAACGATGCGTCCGGCGAAATCTACATTATCCTTCTGCTTAGAGAATTCGGCAAGTTCATCCATGTTGTTGTTGAGCACGCGCTCAGGTTCATCCTGCACGCCTGGAGCATACTTGTCGAGCTCGCCCATGAGCACGCGGTAAGTAGCCTCTGTATCCTGATCTGCACGATGAGCTTCGAAATCTTCCTCCATCTTTCTGCCGCAATAGAACTTGTAGGCAGCAGCCAGGTTGCGGCGTTCCATCTTCATGAAGATGGTCTGCGCATCGATGAGACGGCACTTGTTGAAATCGAAGTCGATTCCCGCACGCAGGAATTCTTCTGCGAGCATCGGTACATCGAAGTGGTTGGAGTTGTAGCCTGCGAAATCGCAACCTGTAAATTCCTTCTCCAATGTGGCAGCCAGCTGCTTGAAGGTTGGCGCATCTTTTACATCTTCGTTGCTGATGCCTGTAAGGGCAACTACTTCGGCAGGAATCTCCTTGCAAGGATTTATGAAGAGGTTCTTGCGGTCTTCAGTTCCATCAGGCATTACCTTGATGTAAGAAATCTGTATAATACGATCCTTGATCATGTCAAGACCAGTTGTCTCCAGGTCGAACACAATCAGAGGCTTTGTCAAATTGAGTTTCATTTTTGTAGAAATACTTTTCTTTTTGTTGTTTCAGAGAAAGCCCGTGCTCCTTTAGTCGTTAAGGAGCATAGGCATGATGAGCATCAGAATATCTTCGTTCTCAGGCTGTTCTGCAGGAACGATGATTCCGGCACGGCTTGGGTCTGCTAGCTGGATGATGATGTTGTCGCTTGTGAGATTGCTCAGGATTTCCATCAGACTGCTTCCCTTGAAGCCGATGCTGATAGGAGAGCCGTTGTATTCGCAAGACAACTGTTCCTTTGCAGATGTTGAGAAGTCAATATCCTCAGAAGAAACCTCGAAACGGCCTGACTCGATGTGGAAACGGATGAGCTGGCTGCTCTCGCTTGCAAATGGCAATACGCGGCGCAAAGCACTCTGCAAGCCTCTGCGGTCTACTGTAACCTCGTTAGGGTTGTTTGGAATGACAGAGTTGTAGTTAGGGTAGCGGCCATCAATCAGTCTGCATCTCATAACGCCGTCAGTAAACTGGATTTCTGCGCTTCGGTCATCAAACTTGATGATAGCGTCGTCGCCGTCCTTGCTCAGAATGTTCTTCAGCAGAGAAGCTGGCTTCTTAGGCAAGTTGAATGCTGAAGGAGATTCGCTCTTGATAGTGAAGTTCTTGCTGCGAACCAGCTTGTGACCATCGCTTGCTACGATAGCGAGAGCATCTGCTGTCAGGTCGAAGTAAATACCGTTCATGACTGGGCGCAACTCATCGTTGGCTGTAGCGAAGAGCGAGCGTGAAATGTTGTTGATCAGCATTTCTGTAGGCAAAGAAACGGTGGTGCAAGCATCGTTCATGCTCTGTGTGCGAGGATAATCCTCTGCGCTCTGACCTGTGAAGTTGTAAAGACCGTTCTGATAAACAATCTTGATCGCAATGGCTTCTCCGGCAGTATCCACATCGAAGTGAAGAGGCTGCTCAGGCAGTTCCTTCAGCGCATCGAGGATAACGCGGTTAGGCACACAAAACTCACCTTCTCCATCGTGGTCGGTAAGAGCGAGTGTACTCTTGATGACGTTGTCACTATCGCTAGCTGTGATGCTCATCTCACCGTTAGCAACTTGGAAAAGGAAACAATCGAGGATTGGCAACGAATTCTTGCTTCCAATCACTTTTGCGAGCATGTTGAGCTTGCTGCTCAATGCAGAACTTGATACTGTAAATCTCATGAGTATTTTATTTAAATTTTATTTTGTTTTCTGTTTCACCTTATTAAATTAGGCAATATCACCTAATTGAGCACAAAAATACAAAAAATATCGCTGATAAGCAAAAATAATTGGAGAAAAGTTCTAGTTTTTGAACTATTTTTAGTAATTTCGCAGTCAGAAAGAAAAAAACACCCTTTAAACAAAGGAAAAACTTTAAATATTATCATATGGAATTACAAGGAAAGGTTATTGCCGTTTTGCCTGAAAGAAGCGGCGTCTCTGCAAGAGGAGAGTGGAAAGCTCAGTCGTTCGTAATTGAAACTCATGAGCAGTATCCAAAGAAATTGTGCTTTGATGTTTTCGGAGCAGACCGTCTGGCTCAGTTCAATATTCAGAGTGGTGAGGAACTTCTGGTTTCTTTCGACATCGATGCTCACGAGTATCAGGGCCGTTGGTTCAATAGCATCCGCGCCTGGAACATCCAGCGTGTTGATCCTAACGCCGTAGCTGGTGCTATGGGCGGAATGCAGCCAGGTGCGTTTCCTCCTGTAGGTGCTCCTGTAGCTCCTGCTCAGCCAGCAGCTCCTGCTAATGGTGCAACAGCAGCATTCCCTCCAGTTCAGCCTGCAGCTCCTGCAGCAGAGGGTGGTAGCGCAGATGATCTTCCTTTCTAAAATAGAAAAGTAAGATAAAAACAAGAGCACTTCGCCTGAGACTTTCTTCTGTCTCGGATGAAGTGCTCTTTTTTGTTCAAAATCTTATATTTCTCTTTATCAACTGTTTTCTATTCTCTGCGTCTCTTCTCAAAGAATTGTTTCGAAGCGGCAAAGAAGAGGATAACGGAAGCTGCATTTTCTATAGCAACCATCCAGAATGTGCCGTTGTAACCGAAATGTTCTGCCACAACTCCGCCTAGCAGACAGCCGATTCCGAAGCCCAAATCCCAACCTGTAAGAATGCTGCTGTTTGCCGTCCCACGCTGGTCGTGACGAGCCACATTAATAAACATGTTGAGAAAGGCTGGGTAAAGATGACCGTTGCCCAGGCCGATAAGACAAGCCGAAAGATAATAGGCTACCGGGTGCTTGACGGCAACAAAGATGATGAAACCAACAAGCGAAAGCAGCATTCCTTCGGCAGCATTCTGGGTAAGTTTGCCCTGACTCAAGGCTTTTCTTCCCTGCAGTCTTGACAGGAACAGACCCATGGAAAGAAGGGCAAAATAAGTGCCCGTTCCGCCCGTAATTCCGAGTTCCTCCTTGCTGTAGATTGCGAGATAATTGCTCAGAACGCCCCAGCAGAAACCGAACATGGCGATATTGATGGCAAGGAGCCAGGCACGCGTCAGGAAGAAGCGGTCGAGAGAAAGCTTCTCCTTGTTCTTAACGATTTCCTTTTCGGGGAGGCGGATGGTTCCTGCAATCACAACTGAGGCTATCGCCACGATGAAAGCTATCCAGAAGAGAATCGTGTAACTTTCTACCGCATTATGCAGATAGATTCCGATGGACGGAGCTATCGCCATGGCAAAGTTGTTGCTCAGTCCGTAGAGTCCGATTCCTTCATTTCTCCGACTTGCCGGAAGAACGTCAATGGCGCAGGTGCTGTTGGCAACCGTTACGGCTCCGAACGGACCTCCGTGCAAGGTTCTGCAGATGGCAAACATCAGGATGGTGCTGGCTGCAATATAGCCGGCAAAGAAGATGGCGAAGGCCGAGAGACAGACCATCAGCACCTTCTTGCGCGAAAAGCTGTCAACTACATATCCGCTGAACGGACGGATGATGAGGGCGGCAACCGTATAACCGCTCAACACAATTCCTATCACATCTTTCGTGGCTCCGAAATTTTCGCTCAGATAGAGAGGGAGCAAAGGTGTGAGCAGATAGAAGGCGAAATACAACAGAAAGTTGGTAGTCATCACCTTGATGTAGTTTGCATTCCAAAGTTTCTCTTTCATCATTTTTTAGAGTTTATCCTCACTTTTAGAGTTTGTCCTCATTATTAGAGTTTGTCCGCCAGCCAGGCGTCGATGAGTTTTCGGGCGATGGAAAGTTTCTCTGGGAGAATAGGGAGATTCTCCTTCGTGAACCATTTGCCACGCGAAAGTTCTTCTTTCTGAAGATGAATTTCTCCATCTACATATTCTGCCGAGAAACCAATCATCAGACCGCTCGGGTAAGGCCAAGGCTGAGAGCCGAAATATTTCAAGTTCTTGATAGTCAGACCGGTTTCTTCCATTACTTCACGATGAACCGCCTCTTCCAGATTCTCGCCAGTCTCTACGAAACCAGCCACGAGACTGTCGAAATTTCCCTTGAAATTGCGAGCGTGTACCAGCAAGACCTGATCATCTTTCTTAATCAGAACGATGATGGCTGTGGCAAGCGAAGGCCAGACCTGTTTGCCGCATTCTGTACATTTCTTACTGATGTCGGTTGCCATTTTCATCGGAGCTCCGCAAACGCCGCAGAATTGGGTATTCATGTCCCAATAGTTGAGCTCCTGACACTTTCCTGCTTTCTGGTAAAGGGCAGGAGAGAGTTTGTAGAAACTAGGGCGCAAGCCGCACATTTCGTACTTCGGATTGTCGGTAACGGGCTCAGGAATGGTGAAGGTCTTCACCTCTGTTCCGTCTTCCATCGGAGTGATGTTGAGTATGTGAGTCCAAGGCTTTGTTGGGATTGGACTCTCTTCTGAACAAGGAATCGTATAGGTTCCGTCTTCTTTCTTTTCGAGCAAGAGATCAGTCTTGCAAAATATAAACCAATACTTCATTCTTTATTTTGAACTTATTTACTTTTTTACTTTGAACTTTATAATATGCTTTTCCAAAAGCGTTTCGAGGAGCTATTTCTTCTTTCCGAACAGCAATTCGAAATCGCGCTGGGCAGCTGGCTTGGTCCATGCTTCTGGCACAAACTTCCAGTTATTGTTTGGTTTCGCATCTACAGTTCCCATCTTTTCGATTTCTTCCATCAGATAGTAGCGCTGGTCGCGCTTGCTGCGATAGATGATTCGGCTTTCAAGACTGTCTTTCGGAATTCCGGCACCCTTGGTAAGGAGTTCGCCGCCACCATTACCACGATAGCTGTTAACCGCCACCTTGTACCATTTCTTCTCATCGAAAGGCTCGCCGTTGCTCATGCGCAGAATCTTCACCTTCTCGCCATTTGGCTTGGTTACGTCTACTTCGTAATCGATTCCGGCAGCACTATCAAAGTTGAACGAGAGATTCTTGAAACCGAGGCGTTGCTGGTCGCCGACGGTCTTCTCATCGAGCAGCAGAAGATGGTCGTCAGGACTCTTCATGGTGTTCACCCAGAGGTCGTAACTCATTTCCAGATGCTTTCTGATTTCTTCGCCCGTCATGCGCATCACGTAGAGCTGATTCTCGTATTTATAGAGATTGAACATGTCGCTCACACAGATTGGACCGGCGTTGAGAACCGCGTTGAACTGAAGAGGAGCGTTGAACGAAATGTCGGCTTTTGTCATCTGCAACTGAAGGTTGAGGATGAAATCGTTGAAGGCAGAACTGCCGAAGAACTGGTCGCGGCTGTAGATGGTATTTTTGAAGTTGCCAATCTGCTTGCCTACATATTTCTTTACTTCCGCAATCTGAGGCTCGAAAGCCTTCATGAAATCCTCGTCGATAGGACAATCTGTCACATCTACAATCTTGCCTGTCACCTTCTTGTCAGTAACCACCAGTTGCTTCTTTCCGTTCACCTTCTTCTTGTTGAGGGTGAGGGTTATTTCAGCATCTGCCACACTAATGGCGTTGTTGGCAGGGTCCAGACAAACCACCTGCTTTCCCTCTGCGTTGGTTACGGTTTCGTTGTCGCGCGTATGGTCGTGGCCGAAGAGAATGAGGTCGAAGCCCGGCACTTCTTTTGCCACCTTGATAGAGGCGTCTTCATCATATTCGGCAGTCTGAATGCCTCCGTCTTTTCCGCTGTGGAAGAGGCCGATGATAACATCCGGTTTTTCATTCTCCTGGAGATACTTCACCCATTTGCGGGCGTTTGTTACCATATTTTCAAATTTCAGTCCGCTCCAGAGATTCTCCGTGAGCCAGTTTGGAATGGCAGGAGTGAGCATTCCCAAGACAGCCACCTTCACGCCTTCGCGGTTCAGGATAAGGTAAGGCTTAACATAAGGCTCGCCTGTAGAAGTGCTGATGATGTTGGAACCAAGAACTGGGCAATTGAGTTCTTTTATCCATTTGTCGTAAACTGGATGACCCGTTTCAACATCATGATTGCCAAACACTTGCGCATCATACTTCATGTAGTTGACCACATCGGCAGCCACGTTTCTAGCCTCTGTGTTTACATAATTATAATAATAGCAGGTAGGCTGTCCCTGCAGAATATCGCCATTCTCCAAGAGGATGAGGTTATCCTTGTAGTCTTTTCGCAGATTATTGACGTAGGAAGAAACGCGCGCCAGGGTTCCTGCTTTCGGCTTACGGTTGATGAAATCGTAAGGGAAGAAAGAGCCGTGCACATCGCTTGTCTCTATCACTCTCAGTTTTACGGTACGTTGTTGTGCCATCGCTTGTGAATTGAATGTGAGCGCCAGAAGAAGCGCCGCAAATAATTGTTTCATATAAATAAATGTATTCTTTTGAGTAATAAAAGCCCATCAGCTGAGCTTTGTTTCTTATTTTCTCTGCAAAAGTACAAAAAAGAACTTAAATAGGCATACTTTTTGTTGGATATTTTTTAAAAACTAAAAAATAGGAGGTTTTATAATATGGCATTTGTTGATTATTACAAGATTCTCGGCGTAGACAAGAACATTCCGCAGAAGGATGTGAGAGCTGCGTATCGTAAACGTGCAAAACAGTTTCACCCAGATTTGCACCCTAACGACCCGAAGGCGAAGGCTAAGTTCCAGGCGCTGAACGAGGCGTATGAGGTGATTTCTGACCCAGATAAGCGTGCTAAATACGACCAGTATGGCGAACAATGGAAGAATGCTGATGCATTCGGAGGTTTCGGCGGAGCTGGTGGAGCAGGCGGTTCCGGAAGCTATGGTGGAGCAGGTGGAAATCCATTCGAAGGTTTCGACTTCAGCCAGTTTGGCGGAGGTGGAGGTTTCTCCAGCTTCTTCGAAAATCTTTTCGGAGGCCGTGGCAGAAGTCAGCAGTCGGCAGGTGGATTCGGTTCCGGCAATTTTGGCGGATTTAATGGTTCTGCCGGTTATGGTAGCGGCTTTAATGGGGCTGGCTACGGAGCTGGTGCTGATTTCGGTACTGGTGGTTGTGGCGGCGGTTGCGGCCAGAATGGTCGTGCCAATAATGGCGAAATGAACATGAATGTGAATATCGACCTTTATACGGCTCTGCTAGGCGGCGAAGGAATCATTAAATTGAGTAATGGTTCTAAAATCAAACTGAAGATTAAGCCGGAAACGCAGAATGGCACGAAGGTTCGTGTTCGCGGAAAAGGATACGACCGAGGTGACGGTACCTTTGGCGACCTGATGATTACTTACAACGTGAAGTTGCCAACCGGGTTGAATGAAAAGCAGAAAGATTTGCTCCGTCAGATGAAGGATGCAAAGTAGTTTCTGTAGGAAGGGAACAGGTTCTCGGCCATGAGAACTTTCCCGAAACATGAAAGTAAAAAAGAAACGCCCTGCAAGAAGGGAACATTCAGAAATGAAGTTCCTGTTCTTGCAGGGCGTTTTTTATTCTATTCTGCGGCATTAATCTTCGACATGTTGAACGCAGAAACCTTGCCGTCTGGCGAAACGGTTGCGTTGATTTTGAAATGGTTGGTTTTCTTAGTACCGTCGGTAAGCTGAACTTCCTCACGTGCTGAGAACAGAACCTGATATTCATAATCTTCGTCACCCACCTCGCGCTTCTTAATCTTATAATCGTTTGTGAGGAACCAGTTCAGGTTGGTCACATCTTCCTTATAAAGCTTATTCATAAAGGTAACAACATCTGCCTTGGTAGCAGAATTCTTGCCCAGGAGCGAAGAGAGAATATCTTCGCATGAAGCCTGCAAACCATCTGCGTCGCGGGTATTGATGCTCTGGAAGAAATGGCGGAACAGACTGCTTATCATGTCTTTCTCTTCTGGCTGCAAATCTCTGCTCTTGGCTTTCTTCATCGCATTCTCAGCCTCTTCGATATGTGAACCGTCAGCATGAGCGGCGAGATAAGCCTGGTAAGCTTCTACATTATCAGCATTCTTGGCTACATTCCAGTCGATGGAATCTATCTTGTTCAGAACCTCCTGCTTGTGCGGACTGTTTGGGTATTTGTCGAGATAAGCCTGCAGGGCTTCTTTCGAACCGCTAACTACGGCGTTGGTCCAGTCCTGATCAGTCTGCTTCAGGAGTTCAAGGTGAGCCATGATGGAATCACGATGCGCCTCGTCAGCATCCTTATAAGTATCGAGGTAACTCTGCAGAACCATCGGGTCGCTACTCTGCATGGCATACTCGTAAGCTTCCAGTTCCTTATTCTTATTGGCACTATCGTAGAAATAATAGAAGATGCCACAAACGAGGAAGGCGAAAATAAGCGAGATGATGATAACGCCACGGTTGCTCTTTTTCTTTTCCTGGGTTCCTTCTCCGTTTCCGCCGTTCTGGGAATTGGTTTGCTGTGGGCGAACCGGAGGAACGGGAGGGGTAGGAGGAGTTGCTGGAGCTGCAGGTCTTGCCGGCGCTTGAGGACGGGTCTGCTGTCTGAGCATTTCCTGACGGCGCATTTCCTCTTGTCTGATAGCATTCTGCTTAGCTGCATTTTCTGTTTCTTGCTGCTGAGCCATAGAAGGAGCCTGGTTTGCAGGAACCTGCTGGTTCATTCCTGCCTGAGGAGTCATTCTTGTGAGCAACGGATTCAGTTCGTGGCAGTTTGGACACATTTCCAGGTTGCTGAAATAAACCTCGCCACAACTTGGGCATTTGGTAATTTTGCCTGCTATTTCTACTCCGCAACTAGGGCAGGTAGGTGCTTTATCGCTAATTTGGCGTCCGCATTCCGGACATTTGATAATTGCCATAATTCTATTTTATGTTTATTGATTTACTTAATAATATTGATATTTCTGACCAATAGAACCCAAACCACGAAGCTAATCATAAAGTTCAAAGTTCCATGTTCCAAGTTCAAAGTCCTTATCTGTGTCTGAATCTGATTTCCCTCAGGCGATGGCGGCCCATGAAGCGGCTTTTGTCAACATAGCCGTTTATTCCGTTGAGCCTGCCCTTACCCGTATATTGCCACATTTCGAAATCCCTACCATCTCGCAATACAGGGATTCGCTTTGTATACTGGGCAATCATCAGCTTGTAGCTGTCTAGCTTGCCCAGCAGATAGTTATCATAGAAATTGGCTCCCGTATAGATGAGGGGCTTTTGCTTGTATGCTTTTTCTACAAGATGCAGAAACTTGAAAAGCGAATCGCAGAATTCTTCTGTACCCATGCCGCTTTTCGTCTCCACGTCAATCATCGGCAGAAGGTCCTGATCTCCCGGACGGCATTGGGCCATGAAGTTTTCCAGCTGAGTCTGCTGCGGGATGCGGGCTCTGTAGAAATGATAAGAACCCACTTTCATTCCGTAGCGATGAGCCAGGTCGATATTCTGCTTGTATTTGCTGTCGATGTTGGTTCCTCCCTCGGTAGCTTTCAGATAAACGTAAGCCATCTTAGAGTTGTCACCCACGGTTTCCCAGAACACGTTGCCCTGATAATGACTCAAGTCGATGCCGTGAACGTGCTGACAAGTGTCTTCGCATTGCACCTGGGCATGGGCTCCCAAGGCAATAATGGATGCTATAATAGAGATAAATAACTTTTTCATAGATGCAAAGATACGAAAATC
>JAJWAL010000081.1:0-14110 GCA_021618535.1 Segatella copri | reverse complement strand
AATATAAATAATTAATAATCATTTTTTGTGTCCACTTTGGGGAGCTGCTACAAATCAAAAACCGGTTTTTAGTATTTCTAGTTTAGGAGGTTATGTGAAAGTTCCAAATGATTCTCCTTGTTATTCACTATCTTATTTACAAGATCAGTATGTTAACGGAACCTGTATTTTGTATATAGGAAAATCAACTAATATGAGAAGTCGTTTGCGTTCATACATGAAGTTTGGACAAGGAAAGCGAGCTTCTCATGGAGGAGGAAGGGCGATTTGGCAAATGACAGATGTTGATGATTTTGTGGTTTGCTGGGCAGAGACTATGGAAAATTCAAGGATGGTTGAGTGGCGAATGATTCAAGCGTTTAAATTGCGGCATGAGGGAAAACGGCCATTTGCGAATATGAGTGATTAGCTGAATTTCTTAATAAAAAGATTTTAGAAAATGAAAGCATAGGTACAAGTACATTGAGCACTTATACCTATGTTTTTATTTATTGCGTTGGCTCTGAGCATGAATCTTTTCAATCTGTTCCATTTTTTGTTCTCTAGTATATGGATGCTTTAGCATTTCCTTAACATCCTCGAGAGCATTTAATGTGTTTTGGCGATGAAAGTCGGTAAGAAAGGTTCGCTTGCCAGCAACGATTTCTTGTATGTCTTTATCTATTTTCTTTATTTCATTATCGGTATCAAACAGTTGGTATATTCTTGTCATGTTCTCAGGGAGATAGTTCATCGCCTTGAGTCTTATCTCTAAAGAAATACCGAATCGGGCTTCGGCAATAGAGCCGACGATGGCTCCAATGGTATCGCTGTCGCCACCATGAGATATGGACAGGCGGATGGCATCTTCGAAGGATGAGGCTTGCGAGAGGAGATAGAAAGACAATGGTACGGCATCCATGCAGGTTTCATCAAACTTGCCTTTCGGATAATCTCGTGTATCGAAATCTTCATAATAGCTGCGGGCGATATCCTTGAAGCCTTTCATTGCCTCAGCATTTGGCTGATGGCTTTCCTTACTCTTGCGGAAATGCCAGATGGCATGAGCCACGGCTTTGGCTCCCTTGATTCCTTCGGGATGGTTATGAGTAGGAAGTGCCGATTTCTCTGCCTCTTCCAAAACCTGTGACAGGTCATCGAATAGCCAAGCTACCGGCGATACTCGCATCGCCGAACCATTGCCAAAACTATTGTATGGCTGCGGATTAAGAGAACGAATCCACCCTGCGAATCTTCCGCCATACGCTCCCTTTGGAGAAGGATAGCGGCGACACCAGTCCAGCAGACTTTCCTGATAGCTTCGCCCATTCAATATCGCATCGGCTATCGCCACCGTACAGATGGTATCATCGGTGAAGTCGCATCCCTCGCCGAACATCTCGAAATCATAATCAAACGTATTGTTGAACTCATATTTTGAGCCAGCAATATCTCCTATCATTGCTCCTAACATAATTTTTTCTTTTTAAATTGCCATGGCCGTGGGTCTTGGATATGCTTCTTGTCTTTTGTCAGGATGAACCCTTTGTAGAGAAGTTCCTGATGATCTTTTGCCTGTATCTTCTGGCCGTTTTCATCATATTTCGCCACGTTCTTGCGCACATCAGCTTCTACCTCTGCCTTTTCTTCTCCATCAACCCATTTGATGGAAAAGCCATCGAAGATGGAGGCTTGCGAATAAAGCATATCATATAATAAGGTGGAACGACTGTCGGGTGGATTTCCATCTACCGAAAACTCACGTATCAGCAGAGATGCCCTGATGGCATCTTCGGGATGGGTACCCTTCTCGAACGTGATGTCGATTTCTGAAACATGGTTGTGCAGGATGCCCAACTTGAAGATGCTCTTGGGAGAACCATTCTTAGGGTTGCGATGATATACGATGGGGTCTTTGATGCCACCCTCTGCCTCTTCGTGATAGTAGAACTCCACACTTGTGGGGTGTACTGTTATCTGTTGGGTTCCAGCACTTACCAGGAAGTGACCGGCTAAAGCTATCTGAGCGATTTCCTTGAATTCCGAAGGGATGAATGGAGAGCCCTGATTCCCGAAAGGGTGGTCCTCGTTCAGAATTTTTCTCCGTGTATCCTCACTCAAAGTAAATGAATCTAAAGATTCTTTCAAGTTCAGCATAATCTTTTCCTTTTTCTTTCAAAAACTTGTTTTCCGCTATTTCTTCAGAAGATTACTCTATCACCTCCCAGAAACTCTCCGGCAAGCTGATGTTCTTCATCTCCTTTGCACTCTCGAACAATGGGGCGATGTCTTCAGCCTCAAAGCCGGCGATACCGCAACCGATAGGCGTTACCAGGAACTGCATTTCTGGATGATGCTTGGCAAAATCCAGGAAATCATTCACGTATGGACGGATGGTTTCCACGCCGCCCTGCATCGTAGGGATGGCGTAACTCTGTCCCTGCAAGCCAACACCCTGTCCCATGACGGCACCGAAATGTAATCGGGCAATACGGGCAGCTCCACCACCATGCATGCCAGCCAGATTGCTGCCAAACACAAAAATCTCGTTCTCCTTTAATGAATCAATCCAGCTAGGAGTGATTCTTCCCTTCTTCTTATCTTCCATATTGCTAATATTTAATGTGTTATTGCCATGAACAGCCGCTTCCTCGCAGCACATTCTCGAAGACATCATTCTCGGCATCGACATCTTTGGAGCACTTTCGATACATGCATCTTTCTCAGCGAACGACAGATAGCTTCCGTATTCCGATGCATCGAAGTATCTCTTGAAATAAGGAATCACCACATCGTGCATCATCTTCTGACAACGCTGGGTGACGGCTGAGTGGGATATACCCAACTGGGCAGCTACATCCTTGCCTCTGAATCCCTCTATATAGAGCATCTTCAGGATGATGCTGTTCTTGCTGTCTCTGCCATAATAGAAATTGCCGATGTCCTCTATCGTCTGGTAAAGATCGTGCTCAAACTGGTTGTCGGTCACGTCAAACTGCATCTTGCGGCTTTCCTGCCTTGCCTCGAAACTCTCGAAACGATGCTCCTTCACCACTTCCTTCAACTTATCCAGCAGCAGGAACCGGAAACCATTCACCATCCAGGTCTTGAGCGACATGCTCGGTTTCCTGTCTTCCAGCGGTTTGAAGTCGTGTTCGCAGAGATAGAGATAATATTCGTGGGCTAGCGAATAAAAGTCCATGCCCGGCTTGTGCTGCAGGTCATATCGCTTATCGTAGATGCAATAAGCCACCCGGCAGTATCCGTAGTAATACTCCCTCACGATTCTGGCATCGGCATCCTTGAAGCCCTGCAGAATCTCATCGTCCGATAAGCTTTCCAATGCCTTCTTCTTTGAAAAATCAGTTTCTGAAAAATCTTTTTCTTTCTTCATATCGATATATCTTTTTGATATCTGCAATTCGATTGCAAATATATACTTTTTCTTTGAGAAACAGGAGATTTTGCTCCTTTTTTCTCCTCTCTATGATATTAAAAGAAGAAAGAAGGGGAGAAATTAAGCTGGCATCGAAAAAATATGCGAAAACTCTTTAAAAGGCTGGCGTGCGAGGGCATACTAGCCTTTTTCCCCTTCCCAAGCCAGAATCAGGCCGATGACGCCGGCATAGCTCTTTCTGCCACCTTCTACATGGTTGCCTCTCAGATAGAGTTCGAAGAAGAAATCCTGGGCAGCATCCAGTGCCTTGCATCTTTTGCCCTGCCAGTATTGGCGGTCGCTTTTCAGCAGCCTGATTATCTCAGGACGGATATATTTCAGATATTTCTCACCTTCCTTTTCGCCGAGGATGTCGAATACATTATATAATACATGAGGCAGAATGTGGTAGTATCCGCTGAATCTCACCGTTTTATCTGGTGATGCGGTACAGACAATATAGCTGTAGAAATTTGCCTCACCTTCGTTGGAGATGCCTAGAAAATGAGCAAACTCATGGGCATAGGTAGCAGGATAATCGTGTGCAAGAATATCGCCGTTCAGCGTAAATTCGCAGAAGAATGGTCCCATGCTGCCGGTTACACCCGACATCGAACTGAGGGGCGTAAACACCATCGTCTTGGCATGAGGATGCTGGTTGAAAGGTGGATTAATGCCCTCATGATATCCTATCTTGTTATATTCTTTCAGAACCTCATCCCGCACCCGATTCTTCAATTTATCATCCACGATACTGTCAGATTTTTCACTCTTCCCTCTTCGTTCTTCACTTCCATCACTCTTCCCTCTTCGTTCTTCACTTAAATAGTTGAGGCTGTCGGCATATTGGTAGGCAAATTTCCTGAACTTCTCTTTCGAAACCTCAGCTGGCTTCATGCCTACTCTGTAATAGATAACGGGCTGCGAATAGTTCAGTCCCCAAGCTGCATAAAACCATACGTATACCCACAGCAGATATTCTATCACCCTTCCGGAAACCGCCTTTTTCTTCGGATAGCCGCCGCTCTTGGCAGCAAGAAAGATAAACCGACGGGCGAGTTTCTTCCGTAATCCCATCTCGTAGATAGGATAGAGGATGACCCAGGCGATGCTGAGAGCTATGAAAATATCGCCCACGGCAAAGGGAAAGATGCCCGAGATGGGCGAAAGAAGGGTGCCGATAACGGGATAAACACGGTAGGTGTAGATAACTCCCCAGAGAGGAATCATCTTGGTAAGGGTGACGAGGATGAGCAACAGCAGCAGTACCCAGTGGTGCCACTTCATTCTGTCGAGTCGTAAAGTATGTAATATCTTCATCTTGTTTCTTGTTTTTTATCTTGCATGGCTCTTGAACAGAGCTGTTTTTTTGCACTTTTTGCCCCTGATGTGCAGAGATGGTGCAAAAATACAAAAGTTTTCTGAAATATTGACATCAGAAATCTGTTTTTTTTAGTAATTTTGCCATATTAAAAGTTGAACATAATAAATAGAGGAGGAGTTATCATGAAACAGACACAGGAATCATTCGAGGCTATGAACCTTGAATATGAGAACCTCTATAATGAGGACGATGAACGTAGAGAATATAATTCAGTCTGGTACAGCTAGTTACAATGTATTATAAAAAGGCTGTAGCAGGTGAATTAAATTAGTGTTACATATAAAAAAGATCGTTAGGATAATAAAAGACTATGCCATAGTTACTAAAGAAATGATGTAACATAGGCATAGTCTTTTTTTTATGTCCTTTCCTTGCTGGCTGTTCTTTCCTGCATTTCTATTTTTCGAAGTGCTGGTAATCTTTGCTGTGTTTCCAGTCACCTCCCCATCTGAATCCTTTTGCCTTGAAGAGCCGGTAGCAGAGGTCGCCTTTCTTAATCATGTAAGCGTGGTTCTTGCTGCGGTCCAGATAGGGGCGGGCGGTGGCAGGTTCCACCACTTCCTTGCCGTTCTTCAGCCGTTTGTGGTAAGGATTGTAGAGGGTGTTGATGTCTACGGCCAGTCCCCTTCCGTGCTTCGATACCGTATGGGTATGTGAGATGAAGCGGAAGTTGAAACTGGAGGAGTTGTTGGCTCTCATCGCCCTTTCGTCGTCGGCATCCCAGTAGTCAATGAGCCTCATCCGTTCTATCGGATATTTTGCCTCGTATAGCTTTTTCAGAATATCGAGCACATCTGTGGCTATCGCCTTGTTCACCACCATTTCTCCCACGATGTTTCTGCCGTCCTTGTCTACGTGCAGGCATCTTATATATCTCAGTTCGCTTCTTGCCACGGTACAGTTCTTCTTGTATGTCTTGCCCTGCATCAGGCGGAAGATATCATCAGGAATAGTGGAGATGGAGAAGAAATGCTTCTCGCCCAGTTTTCTGATGGTTTGTTCGCTGACGGTTTCTCCCGGCTTCTGTGCCTTGGATGGAAGGCAGAAAAGCATGGAAATAAACAGGCATATTATTAAAATCCTTTTTGCTGTCATCACGTACCTCCTTATTTTGCTACGGGAATATAATGCGAATCCTTGATTTCTCCAATCACGATGATGCTGTGCAGACTTCCTATGCAGTCGATGTTTCCCAGCGTGTTGAGCATGAAGTCCTGATAGGCTTTCATGTCGTGGGCATATACCTTGATCTGGAAGTCATAATCGCCGGTGGTGTTGTAGCACTCCGTTATCTGGTCGATGGTCTGCACGGTATCCATGAATTGCTGAATCAGGTCATGGGTATGCTGCTTGAGCCGGATATTGCAGAGCACGATTACGTTGTGTCCCATCTTGTGATGGTCTACGATGGCTCCGTATCGCTGGATGTATCCCTCGCGTTCCAGCCGCTTCTGCCGTTCGAAGGTGGGGGAAGGGGAGAGGTGTACTCTTGCAGCAAGTTCCTTCACGGTGAGTCGGGAGTTCTGCTGCAGTAACTTCAGTATTCTGATGTCTGTTTCATCAAGTTTTTCTTCTGTTGTCATTGTTGCTTTATTTCTGTTTTTACTGATTCTTACAGAATAATATTCTGCTGATTTGCTTAATTCGCTGCAAAGATAGTATATTTTTCTGAATTACGGAGAATATTTGGCAAATAAAATTCTTCTTCTTACCTTTGCACCCGCAATTCCGGATGCAAAGCGTCATTCATCGTTAATGACAGGATAAAGAGTCATTCACATCAAATAATAATGAGGAGATAAAAATATGAGCAACGTAAGAAATATACATTTTGAGGCAGTGGGCAGCTATTTGCGCCCTGCAGAGTTGAAGGAAGCGAGAGCTAAGTTTGCTGATGGCAAGATTTCTGCCACCGACCTTCGCGCCGTAGAAGACCGGTTGATTACTGAGGTCATCAGTCAGCAGAAGGCGCATCGCCTGCCTTATATCACCGATGGCGAGTTCCGCCGCAGCTATTGGCATCTCGACTTTATGTGGGGATTCAATGGCGTGGAGCATATCGAACTGGAGCATGGCTACCAGTTTCATGGCGAGGAGACAACCAAGGGTTCTATCCAACTGACCGGCAAGATTACCAGCGAGAATCATCCTTTTATCAAGGATTTCCTCTTTGTAAAGCAGTTTGAGGAGTTGGATGCCAATGGCGAATATATCTTCGAGGCAAAGCAGACGGTTCCGGCTCCGGCACAGTTTCTTGCCGAACTGTTCCGTGGTAAGAATGCCGAGAATACCCGCAAGTTCTATCCTAACACCACCCAACTGATAGAGGATATAGTTCAGGCCTACCGCACCTTCTTCCAGGAGATTTATGCAGCCGGTTGCCGCACCATCCAGCTGGATGATTGCACCTGGGGAATGATTGTGGATAGCGATTACTGGAAGGCTAAGGTGGGCACAGGGTTCACCCTAGAGCAGGAAGCCCTGCAATATCTGAAGGTGAACAATCTTGCCATCGAGGGCAAACCGGAGGGGTTGACCATCAACACCCACGTATGCCGAGGCAATTATCATTCCTGCTATGCCACCAAGGGTGCCTACGATGCCGTGGCTCCTTATCTCTTCGCTCATGAAGATGTAGATACCTTCTATCTGGAGTATGACGATGAGCGTTCGGGTGGTTTCGAGCCATTGAAGTATGTGGCAGATGGCAAGAAGGTGGTTCTGGGTTTGGTAACCTCTAAATCTCCTGTGCTGGAGGATAAGGCTACGGTTATCGCCCGCATCCGAGAAGCAGCCAGATATATCTCCCTCGATCGGCTCAGTCTCAGTCCTCAATGCGGCTTCGCCTCTTGCGAGATTGGTAATAAACTGACCGATGCTGAGCAGTGGGCAAAGATTGATCTGGTGAGAGAGATTTCCGAGGAAGTTTGGGGATAATGATATATTCAAGGAGAAGATGTGTTGTCTGTCATGGCTGCACATCTTCTCTTTTTTTTATTTACTTTTTATCAAAAATGTTTGGTGTTTTCATGAATAACTAGTAACTTTGCACCCCGAAAATTAAAAACATCATTCATTAAGATTATCAGAGAAAATGGAATATATGTCTCAAGAAGGCTACGATGAGCTCGTGGCCGAACTTCAACACATGGTTAACGTAGAGTTGCCAGCCGTTCGCGATGCGATAGCTGAGGCCCGCGATAAGGGCGACCTCAGTGAGAATTTCGAGTATCATGCAGCCAAGCGTGAGCAGGGCAAGCTTTTGAGCCGCATCAGTTTCAAACAGAAGGTTTTGGAGAATGCCCGTGTCATCGACAAGTCTCGATTGAAAAGCGATACCGTTGGCTTGTTGAGCAAGATTAAGATTACCAATCTCGCCAACAAGTGCAGCATGAATTATACCATAGTAAATCCTCACGAGGCAGATCTCCATAGTGGAAAAATCTCTATCAAGTCGCCTATCGCCAAGGCCCTTCTGGGTAAGAAGGCAGGTGAAGAGGTAATGGTAAAGGTACCAGCCGGCTTGCTCAAATTCCGTCTGGATAGCGTTGAGCTATAATGGTTAATTTAAAAGGAAAACTCCCGATAATTTGAAACTGATCAAACTATCGGGAGTTTCTCTTTTTATTCTAATATTTTTCCAGAATCTTATTCAGTAAGAAGGTGGCATTCTGGTTTCTTGCCACGCCCTTCTGTATCTTATAAGTATAGGTAACATCCGTGCCCAAATCTATCTCGAAACAATAGTTGTGGAATTTTCCTGATGCTTCATTCTCCATCTTTGAAAGTTCCAGATCGTGGGTAGCGATGATGCCGCTCACCGGCTGCTTGGCAATGGCTTCGAGGAACTTTCTCGAACCATTCAGCTTATCCAATGAATTCGTTCCCTTCAGAATCTCATCCAGAATAATCAGCGTTCGGAGTGGCTCCTTATAGCCCTCAGCACTTTCCCTGCAGAACTTCAGAAGCTCCTCCAGTCTTATCAATTCAGCATTGAAATAAGAGATGCCATGCGTCAGGTCATCGGTGGTTCTCATACTCGAGAACAATCTGAAACGGGAAATCTTCAGCTGATCCGCAAACACCGGCATACCCGCCATTGCCAGGATATAGTTCACGCCCAGCGAACGGAGGAAGGTACTCTTTCCCGCCATGTTGGCTCCGGTGATGATATAATAGTTGTCATCCTTGATGGTGAAATCATTCTTCACCGCCTTGGCACCCAGGAAAGGATGATAGAGATTCTTACCTTCGAACACGATTTCCGGACTTCCGATTCCAGCATTTTCTGAAACATCGCTTTCAGTATCTGCTTCCGGACTTCCCGAAACAAATTCCGCCTCTTCCGCCTCCGGATGATTATATCTGAAATCCGCCATCGAAACCATCGCATCCATCTCGCTGATGATATGCATCCATTCCTCCATCTTCACCATATAGGTATTCTTCCATTTCAAGAAACTGCGAACCAGGAAGAAATCGCTCAGCATGAAGGCATCGGTGAAGAAAAGACCGAGGAAGTTGCCTCTTCTGTCATACCCCTTCAATATCTTTTCCAGTTGGGCAAAGGAAGGCAGGGCATCTGCCAGGGATTCTTGCATCTCCTTGCCTGATTCGCTATGGAAATTGCGCCTGTTGATAAGCTGAAGTATCTGAGCATAGGCGATGAGTTGATGGCGAAGCTTGCCGCCGTTGCTGTCTATCTTATCAAGTGTCTGCTTGCAGACGAAGAACACCACCATGTATTGAACCAACACCCACCACAGGGCGAAATTTACCGAAACCATATCGCATATCGATAAAATCACGGAACCGATGACTCCGATAATCAGCAGCCATCCGATAACGAGAGAAACCGGAGATCTAAACCATGCCGGCACCTCCATCTTCGAAACTTTCTGCATCGCATCCACCACCGCAGCAGAATCAATCTTCTTTATCTTGCCATCCGCAGTTTGGCTTCTGTTCTTTTCGCCAAGTGCCAGGAATTCCATTCGCCAGTTTTCGCCTTCTCCAGCGAGTTCCTTCTGCAAATCCCTTCTTCTTTCGATATCCTCCAAGCTCAGAGGCGTTTCCCGGGTAAGATTCCTGGCGAGTGCCTCCGAACCGCCCGAAGTAATGGTTCGGCAGATGCGGTTGAACAGCGAACTCTTGCCGAAGACATCGAGGTCGAAGGAATAAGAATGCTGTGGATTCTGATAGCAATCACCCGTTTCGAAAGGTGAGAAATCGCCCTCCCAAGCCTTGATCTCGTCCTGATAAACCTTGAGCAAAGCCGAAAGATGCTCTATCTTCTCCTTGTTCTTATCGTCAAGTCGTCTGATTCCCAGATAGGCAATCAGGCACAGCGCCGCCCCCATCAGATAGTTCTGCGTATCTCCATCCAATGCGAAATAGCAGACCAGGAAGGCGAGGATGCCGCCAAAAGCCAGCAGCTCGCCCGTTATAAATCCCGTATTCTTACGCTTCAGGGCAGCCACCTCAGCAGCATATCGGCTTACATATTGTTGATAATTCTCCTTGATATTCATACTTTTTCTTTATTTTTCTTTTTTGATGTGCAAAATTAGGGATAAAATCTAGATTTCCAAAATAAATTCTCTCATTTTAAGTCTTTTATACTTATATTCGTGATAGGAATCTGGCTTTTATGACCCCTTGGCAGTAAAAAGTGTTATGAAAATTTGGAGGTTACACAAAAACATCGTATTTTTGCATTAAAATAGTTTGAATAATGAGCAAGTATAAATTTAATATAGACAATTATCATGCTATAGGGCATGCTGATATCGAAATAGAGGGTATCACAGTTATCGTGGGTAGCAATGGCTGTGGAAAAAGCACTATGTCCCGTTGGTTGTATTATATCGTCAATACATTGTCTGTGTTAGACAGTTTCTTTTTCTCTGATTTCAGAGATATGATTATCAAATCATTAGAGAAATATTCTAATGCGCTGGATGATATCTCAAATTATCTGGATGATGATAAAAAACGATTTTTTGACCATACCTTATCATTAATGACAATGGTAACATTGAGTAATGGTGGTGTGGAGAAGCTCGATTTTTATTATAAAAGAGCGATTGGTTCACTTGATGACATGCTGGTTAACTTTCTTCAAAAAGAGCAGAATCCTCAGCAGGTGCGTCGAGTGCTTAATCTTTTTGGGATTACTGAACAAAATCATGTTCATGAGGATATAGAACGAAATTCCATTCAGTTGTTTTCTGAATATCTTCAGAAATATGAAAACAACAAAAAAAATCGTCCCATCAGTTACTTGAAAGAGAAAATCGCTTCTGTATATCGGGAAAAGGATGGCTTTCCTGCCAGCATAAGCTTTAAGGAAGATGAAGTGGAATTGCTTGTTGATAGACTTGGAAAGATATATAGTTTAAATAATGCCATATATATAGGAACACCAGCAGCTATTTCTCTTCGTCAATCAGATAGGGTTCTGATGACTTCCTTGGCACATAAAGTGGTTCACGTAAATGAAAAAGGAAGTGAGATTACCGGCAAACTGGAATTACTTCATTCTATTAATAAAATGATAGATGGTTCTATTGTAGAAAAGGAAAATTTCGATGCTGTTGATTTAGTTTATCACAGCAACAATGGTAAGGATATTAGAATTGAAGATATAGCATCGGGCTTCAAACCGCTGGTTTATATGCTTCGTCTGATAGAAAACGGGTGGCTGACAGAAAACACTTTGTTGGAGATTGATGAGCCTGAAACAAATCTTCATCCACAATGGGTGGTTGAGTTGGCGCATCTTCTTGTTCGCATCAACAAAACATTTGGAACCAAGATACTCATCACGAGTCACAATCCCGATATGGTATCGGCTATCAGGTATATCTCTGAAAAAGAGGGCTTGTTGAATACTACTCGTTTTTATCTGGCAGAGCAAAGTGAAGGTACAGACTCGTTCTACTATAAGAATTTGGGCTGTGACATCGAACCTGTATTTGAATCATTCAACAAGTCTTTTGATACTCTTCAGAAATACGTAGAGAATTATGGCGAAATTTAAGATTGGCAATTATCAGGGAATCAAGATTGATTGTTGGACAGCAAAAGATTTAGTCGGCTTGCATCATTTGATGAAGCAGGAGGGATGCCCAAATTCAGAAAATCTTTTCTCTGACACAGATAAGGCAATAGAACTTGATGATGTTCAGAGACGAATTTCTCAAAAACATCATGCTGATAAGAAATCTTCTGCAGATATGCTATTGCATGTGAATGATAAGAGATTACTTTTGGCCGATGCAAAATTCCGACTAAGCAATACCAGAAATTTGGATTCAAAGGAGATAGCAAAAAAGGTTAGTGAATCAAAGGCAATGGTTACTTCTAACTATTCTTTTGATAACAGTTTTTATGTTTTGCTGACAAAGAAAGCTGCAACTCCTTCCAATTTAAATAGGCTTAGAAGAAATGTAGGAAATAATCCAAATTATCAATTTATGGATGCCGTTGAATTTCATAAACTGTTCGAGGATTAATGTTTGAACTCCGTTCCTGATGTCTTGAAAACTCAGAAACGGAGTTTTTTATAACTTTTTTCTAGTATTATGAATTTTTCTCCATCCATTTATTATAGGATACATTCTCCTCTTTCCACTTATCCTTTGCTTCCGCCTGATTCTTCGGATACCCGATGATGAGGGTGTTGAGCGGAATCATCGTCTTGGGCAGATGCAGCAGTTGCTGCATTCCCTCGTATCGTTCTTTCAGGGGGTAGAGGGCTGTCCATACACCGCCAAGTCCCAAGCCGTGAGCCATCAGCAGGATGTTCTCCGTGGCTGCCGAACAGTCTTGAATCCAGAACTCCTGCTCGATGCCTTCCAGCGTCTTGTCCAGGCATCCGCAAACCACAATGGCGAGCGGTGGCATGTCTGTATAGCTTCTCACCGATGTACGGCTCATGATATTTTCAAAAATCTGATTCTTTTCCATCATTTTGCTGCATTTCTAATTTTATCTTATGCGGCATTATTTATCAAGAAACGCCGCATATTTTGCGGCAAAGATACGAAAAAAACGCCGCATCACCAAATTATTTCGTTTTTATCGCCCGATACATCATGTAGTAGGCGTATATATAAGCCGATGTCGTTGTTATCATACTGATGAGATTCATGCAGGTGAAGGCTGCCTGCTGGGTGTTACCTGCCAGATAAAACACTGCAACTGGGAGTATATTCGAGCATATCAGCCATACCATGAAAACCAGGATAAGGGCTATGCCCAGTTTGCGCATGTTACCTCTGTGCTTGCTGTACAGATGGCAGCCGGCTATCAGGGAAGCGATGACGGAAATCAATCCCATAGTGCTTTGTATCCAGGTGAGAATCGTTGCCGTGGGGGTTATCTGTCCGTCCTGCATCATCGTTACAAAGTTGAACTTGAAGCATTGTCCCAGGATAAATGAGAGTATATAGTAAAGCACCATAACCTCGCTGCAGCGTCGTAGCAATTTTACGCCTGCCGGTAGCGTGTAGCGGAATATTCCCCATAAAGCTATAGGGGCGAGCTGCAAGACCAGTTGCTTGATGGTAACCAGGATGGGACTTATTGGAATCAGGATGGGACTTATTCTGAAGGATAAGCCCGCTTGTCCGCAAACAGAAAATGCCAGCGAAAACAATGCGAAAATGCAATATGCATACATGGCATATTGTGCAATGCGATTTATATCTATAGAATAACTTTTTCTTTCCATAATTCTACGTTTGATGATTTTATAAACAGCTTATCTTGCATAAAGCCATTGCAAAGATACGAAGTTTTTGGGAAATTCTAGCAAAATAGGTGGAAAATGTCTGGCTATGATATATACTTGTTAAAAGAATGGCAGAGAGACCGATAAAAACTCTTAAAAATCATAACTTATCTTCTTGAATACCAGTATTTGTTGTTATCTTTGTATGGTATATACTAATAACGCAGTGTATCAATTAGTTAACCAATATGACACCTTGAAACAAGGGGCATGGGTAGTGACAGGTCTGAAGAAGGATGGAAGCGAGGCGATGCGTCGTACTCTGATACTCTATGTCAACGAGAGCGGATTCTATGCTTTAGTTCTCGGCTCTAAGCTTTCTACTGCCGTGAAGTTCAAAAACTGGGTTACGGCTGATGTGCTGCCACAGATTCGCAAGACGGGTGGTTATCCATGTTTGTTATTGCATTTAGATATTGATTTAGGATAAGAAAGTGACTTTTTGTAACTCAAAAACATAAATATTTGAATTTTTGTTTGGTGGTTAGTGAATTTTATTATACCTTTGCAACCG
>JAJWAL010000080.1:0-14168 GCA_021618535.1 Segatella copri | reverse complement strand
CAATATAATAATAATAGTACTATAATTATGGATTTCAAAAAATCAAAGGCACCAGTAAACACAGTAACTCGCAACATTATGGATCTCTGCGATGATACCCATAATATCTACGAGAGCGTAGCTATCATTGCAAAGCGCGCTAATCAGATTTCTATCGAAATCAAGCAGGAGTTGAGCAAGAAACTTCAGGAGTTTGCTTCTTATAACGATTCTTTGGAGGAAGTTTTTGAGAACCGCGAACAGATTGAAATCTCTCGCTACTACGAGAAGTTGCCAAAGCCAACTTTGCTCGCTACAGAAGAGTTTATTGAGAATAATATTTATTGGCGCGATCCTACCAAGACATCTGCACCAATGGTTCACGAGAGCGAAATTTAATATTCCAGAGCTATATGATACAGCGTAAACAGACATTATTTCTGCTCTTTGCTGTCATCGCCATTGCTATCTGTCTTTTCCTTCCTGTCGCCAGCATCGCAGCTAAGACGATGGGAGGTGATACTATGGTTTATAACCTCGGAGTGGTAGGGGAGGCAGGAATGCAGATTTCAACTACTTGCGTTCCTCTGTTCCTTCTGCTCGCCGTTTCAGCCATCATAGCATTGGTAAACATCTTTTTGTACAAGAATCTGAAGCTTCAGAAATCACTCTGTTCACTTGCCATGCTTTTTGCAGGTTTATGGTATGTAGATTATATCGTGATGTTCATGGGCTTGATTCCTGTTCCTGAAGCAGAAGGAGCGATGAAGTTTCAGTTTGCCGCTTGCCTTCCTTTGGTAGCAATCATATTCGAATGGATGGCAATGAAAGGTGTGAACGATGACATCAAACTCTTGAAAGCAGCAGACCGAATCAGATAAAAAATGCTAAAAAAGCATTTGAATATCGATAAAAGTTTGCTCAATTCAAATAAAAGTAGTAATTTTGCACCCGCTGTCACGAGATGGCAGCATAAAATTCAAACCTCATAATAAATTAAATTAAAATTAAGATTTAAAAATGGCAACAAAAATCAGATTGCAGCGCGGCGGTCGTAAGAACTATGCTTTCTACAGCATCGTAATCGCTGACGTTAGAGCACCACGTGATGGTAAATTTACTGAGAAGATTGGTACTTTCAACCCTAACACCAATCCAGCTACTGTAGATTTGAATTTCGAGCGCGCACTCTACTGGGTAGAGACTGGTGCACAGCCAACAGACACAGTTCGCAACATCCTCAAGGGCGAGGGCGTTTACTTGATGAAGCACCTCAAGGGTGGCGTTAAGAAGGGCGCATTCGACGATGCTGAGGCTCAGAAGCGTTTCGACGCTTGGAAGAATGGCAAGGACGCTAAGATTTCTGCTGTTCGCGAGGGCGATGCTAAGGCAAAGAAGGAAGCTGCTGCTAAGGAGCTCGAGGCTGAGAAGAAGATGAACGAAGCAATCGCTAAGAAGGTAGCTGATAAGAAGGCTGCTGCAGCTGCTGCTGAGGCTGAGGCTAAGGCTGCTGAGGAAGCTCCTGCAGAGGAGGCTCCAGCTGAGGCTTAATCTTCGACAGAATCTTCTTTTGAGATTTTAAAGTATAAAGGTTGAATTTCTCTTTCGGGAAATCCAACCTTTTTTTGTTTCTTTGATTATGGGTGATAAAAAGGAAAACAGTTATTCGCATATTCTGAAATATACAGGATTGTTTGGCAGTGTGCAAGGATTGGGAATTCTTGTAGGAGTTTTGCGCAATAAATTTACAGCGCTTTTCCTCGGACCTTCGGGAATGGGACTGCTGTCTCTTTTCAGCTCTACGATTTCTGTTCTCAATTCTGCCTGTAATTTCGGAATCCCGACAAGCGGTGTTAAATTTATTTCTGAAAAGAAACATGCAGAAGGTGAGTCGCAGTCAGAAAATTCAGATATTGCCGGTGCGGTTCTTCTTGTCCGTACCTACAGTCTGATTGCTGCATTTTTCGGTGCCATCGTCTGTATTTTGCTAGGTCCGTTTCTTAATGGGTTTACTTTTTCCTGGGGCAACCATACGCTACATTTCATTCTTTTGGCGCCAACCATTTTCTTCACGATTCTGGCTGGAGGCGAAACTGCCATTCTGAAAGCAACCGGACAGTTGCGGGCGTTGGCGATGCAGGCGAGTCTGTTGGCTATTCTTCTTCTTTTGGTTTCTGTTCCTGTTTATTGGATATTTGGTGAGAGTGGTATTCTGCCCGTTCTGTTCATTTTAGCATTTTTGCAATGGGCTCTGAATTTTCGATATTCCCGACGAGTTGTAAGGTGGTCCGTAAATATTCGAAAAATGACGCTAGTTGCTGGTTTCCCACTTTTGCGACTTGGTGGAGCATTTGTACTCTCGGGTTTGATGAATAGTGGATGCGAATTTCTGGTTCGTGCCTTTTTGAATCAGCAAGGCGATCTGGAGGTTGTCGGACTTTTCAATGCCGGCATTACGATTGTCTTTGTTTATGCGGGAATGGTATTTTCGGTTATGGATCAGGATTTCTATCCCCGTCTCTCCGGCATTTCGGGTTCTCGAAAAAACAAGGAATCTGTTAAAGAACGCAATCTCTGTGTCAATCGCCAGCTTGAAATGAATGTCCTGCTGTTGGGACCAATTGTTGCTGCCATCATTTTGGGTCTGCCTCTCATTATTCCGATATTATACAATGCCCAGTTTATGGGGATGCTCCAGATGACTCAGCTTGCTGCTGTTGCCATGTTGTTCAAGGCGGTTTATCTTCCGATAGAATATCTCCCGTTGTCAAGAGGCGATTCCAGACTTTTTCTCATTCAGGAAAGTTTTTGTGTTATCTTGCTGATAATCTGTGAAATAGCTGGCTATCAGTTAGATGGATTGAGAGGAGTAGGAGGGGGTATTGCCGTTGCTTATGCCATAGAGACCTTAGCCGTCTTGATTTTCAGCAGAGCCGTTTATGGTTATCGTTTATCCGCTCTTGGTTTCAGATTCTGTATCTTTCAACTTCTGATTCTTCTCCTGGTGTTGTTCCTGATTTTCATGATCAGTTATCGTGATTGGCTTTACTGGCTGATTGGCGTTATCATTGTACTCATGAGTACATCGTTTAGTTTTAGGAAAATTAGAAAACTGGTTAGATAAGAATAGAAATACTGTAGGATAAATTATTTTCTCCGAAAGATAGAAGAATATCTCCGAAAGATAAAAAAATATCTTTCGGAGATATTTTTTTATTCCAGTAGGATATTGGATTATTCCAGTAGGATAAATAAAGAAAAAGCCTTGAGAATCAGCTGATTCTCAAGGCTTTTATATGTTTTGTATCTCTAAGAAATTACTTCTTGTTGATAGCGAGGTCGATAGCTACAGCGATAGCAACAGTAGCACCTACCATAGGGTTGTTACCCATACCGAGGAAGCCCATCATCTCTACGTGAGCAGGAACTGAAGAAGAACCTGCGAACTGAGCGTCTGAGTGCATACGACCCATAGTATCAGTCATACCGTAAGAAGCAGGACCAGCAGCCATGTTATCTGGGTGCAAAGTACGGCCTGTACCACCACCAGAAGCTACTGAGAAGTATGGCTTACCAGCAGCAATACGCTCCTTCTTGTATGTACCAGCTACTGGGTGCTGGAAACGTGTAGGGTTTGTAGAGTTACCAGTGATAGATACGTCTACATCCTCGCTCCAGTTGATAGCAACACCCTCGCGAACGTCGTCAGCGCCATAGCAGTTAACCTTAGCACGTGGACCGTCGCTGTAAGCGATGCGGTTAACAACCTTCAACTCACCTGTGTAGTAATCAAACTTTGTCTGTACGTATGTGAAACCGTTGATGCGGCTGATGATCTGAGCAGCATCCTTACCAAGACCGTTCAAGATAACGCGCAATGGATTCTTGCGAACCTTGTTTGCCATCTCAGCAATCTTGATAGCACCCTCAGCAGCAGCGAAAGACTCGTGACCAGCCAAGAAAGCGAAGCACTGAGTCTCCTCACGGAGCAAACGAGCAGCCAAGTTACCGTGACCGAGACCAACCTTACGGTCGTCAGCTACAGAACCTGGGATGCAGAAAGCCTGCAAACCGATACCGATAGCCTCAGCTGCGTCAGCAGCAGTCTTAGCACCTTTCTTGATAGCGATAGCAGCACCAGCTACATACGCCCACTTAGCGTTCTCGAAGCAGATACGCTGAGTATCTTCACACATCTGATAAGGGTCAACACCTGCGTCCTCGCAGATTTGATTAGCCTCTTCCAAGCTCTGAATACCGTTAGCATTAAGAGCAGCAAGAACCTGCTTCTCGCGACGTTCCTGACTTTCGTAACTTACTTTTCTAATCATATCTGTATCTCCTTATTATTCTTTACGTGGATCAATTGCTTTAACAACACCCTGCTCAGCAGTTGTACGACCGTAGCTACCTGTGAACTTCTTGACAGCCTCGTTAGCGTCCATACCGTTCTTGATAGCTTCCATCATCTTGCCGAGGTGAACATACTCATAACCACAAACCTGGCTGTCCTTATCGAGGAACTGCTTTGTGATGTAACCCTCTGTCAACTCGAGGTAACGTGTACCCTTAGCTACAGTACCATAGAGAGTACCAGTCTGTGAACGAAGACCCTTACCCAAGTCCTCAAGACCTGCACCGATAACGAGACCGCCCTCTGAGAAAGCGCTCTGGCTACGACCGTAAACAATCTGGAGGAAGAGCTCGCGCATAGCTGTATTGATAGCATCGCATACGAGGTCAGTGTTCAAAGCCTCAAGAATAGTCTTGCCTGGGAGAATCTCAGAAGCCATAGCAGCTGAGTGAGTCATACCAGTACAACCGATAGTCTCAACAAGAGCCTCCTGAATAACGCCTTCCTTGATGTTCAAAGAGAGCTTGCAAGCACCCTGCTGAGGAGCACACCAACCCACACCGTGAGTATAACCAGAGATGTCTTTGATCTCTTTTGCCTGAATCCATTTTCCCTCTTCAGGAATTGGAGCTGGTCCGTGGTTAGGACCCTTAGCGACAACGCACATGTTGTCTACTTCTTTAGAATAGATCATATTCGCTAAATTTTATATTAATGAATATTATAAGTATAAAGTTCTGTACTTAATTCATATTGTTTTGCTGAAACATCGGTGCCATCACCTCAATTCCGAGCACAAAAGTACAAAAAAAATCCGGAAAATACCTAAAATTGGGTATTCTTTTTAACTCTTTAACCTAATATTTAGATTTTTTCTTGGGTTTATGCACAATTTCATGTATCTTTGCAAACTGAAAATTGCAATTTTGTAGATTATGATCGAAGTAAAGATAAACGATGCCAAGCTTCAGCATGCTGCCGAGGCGGGCATGGATGAATTTGTAAAGGCTTTCGTGGACGCTATCCGCGAAGCGATTGGTGGTGAACTGACTGCCGAAACCATGGCGCAGCTCAACAGCGACCAGATTACTCTTCTGGCTTGGGATATCCTGCATGAGGAGATGATGGATGGCGGAATGGTTCAGCTCATACATAACGGTTACGGTGCTTTCCTCTGGAAGAACCCTACCGACAAGGCGTTTAAAAACTGGGGATTGACAGAACTCGCCAAACTCATCAAGAAGAGTCATTTCCTGTATAAAACAAACCATGAGGAGATTGAGCGCGATCTGACCGATGAGGAGTTTATGGCGCTCTACGAAAAATTTCCTGAGTTTGATGATTTTGACGATGAGTTCGTTGAGAACGAAGAAGAGTGGACCAGCAAGGTTGCCTTCTACATCGATGATCATATCGACAATTTCTGCGAAATTGTCAAACTATAAACTTATAATACATTATTATATATATGAACAAGCAAGAACAGGAACTCCGTAAGAAGAGTCCGATACAGATACGCAACAAGAAGGCTTCGTTCGAGTACTTCTTCGTTGACACCTATACCGCAGGCATTGTGCTTACGGGAACAGAGATTAAGTCAATCCGTGGCGGAAAGGCTTCGCTGGTAGATTGTTATTGCGACTTCTATCAGGGCGAACTTTGGGTCAAGGGAATGAACATCTCTCCTTATTTCTATGGTTCTTTCAGCAATCATGAGGCCCGCCGCGACCGCAAGCTTCTTCTCACCAAGCGCGAATTGCGCCGTCTTGAGGAGGACAGCAAGCAGCCCGGTTTCACCATCGTTCCAACCCTTATCTTTATCGATAATCATGGTAGAGCCAAGGTGGATATTGCCCTCTGTAAGGGAAAGAAGGAGTATGACAAGCGCCAGACTCTGAAGGAGAAGGAAGACAGAAGGGAGATGGATAGAGCAATCAAGCACTTTTAGCCAATGAAGAATTTAAGAGAGATTGTAAAGGAGAAGATTCTGATTCTCGATGGTGCCATGGGTACTGAGATTCAGAAGTATAATCTTACAGAAGAAGACTTCAGAGGCGAGCGGTTCCGCGATTTACCGGGCATGATGAAGGGCAACAACGACATGCTCAACATCACTCGTCCTGATGTGATATCTGATATTTACCGACGCTACCTGGAGGCTGGCGCCGATATTATTACCGCGAATACTTTTTCGTGCCAGCGCATTTCGCAGGCTGATTATCACCTGGAGAACTGCGCCCGCGAAATGGCATTCGAGGGTGCACGACTGGCACGTATCGAATGCGATAAGTATTCTACACCTGATAAACCACGCTTCGTAGCCGGAGACGTGGGACCAACCAACAAGACTTGCTCCATGAGTCCGGACGTCAGCAATCCTGCCGCCCGCGAGATTACCTACGATGAACTTTTCACCGATGTATGTGAACAGGTGGACGGACTTATCGCAGGTGGTGTGGACGTGATACTCATCGAAACCATCTTCGATACGCTCAACTGCAAGGCGATGATAGACGCGGCGCTCACCATGATGGAGAAACATGGAGTAGAACTGCCTATCATGATCAGTCTTACGGTGAGTGATTTGGCGGGCAGAACGCTCAGTGGGCAGACCGTAGACGCTTTCCTGGCTTCACTTTCTCCTTATCCTATCTTCTCTGTCGGCATGAACTGCGCCTTTGGTGCTCCTCAGATGAAACCTTTCATCGAGCACATGGCTCAGGTTGCACCTTATTATATAAGTGCGCATCCTAATGCCGGTTTGCCTAACGAAATGGGCGAATATGACGAGACTGCCGAATCGATGGCACCGCAAATTGCCGAATTCATCGATGAAGGCATCGTGAATATCATTGGCGGCTGCTGCGGCACAAGTCCTGAATTCATCGCTCATTACGCCCGTATTGCTGAGGGTAAGAAACCGCATCAGGTGGTAGAGAAACCTAAGTATATGTGGTTGTCGGGATTAGATCTTCTACAGGTCGATGATTCCGTGCATTTGCCGGTTGATGCCAGTCGGTTTGTCAACGTTGGCGAACGCTGTAACGTGGCTGGTAGCAGGAAGTTCCTGCGTTTGATTAACGAAAAGAATTATGAAGAAGCCATCGGTATTGCCAGAAAGCAAGTGGCTGATGGAGCAGCTGTCGTTGACGTGAATATGGACGATGGTTTGCTCGATGCGAAAGCCGAGATGGTTAATTTCCTGAATATGATTGCAGCCGAACCAGACATTGCGAAGGTTCCGGTGATGATCGACTCTTCCAAATGGGACGTCATCGTGGCTGGCTTGAAGTGCTGCCAGGGCAAGTGTATTGTCAATTCCATCAGTTTGAAGGAGGGTGAGGAAGTATTCCTTTCTCATGCCCGCGATGTGTTGCGCTATGGTGCAGCAGTCGTTGTGATGTGTTTTGATGAGGTAGGTCAGGCAACCACTTTCGAGCGCCGTATCGAGATAGCAGAGCGTGCTTATCATCTTCTGGTAGACAAGTTGGGTATGAATCCGTTCGATATCATCTTCGACCCGAACGTACTTGCCATAGCTACCGGCATGGAGGAGCACGACAATTATGCCGTTGAGTTTATCCGCGCAACGGAGTGGATTCATCAGAATCTGCCTGGCGCACATGTCAGCGGAGGTGTCAGCAACCTCTCGTTCTCATTCCGTGGCAATACTTACATCCGTGAGGCTATCCATTGTGTTTTCTTACATCATGCCCAGCAGGTAGGCATGGACTTTGGTATTGTAAATGCCAAAGCCAGAATGGATTACAATAAAATACCTAAAGAACAGCTTCAACTCATCGAGGATGTCGTGCTGAATAGAAGAAAAGGTGCTGCAGACGAACTCATCGAGCTTGCGGCAGAGATAAAGGCCCAGGCTGATGCTGCCAAGGCTGCAGCCAAGGCAGGAGGTGTTGCTCCCAAGAAACCGGCTGCTCCTGAATGGCGAAAGGAGAGTGTGGAAGAACGTCTGAAGTATGCGCTGCGCAAGGGAATCACCGATTTCCTGCAGCAGGATATTGACGAAGCACTTGCCAAATATCCTCATGCCGTAAACGTAATTGAGGGGCCTCTGATGGACGGCATGAATCTGGTGGGCGAACTGTTCGGAAAAGGCGAAATGTTCCTGCCGCAGGTTGTAAAGACGGCTCGCACGATGAAATCGGCTGTTTCTATCCTTCAGCCTCATATCGAGGCAGAAAAGCAGGGTGGAGCAACAACTGCCGGCAAGATTCTGATGGCAACCGTGAAGGGCGATGTTCATGACATCGGAAAGAACATCGTCTGCGTGGTCATGTCATGTAACAACTACGAAATCATCGACTTAGGTGTGATGGTTCCAGCCGAACAGATTGTACAGAAAGCTATCGATGAAAAGGTAGATGCAATCGGTTTGAGCGGACTTATCACCCCTTCGCTTGAAGAAATGGTTCATGTGGCCCGAGAAATGCAGAAAGCTGGTTTGCGCATTCCTATCATGGTAGGTGGGGCAACGACGAGCGAACTGCATGTGGCTCTGAAGATTGCGCCTGAATATGACGGACCGGTTATCTGGGTGAAGGACGCATCGCTCAATGCCGGAATATGTGCCCGATTCCTCAACGAGGCAGAAGGTCCTAAGTTTGAGACGGAATTGAATGAGCGTTACGAGAAACTTCGCCAGGACTATCACGAAGAGCAGGCTAAGATAGCCTCGCTTTCAGAGGCTAGAAAGAACAAGCTGGAGCTGTTCTGATAAGATAAAGAATAACAACGTTTTTAGGATAATTATATGATTAAAACTGTGATTTTTGATATGGGTGGTGTTATCATCACTCTCGACGAGAATGAGGCAGGCAAACGTTTCATTGAGTTGGGTATGAAGGAGTTTGCGGAGAAGATGGACCCTTATAAGCAGGTGGGCTTAAACGGTCAGCTGGAAGAGGGTAAGATTTCCGAGGAGGAATACCGTCGGGAAGTGTGCAAGAAGATTGGCCGTGAGGTGACCTTCGAGGAACTGCAGCATTGCTGGCTGGGCTACATGAAGGAAATTCCTGAACGCAATCTGGTTACTCTCCGCAATCTGAAGAAGCAGGGCTACCGTGTGGTCTTGCTCAGCAACACCAACCCTTATGTTTCAGCTTGGGTAGACAGCGAGGCGTTCTCTGGCGACGGTCATCCTATCGGCGATTATTTCGATGCGATGTATCGGTCTTATGAAGTAAAGTATATGAAGCCGGATGAGAATTTCTTCCGTTATGTCCTTTCGCAGGAACACATTCTGCCTGAAGAATGCCTGTTTATTGACGACGGTCCCCGCAACTGCTGCTCAGCCTCAGAGTTGGGCCTGTTTACTTATTGTCCGCAGAATGGCGAAGACTGGTGCGATAAGATTTACGAGCATTTGAAATAATTATTTGTGGTGATTATTTGCGCTAAAATGCAAATAATTGCCATTTTATTTTGTGCTCTGCAATAAAAAATGTACTTTTGCAGTCGCAAATATTAAATACATAATACAATGATTAAGAAGAAAAGATGGCATTGCTTGCCTGGTCAGCCTCTTACAGAGCTCGACAAGCAGGTAATGTTTTGGGAAAACAAGGGTAAACTTGTTCCTACCCGTGACTTGATTAAAACTCCAGAACAGATAGAAGGCATCCGCAAGAGTGGTGTCGTAAACACCGGTTGTCTTGATGCGGTAGCCGAGATGATCCGTCCGGGAATCAACACCCAGGAGATTGATGATCTCTGCATGCAGTATTGCAAGGATCACAATGCCATTCCTGCGTGCCTCAACTACGAGGGCTATCCTAAGAGCGTTTGTACTTCTATCAACGAAGTGGTTTGTCATGGTATTCCTAAGGAAGAGGATGTGCTCGAAGAGGGCGACATCATCAATGTTGACATGACAACCATCGTTGATGGCTACTATGCTGACGCCAGCCGTATGTTCATCGTTGGCGGCAAGACTACTCCTGAGAAGGAGCAGCTGGTTCGCGTAGCCAAGGAATGTCTGGAAATCGGTATGGAGGTTGCCAAGCCATACTCGTTCGTAGGTGATATCGGTCATGCTATCGAGAAGCATTGCAAGAAGTATGGTTATGGTGTGGTTCGCGATCTTTGCGGTCATGGCGTAGGTTGCCAGTTCCATGAAGAGCCTGAGGTTCTTCACTATGGTCATAGAGGCACGGGCATGCTGCTCGTTCCGGGCATGGTGTTCACCATCGAGCCAATGATTAACATGGGCACCTGGCAGGTATTCCTCGATGCCGACGATCCATACGGATGGGAAGTAATTACCGGCGATGAGAAACCATCTGCCCAGTGGGAGCACACACTCGTGATGACTGAAACGGGGGTAGAGGTTTTGACATATTAATGTTAAATGTTAAGTGTTAAATGTTAAGTTGGGCAGGCGCATAAAGCTTGTTGAATCATTTAACACTTAACATTTAACACTTAACATTATAATATAAGATAATGAAGGATATATATATATTAGGTATAGAGAGCAGCTGCGACGATACCTCTGCTGCAGTGCTCAAGAATGGTGTGCTGCTGAGCAATGTAACCGCCTCTCAGGAGGTTCACAAGGCTTATGGCGGTGTTGTTCCGGAGTTGGCTTCCCGTGCTCATCAGCAGAATGTAGTTCCTGTCGTTGACCAGGCTATTGCGCGTGCCGG
This sequence comes from Segatella copri, assembly GCA_021618535.1. GTDB lineage: Bacteria > Bacteroidota > Bacteroidia > Bacteroidales > Bacteroidaceae > Prevotella > Prevotella copri_O. Next base: position 3,170 of record JAJWAL010000080.1, on the reverse strand, counting down.
CATCAAGAAGGAAGATCTTTCAGCCGTAGCCTTCACCCGTGGTCCGGGTCTGATGGGTTCTCTTCTCGTGGGTGTGAGTTTTGCCAAGGGATTTGCCCGTTCGCTCAATATCCCGATGATAGATGTAAACCATCTGCAGGGTCATGTGATGGCTCATTTCATCAAGGAGAGCGATGATGACCAGAGCGCACCTCCGTTCCCATTTATCTGTCTTCTTGTGAGCGGTGGAAATTCGCAGATTGTAAAGGTGAATGCCTACAACGATATGGAAGTTTTGGGACAGACCATCGACGATGCAGCTGGCGAGGCTATTGACAAGTGCGCCAAGGTGCTGGAGTGGGGCTATCCTGGTGGTCCTGTCGTAGACAAGTATGCACGCCAGGGCAATCCTAAGGCATTCAGTTTCTCCGAACCTCATATTCCGGGGTTGAACTATAGTTTCTCCGGCTTCAAGACCAGTTTCCTCTACAGCCTGCGTAAATGGGTGGCTGCAGATCCTGATTTTGTAGAGAAGAACAAGTACGATCTGGCTGCCAGCATAGAGTTTACCATCGTTGATATTCTGATGAAGAAACTCCGCATGGCTGTCAAGCAGACCGGCATTAAGCATGTGGCTGTAGCTGGAGGTGTGAGTGCCAATAATGGTTTGCGCAACGCTTTCCACGATCATGCCAAGCGTTTCGGCTGGACTATCTACATCCCTAAGTTCAGCTATACTACCGATAATGCAGCGATGATAGGCTGCGTGGGAACCTTCAAGTATCGTGATGGTGAGTTTGCAACCATCGACTTGCCAGCCTATAGTAAAGTAACATTTAAGTAAGAAATATGGAATTTGAAACAAAGATATTGAGCAAGGGCATCCAGGAGATGCTCTACAACAGTGACAAGACAGTAGGCACAGCAGAGAGCTGCACAGGCGGACGTATCGCCGAGGCGCTGATTTCTGTGCCAGGTGCCAGCAATTACTTCAAGGGTGGAGTAGTAAGCTACACCAACGAGGTAAAGGAGAATCTTTTGGGCGTGAGCCATGAGGTTCTGGAGGAGCAGACTGCCGTTTGTGAAGAAGTGGCTAGGGAGATGGTGCTCGGCACAATCAAGACCCTGAATGTAGATTTCGCCATTTCTGCAACGGGCGTGGCTGGTCCTACGGGTGGAACTCCAGCCATTCCTGTGGGCACAATCTATGTAGGTTATGGCGATAAGAACGATGTTCGCGTGGTAAAACTCACCGAAGATTTCGGACGCGACATCAACCTTGCAATTGCCACAAATACAGCGCTTAAAGGTATGCTCGAATTCTTGAAAGAACATGCTGAAGAACTTAAAAAAGAGGCTTAAATTGCTAATTTAAGGCTATCAAATATTAATAATCCTTAAAAGACAGCGTTCTTTTAGGGATTATTTTGTTATTACCAAATTATTTTGTAATTTTGCACTCTGTTTGGAATAGGTATCAATTAACGAATTACAAAATTAAAGATAGAAATGTCTAAGATTTGTCAAATTACAGGTAAGAAGGCACAGTTAGGTTGCAATGTGTCTCACTCAAAGCACCGTACAAAGAGAAGCTTTGATGTTAACCTCTTCAGCAAGAAATTCTACTATGTAGAAGAGGGTTGCTGGATCAGCCTCAAGATCAGCGCTGCTGGTCTTCGTCTTATTAATAAGGTAGGTCTCGATGCTGCTTTGAATCAGGCAGTAAAGAAGGGCTACGTAGATTGGAAGGACATTAAAGTTATAGGAGAATAAATATCATGGCAAAGAAAGCAAAAGGTAATAGAGTACAGGTTATCCTCGAGTGCACTGAACACAAGAACAGTGGTATGCCAGGTACAAGCCGTTACGTGACTACAAAGAATCGTAAGAACACTCCTGAGCGTCTTGAGTTGATGAAGTACAACCCAATCCTTAAGAAGATGACTCTTCACAAGGAGATTAAGTAAGCTTAGCTTACAAGTTTAATAATTTTATCAATTTAAATAGACTATGGCAAAGAAAGCGGTCGCTACCCTCCACGAAGGTAACATGGATGGTCGCGCATATACAAAGGTTATCAAGATGGTTAAGAGCCCTAAGACTGGTGCATACGTTTTCGATGAGAAGATGGTACCAAACGAGGCTGTTAAGGATTTCTTCAAGGATTAATTTCCTTGCAGATGATGCATCGTTGAATTAAGATTACATCAAAATTCAAATATAAAGATAAAGGTCGCTACCCAAATCAGGGTAGCGACCTTTTTTTTCGTGTGTCGGTGCTGGGGGGTAACTCCCCACATTTACTCTATTAGCCGTAGCTTACTCCAGTCCATCGCCGCCGTCAGGAGCGGTAGTGCCGCTGTCGCCGCCAGGAGTGGTAGTGCCGCTGTCGCCACCGCTAGGGGTAGAGCCGCCGCCTCCGTCGTTGTCCTTGCCGTCGCCCGGCACAGAGCCCTCGTCGGTAGTGTTGCCGTAGGTGTCATACTCCTCTATGCGGCATTTCTTGCGCAGTTCAGCGTTGCTCCAAGTCTTGGTGTTACGCACGATGAGGTGTACGCCTTCCACGCTCGCTGCCGATACCTTGTCCTTGGTAGCCTCGGCACGTGATGTCATACCGATGGAGAAGAGACCCAGGTCGGAGAGACGTACGCTCTTGCCATCAAGGATGAGCTCCTGCAGGCAGTCGAGTGTATCCATCAATACGCCGTGTACGGTGCCTCGGCTGTAAGGAGAGTTGTGCTCCGAGATGTGAGTTACAAACTCCTCGAAGTTCATCTCACGGTCAGTTACAGCAGTTGCGTAATACATCTGCTTGTTCTTGTTAGGTCCGCTCTGAGGAGTGCGAGTTACTTTACGATACTTCAATGTTCCTTTTGTTGCCATAGTTCTTTTTGTTTTAAAGTGATTAATAATGAACTGTTACGCCCCCATGCATGATGTTACTCCGAGGGTAGTGCCGAGCGCCGTCAAGATTGTGAGTACAATCTGAAAAATCTGTTTCCAAGTTTCTTTCTTCATAATTTTCTAGTTTTTTTAGTGATTAATAATGTTCTTGATTACAGGTGCAAAGGTACTACATTTTTCCTACACCACCAAAAATCACCTTGCAGAGTTATGTGAAATTCCATTAACATTTCTGCCATATTGTGTTAAAGAAAACAACTCATCGTTTTGCGGGTCATAACTCATAG
>JAJWAL010000079.1:7903-14409 GCA_021618535.1 Segatella copri | reverse complement strand
TTTTATATAAGTGTGTGGATGGAAGTATGCATTTTTGGGGTGTTAACTGTTAACCCTGTTAACCCCCATCTTAATTTTCTCTTTCCAGAGCGCATCTTTTTATCTTGATGAGTGCCTTATATTAAGACAGATAAGTGCCTTATATTAAGACAGATAAGAGGCTTAAATGATGACCGGCGGGAGGCTTAAATGATGCCTCGCGAGGGGGTAATTATTGCGTCGCGACGGAAGAATTGGTGCGTCGCGATGGAAATAATTGTGCGTCGCGACGCAAAAAATAATGCATCGCGATGAAAAAAAACAGCCATTTTACAGCCATTTTTCATCCTATTGCGATGCATTCTTAATTATCTCAACCGGAAAGCTATGAGTTGAGAACCGGAAAGCTATGAGTTGAGAACCACAAAACTATGAGTTAGTTTTTTTAACTTTTTAGCCCACTTTCTATCTTTTTTACGCCTAAACGGCCCAAAACAGAGACTTTTAAATCTTCTTCTTATAGCAGCGATGACGGCGATGCTGCTCGCTCTCCAGATACTGCCACTGGCTCTGAACACCGGTATTGGTCTCCATCTGCGGCATTGCCTCAGCCCATTTAAAGCCATAACGGCGATACTGCTCTATCAGATCGGCAAAGATAAGCGCATTGGCTCCCTTCTTGCGATATTCCGGAAGAACACCAATCAAGAGCAAATCTACCGTATCCGTCTTGTGCCACTTCAGAACCTTCAGCACCTTCAGCCAACCCGTAGGGAAAAGCTTGCCATTGCCTATCTCGCGGAGCGCATCGGTAAACGAAGGGAAGGAAACACCAAAGGCAACCAGTTTGTTGCCAGCGTTTCCATCCACCACACCCGTCACCAGGTTCAAGTCAGCCTTCTTGATATAAGTGCTCACATATTCATCTATCTGCTTCTCCGTAAGCTGCTGGAAATCATAGAGATTCTTGTAAGTCTCGTTCACGATTTCGAACACCTTCCTGCCCATTCCTCCCGTGGTAAGTTCCTTGCGGGTGAACTTATGAACATGCAGATTATATCGGCTCTCTATCATCTGGGCAGTCTTGGCAAACTTAGCCGGCGTCACTTCCGGAATCCTGATGCGGTACTCCAGCCAGTCGTTATCCTTCTCATAGAGCGGATAACTCTCCAGATGCGTCTTGTAATAAGGATAATTGTAATTGATATACATCGTAGACTTCCGGTCGAAGCCCTCGATGAGCAAGCCCTCACGGTCCATATCCGTAAATCCGAGCGGACCTACGCATTCGTTCATTCCCCTGCTCTTGCCCCAGTTTTCTACCGCGCGCAACAAGGCACAGGAAACCGCAACATTATCCACGAAATCGAACCAGCCGAAGCGAACCTGCTTCTTGTTCCACTCTTCGTTGGCACGATGGTTGATAATGGCAGCAATTCTACCTACGATACGAGCCTCGCTGTCAACCGCCAGGAAGTATTGAGCCTCGCAGAATTCGAAGGCAGGATTCTTCTTTGGGTCCAGCGTATTCATCTCGTCGAAACGCAAAAAAGGAATGGCAAACTTATGGCCTCTGTAGAGATCATAATGAAACTGAATGAAGGTTTTCAGCCCTTTTTTAGTCGTTATCGGTATGATTCTTATCTCATCATTCATTAGTATATTATTTTATGTATATATATTCAATTGCGGTGCAAAAATACAATAAATTTACGAATAATGCAACTCTTTTCTTATAAATTTATAAAAGTTTGTTCATAATTGTCCAACTTTGTGGATATTTATGTACCTTTGCAGGTTGAAATGCCCCAAAAGAGCATCATAAAGTTATGAAGAAAGAGAAAAGAGACAACTATACGTTCCTCACTCATGCCCCTGTGCATCATGTGATTTTTACGATGGCCATACCAACGATTATCAGTATGCTGTCGACGAGCATGTACAATCTCGCCGACACCTATTTCGTGGGCAGCATCAACACGCAGAGTGTGGCAGCGGTAGGCGTTTCCTTTGCAGCAATGGCTGTGATTCAGGCGATTGGTTTCTTCTTCGGTCACGGAGCGGGCAATTATGTTTCGCGACAGTTGGGCGCCAAGCATACGGAAGAGGCACAGAAGATGGCAGCCACGGGCTTTGTGCTGAGTTTTCTTACCGGTCTCCTCATCGCCATTCTGGGTCATCTTTTCCTCACACCGCTCTGCCTTCTGATGGGTTCTACGCCCACCATTCTTCCTTATACAGAGCGTTATCTGGGCATTATCCTGCTGGGTGCTCCCTTTATGACCACCTCGCTTACGCTGAATAATCTGATGCGATTTCAGGGCAATACAATGTATGCGATGAAAGGCATCATGTCGGGTGTGCTGCTCAATCTGATTCTGGCTCCTCTGCTCATTCTCTACTTCCAGCTGGGCATTACCGGAGCCGCCGTAGCCACCCTCATCAGCCAGTGTTTCGGCTGCGCCATGCTGTTCTGGATGACGCATAAAGGCGAGAACATCCGCATCCGTCTCAGCAATTTCACCCCTACCCGCGCCTTTGCCAAGGAGATTATCTTCGGCGGAACCCCTTCGCTGTCAAGACAGGGACTGGGAAGTATTGCTACGCTGATGCTCAATGTGGCAGCAGGTGCGTTTGGCGATGCAGCCATTGCGGGCATGAGCATCGTTACCCGCATCTCCTTCTTCACCTATGCGATGGTCATCGGTCTGGGACAGGGATTCCAGCCGCTCTGCGGATTCTGCTACGGCGCCAAACTCTATGGGCGCGTAAAGGAAGCCTTCTTTTTCTGCATCAGATGCGGCACGGTTTTCCTCAGCGTCTGTGCCCTTCTCGGCTTCATCTTCTCAACTTCCATCATCAGCATCTTCCGCGATGATGCAGCGGTTGTAGCCGTAGGTTCGGTGGCTTTGCGATGGCAGGTGCTCAGTTTTCCGCTCGTAGCCAGCATCGTGCTCACCAACATGCTGATGCAGACCATCCGTAAACCGGTGAGAGCCAACATCGTAGCGGCGGCACGAAGCGGACTTTTCTTCATTCCGCTCATCTTCATCCTCCCCTATTTCTTCGGACTGCTGGGCGTGGAGATGTGTCAGATGTGGGCAGATTGCTGCTCGTTTGCCGTTGCGGTTCCGATAGCCTGGAGCGCTTTCAGGGATATGAGAAGAGAGCAGATGGAACTTGGGAAAAGCCACTAGAATAAAAGAAAATACTTGAGATAAGAGAAAATACTTGAGATAAGAGAAATACTTGAGATAAGAGAAATGGAGAAAACTTATTACATAGGATTGGACGTTGGCTCTACGACAGCCAAAATAGCCGTTATCGACAGCGATAACCGGGTAATTTACTCAAAATACGAACGCCACAACGCTCGTGTCAACGAACTTGTGTCGCAATATTTCGATGAGATTTTAGCTCTTACCGGCGATGCAGAGGCTAGAATCTGCGTAACGGGAAGCGTAGGAATGGCTACTGCCGAACAGCTCCAGGCGGAGTTTGTACAGGAGGTGGTGGCTGCATCGGTCTATGCCCGTACGGCTCATCCTGAGGCGAAGGCGCTCATCGATATTGGTGGCGAGGACGCGAAGGTTATCTTCTTCAAGGAAAACGGAAATATGGAACTGCGCATGAACGGCAACTGTGCCGGCGGAACGGGTGCTTTTATCGACCAGATGAGTGTGCTGATGGGCGTAGAGAACCAGAAGATGAGCGAGTTGGCGATGAAGGCAGAGCACGTTTATCCGATGGCTGCCCGCTGCGGCGTATTCGCCAAGACCGACATCCAGAACCTGATGGCGCGCAATCTGCCCGAAGCAGATATTGCAGCCAGCATCTTCCATTCCATCGCCGTACAGACGGTGGTTACGCTTTCTCACGGCATCAGTTTCGAGGCTCCTATCCTGCTCTGCGGCGGTCCGCTGACCTTTCTTCCGGCTCTCCGCAAGGCTTTCTGCGATTATCTCCATCTCTCTCCAAACGACTTCATCGTATCCGGAAACAGCAATCTCATTCCGGCTCTGGGCTGCGCTTATCGGGCTAAATCGGCAGATTCTGCAGCCTCAGTATCTGTTCTCAGAAGCCGGATGAAAAAAGAAATACAAACGGAATGGACCAGCAGTCTGCTGCCTCTCTTCAAAAACGAGAAAGAGCACGAGGATTGGCTCAAATCTAAGGCGAAATTCGCTACGGAAACCAAACCGCTGAATAAAGGAAAACAGCAGGTTGTGATTGGTATTGACTCGGGTTCTACCACGACGAAGATTGTTGCGGTAAGGGTGAATGCGGAGACGCCTACGGGAGATATTGTCTTTACCAATTACCGCCTGAATCTGGGAAATCCGATCAAGGCAGTAGCGGATGGACTGAACGCCCTGAAGCAGGAAGCTGCATTGCGAGGCGCTGAACTGGAAATCGTAGGCTCCTGCTCTACAGGTTACGGCGAAGAACTCATCAAGGCGGCTTTCGGTCTCGACAGCGGCATTATCGAAACAATGGCGCACGAAAGAGCTGCTGCCTCACTCATGCCTGACGTGAGTTTTATCCTGGACATCGGCGGACAGGACATGAAGGCTATCTTCGTGGAGAAAGGGGCTGTGGTGCGCATGGAACTCAATGAGGCGTGCAGTTCGGGCTGCGGAACATTTATCCAGACCTTTGCCAACAACATGGGTTATTCTGTAGGCGATTTTGCCCAACTCGCCTGCCAGTCGAAGGCTCCCTGCGACCTGGGAACCCGCTGCACCGTCTTCATGAACTCGAAGGTGAAGCAGGTGCTCAGAGAGGGCGCATCTGTAGCTGATATTTCTGCCGGAATCTCTTATTCTGTCATCAAGAACTGTCTTTATAAGGTATTGAAACTCCATGGTAATGAGAACCTTGGAGGCAAAATCGTTGTGCAGGGTGGCACGATGAGAAACGATGCGGTGGTAAGAGCATTTGAGTTGCTCACCCATACCGAAGTGGCACGAAGCAATATGCCTGAACTGATGGGTGCCTATGGCTGTGCACTTCATGCGGCGGCAGATTACAAGCATCGCACATCTGGAGAAGACGAGCAACCTGCCTCATCAAGATCCATCGATGATCTCCAGAATCTGGCTCATTATGAAACCAAGCAGCTGCAATGCAAAGGCTGCGAAAACCATTGTTATGTTTCCCGCTACACCTTTGCCGGCGGCAACCGATTCTACTCCGGAAACAAGTGCGAGCGTGTGTTCAACAACAAGGGAGCAAACGAGATAAAAGGCAAAAATATTTACGAATACAAATACAGGTTACTCTTTGATAGAGAGACAGTTAATCAACCTACTACCGCGTTTCACGGTACATGGGTAGGCATTCCTCGCATCCTCAACATGTACGAGGAATATCCGTTCTGGAATGCGCTGCTCCGGGCAGCCGGATTGGGCGTGATTCTCTCTTCCGATTCCACTTTCAGCCAGTATGAAGGAGCCTTGAATACGGTGATGAGCGACAATATCTGCTTCCCGGCTAAACTGGCTCACAGTCATCTGAAGGAACTCAACGAGAACCCGAAGGTTGACCGCATCCTCATGCCATACGTGGTTTATGAGCATAATGACGACCCGAAGAATACGCTGAACAGCTTCAACTGTCCGGTCGTTTCTGGCTACAGCGATGTCATCAAGTCGGTCATCAATCTGAAGAAACCGATCGATACACCCGTCATCAACTTTGCCCAGCCTAAGGCGCTGGAAAAACAGATTACCGATTATCTCAAGCAACTGGGAGTAAGCAAGAAGACTGCCCATAAAGCGCTGAGAGAGGCCCTCTATGCTCAGGCAGTATATACTGCTGAGATTAAGAAACAGGGCTGGGAGATTCTGAAAAATGAAGAAACAGAGGCTCAGAAAACGGACGAAACCAAAACTCAGAAGCCGAACAAGGGACTTACGATTCTGCTGGCGGGCCGTCCTTATCATACTGACCCGCTGATTCAGCACAAGCTGAGCGAGATGATTGCCAATCTGGGAGTCAACGTCATCAGCGAAGACATCGCCCGGGGTAATCTCTTTGCAGATTTCAAAGACTTCAATCTGGAGAATCTGGCGGCAGAAAGAAATGAGGCAGCATTAGCCAGCCAAGACAACAACGAAGCATACAACTGTCAGCCAGAGACTTATCTCGTGAAGCAATGGGCGTATATGAACCGCATTCTGAAGGCAGCGCAATGGGCAGCCGAACAGGGCGATGAGGTTCATTTCGTCCAGATGACCAGTTTCGGCTGCGGCCCTGACAGTTTTATCCAGGACGAGATTCGCGACATCATGAAGCGCCACAACAAGCCGTTTACGCTGCTGAAGATAGATGATGTAAGCAATATCGGCTCATTGAAACTCCGTGTCCGCTCGCTGATAGAAAGCCTGAAGGGAGTAAAGGAAGTGAAGAGTGAAGAACGAAGAGTGAAAAATTCAACAGCTGAAGAAATTCAACATTCAACACTCAACATTCAACATTTACAACAGACCAAGGTATTCACCAAGCAGGATATTCATCGCAAGATT
>JAJWAL010000079.1:2626-7803 GCA_021618535.1 Segatella copri | reverse complement strand
TCAACATTTACAACAGACCAAGGTATTCACCAAGCAGGATATTCATCGCAAGATTCTCGCTCCTTTCATGACCGAATACCTCACCCCTATCATTCCGCCTATTCTGAAACTGATAGGCTATGATGTAGAGGTACTTCCGATGAGCGATGAGGTGAGCGCCGAACTCGGCTTGAAGTTTGCCAACAACGAAGTCTGCTATCCGGCAACACTTATCGTCGGCGACATCATCAAAGCCTTGAAATCAGGCAGATACGACCTGAATAATACGGCAGTAGTGATGAGTCAGACGGGCGGCCAGTGTCGCGCAACCAACTACGCCGGTCTCATCAAGCGTGCGATGATTTCCAATGGATTCCAGGATATTCCGCTGCTCACACTCGGTGTAACAGCCTCAACAGGCGAAGCATCAGGCTCAACAGACGACAAGCAAGACTACAACGAGCAGGACGGCTTCAATGTGCCTTGGCTGAAATACAGTCAGATTATCGTTACCGCCATTTTCTATGGCGATGCAATCAACGAAATGTACAACGCCTGCATCGTAAGAGAGCGTAAACCGGGCATTGCCAGAGAGTTGCGCGATAAATACATGCAGCTGATAGACGGACCTATCGCCCAGAATTCAGCCAAAGGACTCATCCGACTCCTGGAACAGGCAGCCGAAGAATTCAACCAGATGACCCTCGACAGAACGTTGCCGAAGGTAGGAATCGTAGGCGAAATCTTCCTGAAGTTCAATCCTTTCGCCCACCAGTTCCTGGAGCAGAACATCATTTCGCACGGCATTGAGGTGGTTCCGCCTCTGCTTGCCCCTTTCTTCCTGCAGGAATTTGTGAATGTAGAGATACAGAAACACATGCGGCTGAGTTGCACCAAAGTGCCCGATTTCATCATCAAGGGCGCTTATCAGGCGCTGATAGGCAGAAGATTGCGCCAGGTAAACAAGGCAGCCGGCAAGTTCCGCTACTTCCGTCCGTTCACCAATATCTATGATGATGCGAAGGACGTACAGGGACTGGTTTCGCTCGCAGCCCAGTTTGGCGAAGGCTGGCTTCTGCCTGCCGACATCGTAGGTTACATCCGTGATGGCGTGAACAACATCATCTCGCTCCAGCCTTTCGGTTGCATCGCTAACCACGTGATTTCCAAGGGCATCGAGAAACGTCTCCACGACCGGTTCCCTACACTCAACCTCGTATCGCTCGACTTCGATTCCGGTGTTTCAGAGGTAAACGTCACCAACCGACTGCTCCTCTTCCTGGACAGCATCGCAAAATAAGACAAGCCAGACCCATGTACGGTAAAACACCGTACATGGGTCTTTCCGTCTTTCATCCCTCAAAGAATCACTAAAAAAAATACAAAAAACCGTGGCTATTTCTTTGTCATTCAAGAAAATAATCGTATCTTTGCACTCAAATTTTATTGAGACATTAAGAAAATGAGTAAAGATACATTAACTCATCAGCTGACAGAGACCATCGAGGAGCTTTCGAGCGCCGAATCTTTGAAGGGTCTCTTCCATCAGCATCGAGACGGGAATCCACTTCCTTCGGGCAAGGCGCTCGAAGAAATCATCAGTTTGTCCCGTTCTATCCTCTTTCCGGGATATTTCGGCAATTCTTCGGTAAATATCTCAACCATCAAATATCATATTGGAGTAAGAGTAGAGAAACTCTATGAGATGCTGTCAGAGCAGATTCTCGCCGGTCTCTGCTTCGCCAACGACTGCGAAACGGAAACCCAGGCTGAACTGCAGCACCAGCGTGCCAAGGCAGGCGTGATTGCAGCCAAGGCAATCATGGAATTCCCGAGACTTCGCAAGATTCTGGCTACCGATGTAGAGGCTGCCTACGAGGGCGACCCGGCTGCCATGAGCCACGGAGAAATCATCTCCTGCTACCCGGTCATCAAGGCGATTACCAACTACCGCATCGCTCACGTACTGCACGAACTGGGAGTGCCGCTCATTCCGAGAATGATGACTGAGCTCGCCCATTCTGAAACCGGTATTGATATCAACCCGGAGGCTACCATCGGCAAGCACTTCACCATCGACCACGGTACGGGTGTGGTGATTGGAGCTACCTGCATCATCGGCGACAATGTGAAACTCTACCAGGGTGTTACCCTCGGAGCCAAGAGTTTCCCACTCGATAAGGACGGCAATCCTATCAAGGGAATCCCTCGCCACCCTATCCTCGAAGATGATGTCATCGTCTACGCCAATGCCACCATCCTCGGTCGCATCACCATCGGAGAAGGCTGCGTAGTGGGAGCCAACGTATGGGTTACCAAGGATATGAAACCAAAAACAAAGAAATATAAAAAAGAAAAACAAAGTTTATTAGATATAGAATTCAATAATGGAACAGGAATTTGAACTCATTGCCAAGACCTTCATGGGCCTCGAGCCTGTCTTGGCTGAAGAGCTCACCCAGTTGGGTGCCAATAATGTACAGATCGGTCGCCGCATGGTGTCTTTCACAGGCGACAAGGAAATGATGTATCGTGCTAACTTCCAGTTGCACACAGCCATCCGTATCTTAAAGCCTATCAAGCACTTCAAGGCTAGAAGCGCTGAAGAGGTGTATGATCAGATCCAGAAGATCAAGTGGGATGACATCTTAGACGTGAAGAAGACTTTCTCTGTTGACTCAGTAGTCTACTCAGAGGAGTTCCGCAACTCGCGCTTCGTAACCTACAAGGTAAAGGATGCGATTGTTGACTGGTTCCGCGAGAAACAGGGTACACGTCCAAATATCAGCGTATCTAACCCGGATATCCGCCTCAACATCCACATTGCAGAAGACAATGCCACATTGAGTCTCGATTCGAGTGGTGAGAGTCTGCACCGCCGTGGCTACCGCCAGGAGCAGGTAGAGGCTCCGCTGAACGAAGTTCTCGCTGCAGGTATGATTCTGATGACCGGTTGGAAGGGCGAATGCGATTTCATCGACCCGATGTGTGGTTCAGGTACCATCGCCATCGAAGCTGCCCTCATCGCCCGCAACATCTCTCCAGGTGTATTCCGCAAGGAGTTTGCCTTCGAGAAGTGGAACGATTTCGACCAGGATCTCTTCGACACGATTTATAACGACGACTCTCAGGAGCGCGAGTTCGAGCACCATATCTATGGTTACGATGTTGATATGAAGGCTGTCAATACAGCTAATCTCAACGTTCGTGCTGCCGGTCTTACCAAGGACATCACCATCTCACAGGCTGATTTCAAGAACTTCACCCAGCCAGCAGAGAAGAGTATCATCGTGATGAACCCTCCATACGGCGAGCGCATTTCTACTCCTAACCTCCTGAACACCTACAAGATGATAGGTGAGCGCTTCAAGAAGGCTTTTGCCGGAAACGAGGCTTGGGTATTGAGCTACCGCGAGGAGTGCTTCGAGCAGATTGGTCTGAAACCATCTATCAAGATTCCTGTATTCAACGGAAGCTTGGAGTGCGAATTCCGCAAGTATGTGATGTTCGACGGCAAGATGAAGGACTTCCGTTCTGAAGGCGGTATTGTGAAGACTGAGCGCGAGAAGAGCGAGATGGCTCAGAAGCACCGTTTCAAGAAGGAACGTGAATTCAAGAAGCGTGTCAGCGAGGAGACTGAAAACGAGGAGGACGATATCCGTTCTTTCAAGTTCCATACTCACCGTCTGGAAGACTTCGAGAAGAAGCGTGCTGAGTTCCATAAGGGCGGCCGTTCACGTATCGGTGGCGGTGGCAGACGAAATGATGACGACGATGACAAGCGTGGCAGCCGCAGTTTCAAGGGCGACCGCAAGGGTGGCAGAGACTTCGGTGGCAAGCGCGACGGAAAGCGTTTCGAGAAAGGCGACAAGCGCGGTGGCTTCAAGGGCGACAAGCGTGGTGGCCGTGATTTCGGAGGCAAGCGCGGAGGCAAGAAGAACTTCAGCGTTGACTTCGACGACGAGGATTAAAGTAAAGAACTGAACTTTCGCATATCAGGAAGTTAAAGGAGTTAAGGAAGTTAAGGAGTTAAGACGTATGTCTTGCAGCTTAAGAACTACGCCAAAAAGACTATTGTCTTAACTCCTCAGCGACCGTAGGGAGCGATAACTCCTTTAACTCCTTTAACTTCTGAACTTGCGAAACTTGAATAAAGAATATAATGAATCTGAAGAATTCAATTTATAAATTATCTTTTGCTGCAATGATTATGATGGCTATGAATGCAACCGACTTACAGGCTCAGGGCGTGGTTCCTGCCCAGAAAGGCGAGAAAACCTTTACGCTGGAAGACCTGAACTTCGGCGGCAACAACTATCGTAACATGGTGGCTAAGAACCGCTGGTGCACCTGGTGGGGCAATGAACTCGTTCGCCAGGATGTGGATGCCTGCTATCTCGTCAACAAGACGACAGGCAAGGAGACCAGACTCTTCGGCATCAATGACATCAACCAGTGGATTGCTCCTACCAAGGACATCAAGGTAAGAGCCCTCTACAATGCTCTCTTCCCTTTTGCAGGCAAGAGCATCGTGATGGTAAGCAATGGCAGCAAGACTTATACCGTCGACTTCAAGAAGCATAAGCTGGTAAGCGAGATGGAGTTTGCTGACGGCGAGAACCTCCTGGAGGCTAATGCCCAGCAGAACGCCTTCGCCTATCTGAAGGGCAGCAACCTCTATGTGCGTACCTTCGATGTAACCAGCAACGCCCTGACAAAAGAGAAGAAATCTCACGATTTCCAGATCTCAAACGACGGAAGCCGCGAAATCGTTTATGGACAGAGTGTTCACCGCGATGAGTTCGGTATCAGCAAGGGAACCTTCTGGAGTCCGAACGGCGAACTGCTCGCCTTCTATCGCATGGACCAGAGTATGGTAACCGACTATCCGCAGGTCGACATCCCGGAAATCGGTTTCAATCATCCTGAAACACAGAGTTGCATTGCTACTCCTGCACCAGACAAGTATCCGATGACTGGCGAGACATCACACAAGGTAACCGTAGGCGTGTTCGACTGCATGACCGGCAAGACCATCTATCTGAAGGCTGGCGATCCAACCGACCGCTACTTCACCAACATCGCATGGAGTCCGGACAGCAAGACCATCTATATGTTCGAACTGAACCGCGACCAGAACGACTGCCGTCTGACTGCCTACAATGCAGAAACCGGCGAGAAGACAGGCGAACTCTATC
>JAJWAL010000079.1:0-2526 GCA_021618535.1 Segatella copri | reverse complement strand
ATCATCATCGCATCCAACGAGAAATCACCTATCCAGAGAAACATCTTTGCCGTAGATACAAAGACCGGCAAGCGTACGCTGGTAGATGATTGCGGCAAGGGATGGCACAGTGCCACTTTGAGTGAGAACGGACAGTATGTCTTCGACAACTACTCTACTCCTACCGTACCTCGCAAGATTGCCCTCGTGAACACCGAGAACGGCAAGCGCACCGCTTACTTCACAGCCGAGAACCCTTGGAAGGGCTACAATGTGCCTGAGTACAGCTGCGGTTCCATCAAGGCTGCCGATGGCGAAACCGACCTCTACTGGAGAATGGTGAAGCCGGTAAACTTCGACCCAAACAAGAAGTATCCTACCATTATATATGTATATGGTGGACCTCATGCCCACAACGTAGATGCGCGCTGGAACTACTCTAGCCGTGGTTGGGAAACCTACATGGCAGAAAAGGGCTATCTGCTCTTCATCCTCGACAACCGTGGAAGCGAGAACCGTGGCAAGGCTTTCGAGCAGGCTACTTTCCGCCAGCTCGGACAGATTGAGATGCAGGACCAGATGGAGGGTGTAGAATATCTGAAGACGCTTCCTTACGTAGATGCTGACAAGATTGGTGTTCACGGCTGGAGCTTCGGCGGATTCATGACCATCTCGCTGATGACCAACCACCCTGACGTGTTCAAGGTAGGCGTAGCAGGCGGTCCGGTTATCGACTGGCACTGGTACGAGGTGATGTATGGCGAGCGCTATATGGACACTCCACAGACCAACCCAGAGGGTTACAGGAAGACCTCCCTGCTCTATCAGGCAAAGAACCTGAAGGGCAAGCTGCAGATTATCCAGGGCTTGAACGATGTGACTGTAGTGCCACAGCACTGCCTCACCTTCCTCAAGGCTTGTATCGCAGCAGGCACTCAGCCAGACTTCTTCGTCTATCCTGGCGAGCCTCACAACATGAGAGGTCATCAGAGCACTCATCTGCATGAGCGCATCAGCAATTATTTCTTCGATTATCTCAAGTAAATATCTAGGAGCAAACATCCCCCGGAAAAGGGGAGTTTACTCCTACATCAAATAACAAACAATAACTTACAGCAAATGAAAATTTTATTGTTAGGAGGCGGTGGCCGCGAGCACGCCTTAGCATGGAAAATCGCTCAGAGCGAGAAGTGTGAGAAACTCTTCATCGCTCCTGGTAATGCCGGTACTCAGAATGTCGGCGAGAACGTAGATATCAAGGCAGACGACTTTGAGGCGCTCAAGAACTTCACAGTTGAGAATGGCGTTGATATGGTGGTAGTTGGTCCTGAAGACCCATTGGTAAAGGGTGTTTACGATGACTTCAAGAACGATCCTCGCACCCAGAACATCCCTGTCATCGGTCCATCAAAGGCTGGCGCCGTACTGGAAGGCAGCAAGGACTTCGCCAAGAAGTTCATGAAACGCCACAACATCCCTACTGCCCAGTATGAGACTTTCGACGGCGAGCACGTAGAGGAAGGCTTGAAGTTCCTGGAGACTCTGAAGGCTCCTTATGTATTGAAGGCAGATGGTTTGTGCGCCGGCAAGGGCGTTCTCATCCTCCCTACCCTGGAAGAGGCTAAGAAGGAGTTCAAGGAGATGCTCGGCGGTATGTTCGGCAACGCTTCTGCACGCGTGGTCATCGAGGAATTCCTCAGCGGCATCGAGTGCTCTGTATTCGTATTGACCGACGGCAAGAACTACAAGATTCTGCCTGAGGCGAAGGATTACAAGCGCATCGGCGAGCACGATACCGGTCTGAACACTGGCGGTATGGGTAGTGTTACCCCTGTGCCATTCGCTACCAAGGAGTGGATGCAGAAGGTAGACGAGCGCATCATCCGTCCTACTGTAGAAGGACTTGCTGAGGAAAACATCGACTACAAGGGCTTCATCTTCTTCGGATTGATTAATGTTGAAGGCGAGCCTATGGTGATTGAGTACAACTGCCGTATGGGTGACCCAGAGACAGAGAGTGTGATGCTCCGTCTGAAGAGCGACATCGTTGACCTCTTCGAGGGTGTAGCAGCAGGCGATTTGGACAAGCGCAGCATCGAGTTTGATGAGCGTGCAGCAGTCTGCGTGATGCTCGTAAGCGGCGGTTATCCAGAGGCTTACAAGAAGGGTTATCCTATCCATGGCATCGACGATGTAGAAGGTTCGGTAGTATTCCACTCCGGTACAGCCATGAAGGATGGTCAGGTAGTAACCAACGGTGGTCGTGTCATCTGCGTAAGCAGCTACGGCAAGGACAAGGAAGAAGCCTTGAAGAAGAGCTTTGCTGAGGCACAGAAGATCCAGTTCACCGACAAGTACTTCCGTTCTGATATCGGACAGGACCTTTAGATTTTAATGTTTAATGTTGAATGTTGAATGTTGAATTAGGCTAGCGCCCTTGAGTCCGTTAGGCAATTCAACATTCAACATTCAACATTCAACATTGTTTTAAGCATTCAACATTGAATTAGATGTTAAGAAAGAAAACTTTTCAAAATAAAGTAGCGG
>JAJWAL010000078.1:0-14639 GCA_021618535.1 Segatella copri | reverse complement strand
GGAGGTGAAGAGTTTTCTTTATCTCTTCACCCACTCTTCACCCCTCTTCACCCATTTATCTTTTTTCTCATTAAAAATTATTTAAAAATCAGTTTCTCCGTTCTATCAGCCAGGAAAAGAGGGATGTTGATAAAGGAATCATCCCTCTTGAGATTAAGCATCGAATATCTGATGCGCAAACCAGGTGAGTACCTTTTGTTATACTCTATCAAACTACGCCCCGTGACACTGGTACCCGACTTCACTTCCACCGGAATAACTTCCAAACCACGCTGAACAATAAATTCCACTTCTGCTTTATTACCCGAAGCCCAATAATGGGAACAATTAACGCCATTAGCCACTAGACTCTGAAGAATATAATTCTCTGCCAAAGCGCCCTTATATTCTTTAAATATAGGATTATCAACCAGATAAGCCTCAGGACTCAAATCAGCAAGCACTCTCAATAATCCCACATCAAGACTATAAATCTTGAAGATGCTCAAATCTTCATACGATTTCAAAGGAACTTGCGGAGTAGAGCACAAGCTTACCTTATATATCAATCCCGCATTTTTAAGCCATGTAAGAGCATCCTCATATTCCCGCGCTCTTGCACCAGGACGAACCAGCTGATAAACAAACTTTCTATTTTCCTTAGCCAACTGTGACGGCAAAGACTTCCAAACATGCGAAATCCTATTAGCCAGTAAAGGCGTAGCATGCTTCACAAAGTCCAAGGAATAATCTTGCAAGATATTACGTAGAGTTGTTTCCACGCCACTCAGATCCTTTTCTATCATCTTCATTGCCGCAGCTGGCATTCCACCAGATATACGATAGGCAGTAAATGCCTGAGAAAGTCTATCAAAAAAAACGTCAGGAAGAGGTTCCAAGCTATCTATTGACATATAATATTGGTAAAGCCTTTCATCTCGCTGCTCCAAAAACTCAGAAAAAGTGACAGGATACATATTTATATGGTCAACCTTACCCACAGGAAACGAAAAGCCTTGATGCCCAAAAGCCAACCCCAAAAGAGAACCAGCACAAGCCACAACATATTCCGGCGTCTTTTCGCAGAAATATTTCATTGCGCTAATGGCTTCCGGACAGTCTTGTATCTCATCAAGAATAAGCAAAGTCTTCTGAGGCAAAATTGGTTCTGAAGTAAGATATGACAATTGCTCGAGGATTTGCAGCGGGTTCTTAGTCTTGCGAAAGATATCGCAGACTCCCTCTTCTTCATTGAGACTAAAATATGCGCAATGCTCAAAATATTCTTCTCCGAACTTCTGAAGTACAGAAGTCTTTCCTACTTGTCGAGCGCCCAGCATAATCAATGGCTTACGGTCTTTTTTAGCTCTCCATTGTTTTAATTCTTGAATAATTATTCTATTAAACATTTTTTAGCACCTCCATCGTTAAAGTGCGGAAAATGTGTAAGTTTACACATTTCTGATACTTCTTTTGTAAAATTCTCCACATTTTCCACACTTGAGTTTTATTTTTCATCGCAAAGATACTAAAAAAACGACAAGCAAACAAGCATTTACTACATTTTTAACCAACTTTATTACATCATTTACTGAGCCCACTTTAAAAAGGGGCTCAATATATTATTCTTTTCCTTTTATCGTTCCTAATTCTTTCACATTCTTCTCAAATTCATTTCTTTCACCAATAGCTCCATTACGCAGCTTTGCCCGATAATTGTATATCGTATTAACTGCATAATGAAGGAATTCAGCTATCTTGGTACTGTCATCAATACCTAGTCTTATCAAGGCGAATACCCTCACCATTGCCGGTAGCTTCGTAGCATCAGTAAGATGGATTTGTGCCTCCGGCTTCAGAAGACTGTTGAGATCTTCAACGAAATTCGGGAACAGATGCAGGAAGACCTTATCGAAATTAGCATACAGTTCTCCCAACTCATGCTCCTTCTGTTCACTGCTTCTCGTCATTGAATAAAGTTCCTGATATTCACGGTTCTTTACCATCTTGTTGACATGCAGACGCAACTTATCCAGTTTATCTATATAATGAGAACATGCTCCCAGAAACTGACCGATATATTCTTCCTTCACACCATTCGACTCATTCAGTTTATCATTCGAAGTCTTCAACATTTCGTTGGTAGCAGAAAGTTTCTTATTCAGTTCCTCCAATTGTTCATTCGTTTTCTTCAGTTCATTCCTTGCTATTGTAACATATTTCTTCTGCTTATTGACATAGAAAGCCAAAACACCCAAAGAAAGAACCAGAAGACTGACACAGATGATGGCAAAGACAAGACGCTGGTTTGCCTTCTTGAGCTGTGCCTGATAATTATGGTCGATGGTACCAAGCACTGGCGAAATCTGCCAACTGCGAATACGTGTACTAAAACTCTTATTGGCATTCCAAGAGAAGTTGATGTATTTATAGGAACGCTCAACATCTCCCTCCTGACTCAGAATATCGGCGAGCATCCAGAGCGAAGCCTGATCATTGATGGCACACTTCACATCACAGATGGCAGATTTGAGCAGCCAATATTTCTTCATTCCTTCGCTTTTTAGAGAACGGTAAATCAGATAGCGATAGTAGGCAACGATACCATATTCATGACTACCCTCCTTACACATTTTCAACCGTTCATCATTTACCTTCAGTGCTTCATCCCATTTGTTCTGACTGGTAAGCATCACCTCTTTACGCATGAGATAATCTTCGCTATGATGCGGAAGGATAGCAAACAAAGTATCCCGATATGCATTCTGACGACTAAAGAAATTCTGACTTAGATCGGAATCTATCTGCATATTAGAAAAGCCCAACTCACCATAGACATGGTAGTAGGCGATGAAATAATCTTTCCAGTTAGATTCATCCAATGTCTCTTTATCTATATGCTTGAGCACCTCCAAAGCCTCAGCAAAAGCTCCGGCAGCAGAATACTGTAAAGCCAACTGACTTTTCAATCCTGCTACTTCAGCCGACAATCCTTCCTTCTGAGCCAGTGCGACAGCCTTCTGAATATAAGCCACTGCAGAATCGCTCTGGTAGGACTTGTATTCTGAATAGATTTTGCGATAGGTATTGAGGAGCAACTTCGGATTTTTCTCCTGATGAATCAATTCCTTCAACTGAGCGATGCCGCTTTCTTTCAGTTTGACATAATGCTGGGATTGCTCTATAGCCCGATCAAGTTGGGTATATAGGTCACTGATGCTTTCCTTTTGAGCAAAGCATGATGTAAGTGCAACGAAACACCAGATATACAATAGAGATAATAATCTTTCTGTCATTAGTTGATAATATTTTGTTGTATAGGTATCATTGAATCCAGTCCTTACTGCTGTATAGGACATTCAAGAGACAAAGGTATAGTTTTTTGAGTATATTTCCAAATTTTCTAGCATTTTTTTGATATTCTTTTTTACTTTTGGTGTTCTTACATCCTTGCACCTCCCCAAAAAAGGCTGCCCCAAAAAGTTTGGAGCAGCCTTAAACAAAGCTTTATACCTAAATTATTAAACTAAAACCTAAAATGCTTATGAATGATTATAAACCTACATATTATTTCTTTTCTACTTTGAGAACAGCCTTGTCTACACCGGCAGTCAAGTCAACTGTAAGAACGTATGTCTCGCCATCCTTCAGTTCTACTCCATCTTTCAGATAAACATTGCCGTTGTCGTGGCCGTTACCGTCACCGATGCCGAATACCTCGCTCTCAGTTGAGATGATATGGCTGTTATCCTTACCCTTGAACTCAATACCCCAGTTTGCCTGACCGAAGAACTTGAAGTTTACGTCAGTAGCTCTGAGCTGCTTGCCTACGGTGAGTGTAACCTGATATACCTTATCCTTGATTGGAGTGAGGCAGACGTCAGAGTCAACACCTGTCCACCAGCCATGATTTACAGCGTCCCAAGTTGGCTTGTTGACACCTTCATTACCGATGATCCAGAGTGCACCAGTACCATCGCCATTCAGTGACATAGGCTCACTTCCATTCATTGTCCAGATACGGAATGACTTATGGGTGAAGTCTGCCAAAATAGTATATCTGCCGGTAATAGCCTTGAAGGTATAGCTTCCATCCTCTTCTTTCTGGAACCAGTCACTATCATAATACCAGTCATCTGGCAGATTATTGCCGCTGATGGTAAGGTTACAGGTAGCACCTTGCTTGATATCACCCACCCAAGTCTTGCCTGCATCAGAATCGGCAAAATCAAGGATGGTAACCGGCAATACATCTGTAGGACCAGCCGAATAATTCTTGGCATCGAAAGTGATAACTACATCATTCGTATTTTCTGAACTGAAGTTGAAGTTGCCTGTTTCACCCAGACTGATATCCTTACCGGTGCTGGAACCGAAGACAAACTTTCCATCCTTCGTTGCAAAATATCCCTTGAAGGTCTTCTTGCTGCTAGGAAGAACAGCCTGATAAACAAAGTCGCCCTTCTCAGTCATGTCATATTTAACACCATCAGCACTCACAAACTGCAGATTGTTGAAGTGAGGCCGCTTGATATCAAACGACAAGGTCTCTGTATTCGATTTGGTTGATACATTCTGCAGCGTAAGCTGAATATCCACCTTTCCATCAGGAACATTCTGTGCATAAGGCACTTTCAGTTTAACAGTATATTCACCAGCCTCCTTGGTACGGATGGTAGTTTCATCTACACTCTGCCCACTAAACAGGAGGTTTGCTTTCAAGGTAGAGAGAGCCACTCCTCCCTCATCCTTGCAGTTTACTTTCACCTCCACTTCATCGCCCATCCATACAGCTGCAGCAGGAGCCGTACAGTTCATCACCGGATTACCGGCAGGAGTAGGCGCACTGTAATCATCATCGCCGCAAGATGCCATCAGTGGCAGGGCGAGCAACGCCATGATATAATATCTGATATGTTTCATAATGATCGTATCTTTAATGAATCATTTACTATAGTTTATGGATTACTTATTCCACTTGCAAGAGATGACACCATTTGCCGGAACCTTGCAGGTAAAATTATGAGTTCCATCACTGAGATTGATTGACTTAGCCTCATCTCCCTCGTTGATGATGACAGCAGCATAACTACCATCAGGATTAACAAACTCAGCATGTGTAATCTTGCTGTCATTAACGGTACGGGATGTATTACCAATGCGAACCGCACCAGGAGCTACGACACTGGACATGTGGTTGATGATGTAATAATGAGAATTGTAGCTCAACTGGTTGTAGCCATTCTGATTGATATCAATAGCACCATAGCAGGTCTGGCATCCACCATCCAGGTTAGGTCCCATCTTATTGTCAAGCATCAGATTCCATACAAGCACAGCCTTGCAATTCTGGTTTACCGTAGCGAGCGCCACATTCTTCATATCCGCCATCAGTCGTTTACTCAAGTCACGTCCGTTATTCCAGGTTCCGATACTGGTTTCCGAGAATATCAGTTCCTTGTCTGGACGCTGGTTGTGGATATCAGTCAACTCGCTGTTGTTGCCGCCATAATCATGATAAGCAGCACCTACAACCAGCTCTGAGCCCTCAAAGTTATCACCGATAGCATTGTAGAGTTTCACAGGATAATCTTCCTGATCGGCAATATTGTCATAGTTGTAGTTGTGATCGAAGACATAAATCTTGGTCTGCAGATTATTCTTCTTAAACTGTGCAGCCAATTCCTTCACGAAAGGAGCCTCTTCCTGCCAAGGCATATAGAGAGATGCACAGTTTGCCTTGTTTAATGGCTCATTCTGAGGACTCACTGCATAGATATTGATGCCTTTCTCCTTCATCACATTGATAAACTTCACGAAGTACTTGGCATAAGCCTCGCGATAATCAGGATTGAGATGACCGTCAGTCCATGAATCCTTAGGGTTCTTGGTGTTGAGGTCTGTCACCTTCATCCATTTTGGACAAGTCCAGGGAGCTGCAATAATCTTCAGATTAGGATTGATGGCAAGAATCTCCTTCAGTACCGGAATCACATAATCGTTCTCATCGCTATAGAGCGCAAAGTTGCTGATAGGGTCAGACTCGCTGCCCTTCGTGTCGCAATAGGTATACTCGGTACTTGAAAAATCGTTGCATCCCAAAGAAATGCGGGCATAACTTACGCCATAACCCTCTGTGGTAGAGTAAATACGCTTCAAGAGAGTCAGACGCATCTCTGGGGTCATCTGCATCAGATTATAGCAGGATGAATAAGTGATGGCATAACCGAAGCCATCAATCGTCTGATACTTCTTGTTCAAATCAAGTTCGATAGTGGTAGGTGCCATAGATACACCATTATACAACTTCACCTCACCCTGAGCCAATGAATAGACTCCATCGGCTGTTGTAATGAAAGTTTTGGCTGTTCCTTGTGCCGGTACCGGATTTGGTGCCTCACTAGGAGTATCAAAGTCTACAGGATCTGAGAAGGAGTTACTGCTGCTGCAAGCTGTCACCGAGAAAGCAGTTGCGCAGACCAGCACCATCAGTTTATTGCTATAGTATTTCATATTTGTTTCTTCTTTTATTTGTTAATAACGGTTTGAGTTGAAAGCTATCCAGGTTAGCTTAGTAACCTGGATTCTGCTCTAGATTGGTATTCTGGTCAAGAGCGGTCTGTGGGATTGGCAACAGGTATGAGTTGCTGTCAAACTGTTTCACCTGTCTGATGCGTCCGCTGTCACGGCTATCTATTCCGTTGAGATACTTCTCGACCTTGTTGTTGCGGCAGAGGTCGAACCAGCGTTCACCCTCAAAGGCAAGTTCCAGACGGCGCTCATGGAGAACGGCCTCTATCATAGCTTCCTTGCTGCCAGTCTTGTCGGATGTCAGATCCTTCAGTTTGGCACGCTTGCGAATCTGGTTCACGAGTTTCGCACTCTCGGCAAGATTGCCCTTATAGGCTTCTGCCTCAGCCTTCATCAGGATAATATCAGCTAGGCGAACCCAGTAAATATTATTGTATGAAGAGCGCAACTTATACATAAACGGATAGTTGGAAGCTGGATAATAGTTGCTCCAGGTACAGGCATAATATACGATAGACTGATTCTTACGAACCTCATCACCCTCCTTGTCAAAGTCATTGATGATGTCTCGTGAAGGAGTAATCCACTTTGCCCAGGTAAAATAGTAATCCCAGTTGTCCAACTGACGGCCGTACATCCAGGTTTCCCAGTTTCCGCCACCTGACCAGTGCACCTCCAGAATACCTTCTTTGGTATTGCGCTTCATGCAGTCTATCGCAGTCTCATCATAGCCCCAGAGGGTTTCATAACTGTCTTCCAGCTCTACACCGGTTGTATTCATCACCTTGTCGGCATAAGCAATTACCTTGTCATAATCCTGCACTTCCTTTTCGGCATAAACCTTGGCAAGCATAGCCTGAGCTACGGTCTTGGTCATCTTGGTGCGGTCTGAATTGTCATTATCCGGTGCATACTGCTCAGCATCCGTCAAGTCGGCAATAATCTGCTCATAACATTCCTTCGGAGTCTTGCGAGGAGGATAATAGGTAGGATATACCTCATTGATATTCTCAGATGTGATGGTCTTGGCGATGGTCGTGATGACTGGGAAAGAGCCCCACAGACGAGCCATTCGGAACATCATCAGGGCACGGAAGATTTCGCCCTGTGCCTTATAGGAATGATATTCTGCTTCTGATATCTGACCGTTCTCCTTCAATTGCTCTACACCGTTAATCAACACATTTGCCTGGGCAATGTCTTCCAGATAGCGGTTCCAGTCACGGCTCAATACCGAGTTGCTGGCATCGATAGAGTTGGTCTCATAAGGTACCACCTCTGCACCGGTAGTTCCGGCATAAGCATTGTCGCTATGCGAATCGCCTATCAGAAGATAGTCAAGATGGGTATGCTCCTGACGGTTGCGGAACAACTCATAGAGCGATTTGAGCTGTGCATCAGCAGCAGCCTTGTCTTTCAAAACGGCTGTTGAGGTCTCTGTCTGACCGCCCTGTGTTATTTCTGATGGCTCTGATAATGGCTCGTAGTCGAGAGAGCAACTTGCCAAAGAGAACATTGCGATGCCACCGAGCGCCAATGTCTTGATTGTATGATATGTTTTCATTGTTGTCGATGTTTAGAATTCTACTTTTACACCTAATACTACACTCTTATTGAGTGGATAGGTACCCCAGTCGATACCCTGCACACTACCACTGTTGCCATACTGGTTAACCTCCGGATCCATACCGGAATAGTCGGTCAGGGTAAGCAGGTTGGTTGCTGATACGTATGGCTGCAGACGGGTCAGTCCGAAGCGCGAAATCAGTTTGCGAGGCACATCGTAAGAGAGAGAAATATCCTTTACACGGAGATAACTGCCATCTTCTACGAAGTAGGTTGAGTTACGGATATCCCACTTAGCCTTTGGCACATCGGTAATCTGACCAGGAACTCTCCAGCGAGCCAGCACCTTGGTGCTTTGGTTCTTACCGTCATACATTCCTTCGGTTTCCATACGTGAAACGTTGTAGATATCGTTGCCATAGCTTCCCTGGATAAGAATACTGAGATTCAAGCCCTTGTAAGAGAAGGTGTTGGTCAGACCGAAGGTGAAGTCTGGGTTTGGATCACCGATATAAGTACGGTCACTGGCTGATACCAGACCATCACCGGTCACGTCCTTATACTTCATATCACCGGTCTCGGGATCCACACCTTCTGCTACATATCCCCAGAAACTGCCCAATGGCTTACCTGGCGTATTGCGAACCACCTGTTCGTTGACGAAATCGGTAGTCGTGGCTTCATAATATACCTGAGTCAGAGACAGGCTCTCCAACTTATTCTTGTTGAATGAGATGTTGAAATCTGTATTCCACTTCAAGGCGCCTGTCAGATTCTGTGAAGAGATGGCAAACTCCCAGCCTTTGTTGATCATCGAACCGCCATTATAGGTCAGGTTTCTTGCAGCAGCACTACCTGCCGGCAAGGTGATGTTCATCAACATATCCTTGGTCTTCTTATAATAGTAATCAGCATAGAAGGTGAGGCGGTTGCCCAATACGGTCAAGTCGAGACCGATGTTGGTCTGGGTTGTTGTTTCCCAAGTCAGTTCAGGATTGCTCAGGTTGCCCTGTGAGAAAGTAGGAGTAGCATTGGCATCATTGCCCTCACCAAACCATTGTACACGATTGATATTGTATCTTGCCAGATAGCTGTAATCGCCCAATCCGCTCTGGTTACCGGTCTGTCCCCAGCCTCCACGAATCTTCAAGTCGTCAATCCACTTGATATTTTTCATGAATTTCTCATTGCTTACGCGCCAGGCACCAGAGAATGATGGGAAGTAACCCCAACGGTGATGCGGTGCCAACTTGGAAGAACCATCGGCACGCATATTAGCGGTTACCATATAGGTATCATTCCAGTTGTACTGCAAACGGGCGAAAGTAGAGAGAATAGCCCAATCAGAAGCTGACGAACCGGTTCCTGTCCAGGAAATCTTGTTGGCTGCATTCAAGGTTGGGAACAGATCGTTGGCATAGTTGCTACCATTGATATAGTTCTGGCTCCACTTGCTCTGTGTCCAGGAACTACCAGCCATCGCATCCAGACTATGCTTTCCGAAAGCCTTCTTGTAGTTCAATACGTTGTCCCATACGATAACGCTGCTGATGTCTCTGCCATCATAGCCTGTACCGAATTCCTGACGGCCGATGGTAGTAGATATAGGGTCAAGGAAGTTGGTGGTTGTTCCTTGTGTACGGTCGAACGAGAGAGATGTGTTATAAGTCAGTTCAGGCATAAAGGTGACAGTTGCTTTTCCTGTTGCCAGCAATCGGTTGTAAGCCGACTTATTATTCTGAGTACGGGCGATATTCTCTGCTGGCGAGGTAATGTTCACGCCATAGAAGTTGTTGTAGAACTGGCTAGGATTCTCCGGATTCCATACCGGTGCATAGGTTGGCGTATTGACGATAGCTGTTACTACGCCACCGCGGTTAGAACCGGTACCCGAAATGATACCTGTACCCTTGTTGGAATAATCAGAATAAGTTACACTGGCATTGAGTCGCAACCACTTACGTATATCGTTCTCTACAGATGCTCGGAAGTTGTAACGCTGATAGCTTGACTTCTTAATAACACCATTTTCGCCTGTATAGCCACCCGAGATAAAGTATCTCAATTTATCTGTACCATTGGTGATAGAGAGCTGGTAGTCCTGTACATTACCCGTACGGAACACCTCGTCTTTCCAGTCAGTCTGGTCTTTCAAGCCTTCAGGCAGTTTCACCAGACCGATTTCATCCATCAGCTCCTTATACTGAGCCGCATTGAGAGATTCCTGGTTGTCACGTACGGTATTAAATGCATAATGTGCATTCAGAGATACCTTGGCTACGCCAGCCTTACCCTGCTTTGTACCGATAATGATGACACCATTGGCTGCACGGGATCCATAGATTGCAGCAGAAGAGGCATCCTTCAACACCTGGATATTATCAATATCATCGGCTGCCAGGAAGTCGATATTTGTCATTGGCACACCATCTACTACATAGAGCGGATCATTGCTGCCATTCAGAGAGGTAGTACCACGCACACGTATGGTTGGTGAAGCACCTGGCTGACCATTGGCTTGCGAAATCTGCAAACCGGCAGCCTTTCCCTGCATACCTGCTGCGGCAGATACGATAGGACGGGTATCAAGGTCTTTGGCTGACACACTGGATACGGCAGTAGTTACATCCTTACGCTTGACAGAGCCATAACCGATAGCCACCACTTCGTTGAGCATGTTAGACTCCTCTTCGAGCATAATCTGTACGCCGTTAGAAGCTTTCACTTCCTTATTCTTATAACCTATATAAGAAATTTTGAGTCTGGCACCTGGCTGTACTTCGATGGTGAAGTGACCATCCAGGTCGGTAGCAACACCATTTTTGGTACCATTCTCCAGAACCGAAGCTCCGATAACGGGTTCATTGGTGTTGTCGATTACAGTACCCGTAATCTTCACCTTCTGTCCCCAAGCTGTCGCCGAGACCATTAGGACGAGTGCTGAGGCTGCTAGTCCTCGCAACATCGCATTACTTTTTGATTTTCTCATAATTTATACTTTAGTTATTCTCATTTATGTTTAAAATTGTTGTCTGATAGTCGGGAACCCATCCATGATTGGTTTCCGATTGCAAAAGTATATAAAATGTCTGATATTTGTTGGTTGATTAAATAATTAAGTGGTAAAAATGACCACCTGTTTTTACGACCTTATTTGATTATCAGGTACTTACGATTTTTACAGCCTCAAAAATAAGTGGTGGTTTTATAATGGTAAAAGATACAATTATTAAAGGGCATTCTAAACGCCCTGATTAATTTGTGTTAATATTATCACATTATTTCTTCAAAATTTGCTATTTACTTTATTTATGTATACATTTGCAGATAGTTTTTTAAAATACCAGAAAATTTAAACAACAGTAACTTATGAAAAAGGTTTTATGGATGATATTCATGACTTTTATGGTCTTGAACGTAAATGCGCAGAAGCCCATTTCTTCTGACGAAGTGATAACAAGCAACATTCAATATAAGAATGGGAAAGATACTTATATCAAAGAACGTTGCAAACTCGACATCTATTATGACAAGAGTAAAAAAAACTTGCCTGTGGTTGTGTGGTATCACGGAGGCGGATTGACGAGTGGTCAAAAAGAGATTCCCGAACTACTGAAGAAACAAGGCTTTGTTGTTGTGGGTGTAAACTACCGTTTACTTCCCAAGGTAAAAATAGACGAATGCCTGGATGATTGTGCTGCCTCATTGGCATGGGCATTCCAAAATATCAGTCAATATGGTGGAGATGCAAAGAAAATATTTGTTTCAGGGCATTCAGCAGGTGGCTATATTACAACTATGTTAGGATTAGACAAGACATGGCTTTCACGTTATGGAGTTGATGCCAACAACATTGCCGGTCTGATACCATTCAGCGGTCAGATGATTAGCCACTTTGCTTATCGCAAGATGAACGGCATCGATAATCTGCAACCAACCATCGACAAATATGCCCCACTCTATCATGTTCGCAAGGATGCAGCTCCATTGGTATTGATAACAGGCGATCGCAACATCGAACTATTTGGTCGTTATGAAGAAAATGCATATATGTGGCGCATGATGAATTTGGTAGGACGCCCAGACACCCAACTTTACGAATTGGGCGGATATGGTCATGGTGCAATGGCACAGCCAGCCTTCCACATTCTCATTCAAACTATCCATAAAATGCTGGGAGAAAAATTTAGCTTTTAATACGGAGAAAGATAATTTAAGCACTCTCGATTTATCTCTTCACTCTTCACCTTTTCGCCCGCAATCCCTCTGTTTATCGGGTTTTCGGGAGGTGAAGAGTTTTCTTTATCTCTTCACCCACTCTTCACCCCTCTTCACCCATATAGAAATACACTATACGCAATATGGGAAGAAAAAAAAGCGGAAAAGTATGGCGGTTTCGGAAAATAATCGTAAATTTGCAATTGGAAAACAAAGATTAGGAATTATGATAGAGACTAACGATAGAATATTGCCTGTAGGCATCCAGTCTTTCGAGGAAATCAGAAAGGGTGGATATCTTTATGTTGACAAGACAGATATCATCTGGCAACTTGCCAACAGAGGAAAGAAGTATAATTACCTGAGCCGCCCACGCCGCTTCGGTAAATCCGTGCTGGTGGATACGCTCGAAGCCTACTTCATGGGCAAGAAGGAACTCTTCGAGGGGTTGAAGATCATGCAGATGGAGACGGAATGGGTGAAGCGACCTGTCATCAGACTCGATATGAGCCGTGCGGGCGCAAAGCCGGAAACATTGCGCTCTTATCTCAATAATATTTTCAGACAATACGAAAAAGAATATTCATTGGTCCCTGACCCTGCAGATAGTCTTGCCGACCGCTTCAATGCAATAATCGTGGGGGCGTATGAGCAAACAGGACAGCAGGTTGCCATCCTCATCGATGAATACGACTCGCCATTGCAGCATTCCTGGAAAACTCCTTATCACGAAGCATGTACTGCTGTTTATCGTGAGGTGTTTGCCATTCTCAAAGCAGACGACAAATACGAGAAGTTTGTCTTCATCACTGGTATTACCAAGTTTACGCAGATATCTCTCTTCTCTGTGCTCAACAATCTGAGCAACATCAGCTTCGAGCCGGAATATGCGGCTCTCTGCGGTATCACCAAGGAAGAAGTTTTGCGTGATTTCAAGCCGGAAATCAACAAGTTG
Organism: Segatella copri; assembly: GCA_021618535.1. Lineage (GTDB taxonomy): Bacteria > Bacteroidota > Bacteroidia > Bacteroidales > Bacteroidaceae > Prevotella > Prevotella copri_O. The sequence goes on along the minus strand of JAJWAL010000078.1, from coordinate 1,390 downwards.
GCAACAAGCAAGGGATGGACTTTCGATGAAGCCGTAGCACAATTGACAGCTTATTATGATGGCTATCATTTCTGTCATGAAAACATGGTTGATGTCTTCAATCCATTCAGTCTTATCAATGCACTCGCTGATTCCAAACTGAAGAACTACTGGGCTTCATCGGGCGCAACCTCGCTACTCCCTAAATTTGTGGATAATATAGAAATGAGACTGAAAGATTTTGAGAATTGTCCGATAGACAGCGATACACTGGAGACTTCCGACGTAACAGGTGGCGGAGCGGAACTTTTCCTCTATCAGTCAGGGTATCTTACGATAAAGGGGTATATGGATGAGATTTATTTGCTAGGCATTCCAAACTATGAAGTTCGAAAGGCTCTATACAAAATTGTATTGCCAGCCTTGACACTACAATCGAATGCACTAGTAATATCAACCCAGAATATGTTGTTGTACTCCCTAAAGCTTGGCAATCTCCCCGAAGCCATGAAATGCCTGAAGGCGCTTATTGCGGATGTACCTTACAGCAACAAGAAGCTTGCCAGCATGGATATGGAAGAGCGCTACCGCCTGATTCTGAGCACCATCTTCAATGCCATCGGCTGCCGGGTAGAAGTAGAGAAGATGATTGCTACGGGCAGGATTGATATGGTGGTAGAAACTACCAACTTTATCTATGTGCTTGAATTGAAGCTGAGCAACAACGGTGGCGTGGATGCTGCCACAGAACAGATAAAAGCCAAGCAGTATGCCGAACCTTTCAAGGCTGATAAGCGAAAAGTAATCGCCCTTGCCATAGAACTGGATGATAAGGGAAAAGGATTGGTAGATTGGAAGGAAGTATAAAGAAGGAGAATGAAAATTGAGGCGCGTTAAGTTAAAGGCCTGCATAGCAGTTTGCAGCCTCCTTACGTGCTTTAGCAAAGTCTATTTGAGCCTTTGCCTCCATTTCTCTTTTACGTTTAACCATGTCTCGTAATACAGCAATTGCTTCTTCACGAGTTTTAATTTTTAAAGCCATATTTATCCATTTAAAAGTTCTACTTCTATTTGTCTGCAAAGATAAGCTTTTATTTTGAAAGTGCAAAGAAAACAGGAGAAAAGTTTCGAAAAAATATGGTGCTAGTTCTTGAACCCACCTATCACAGTGACACATAGAAAACGGTGCTATACGCATCGGGGGCTTTTTTATTTTATGCACCAGGCAGCACCTTTGCTGCCTGGTGGGGGTACGATAGAGAATCAGGGGCTAGTCTGCCCAAATTCTCTTATCAGTTGGATTATCCCAGAAATCCTTCACATTTTCATTGCTGTAATCCTCTTCTGACGCCTTCGGGATAACAGAGCCGGCGAGGATGGCTGTGGTTTCCATTTCCATGACGCTAACCAC
>JAJWAL010000077.1:0-14670 GCA_021618535.1 Segatella copri | reverse complement strand
GGAACTTTCCACCCTATCCTCAACTATAGCGTAAAGGGTATTCTCTTCTATCAGGGATGTTCTAATGTAGGTGACCCTGACGGTCAGTACACCAAGCGTCTTGCCGACCTCGTTGCCCAGTGGCGCAGAGACTTCAAGCAGGGCGAACTGCCATTCTATTTCGTACAGATAGCACCTTATCATAATAGTGACGTAAATGGCGATTGGGGAGCTAAGCTCCGCGAACAGCAGTTCAATGCAGCCAAGGTGATTCCAAACAGCGGCATCGTCTGTACCGAAGACCTGGTTTATCCATACGAGGTTGAGCAGATTCATCCATGCCAGAAACAGCCTGTAGGCGAACGCCTTGCACTCCAGGCACTCAGTAAGACTTATGGTATGAAGGGACTCTTCAGCGAGAGCATGACCTTCAAGGAGATGAAGATTGTAGGTGATACTGTAAAGGTGCATTTCGACAACACCTACGGAGCCTATAACCGCTTTGAAGGTATCGAAGGCTTCGAAGTTGCTGGCGAAGATAAGGTATTCCATAAGGCTACAGCCAAGCACTTCTGGCAGGAAGGCAACGATCCTTGGAATGAGTGCGTCATCGTAACCAGTCCTGAGGTAAAGAAACCAGTAGCCCTTCGCTACTGTTTCCGCAACTTCCAGCTCGGCAATATGGCAAATGCAGGCAACCTGCCTCTCTTCCCATTCCGTACAGATAATTGGTAAATATCAGATAACCAGCGGCCGATCTTTGTTCAGCAGTCAAAGACCGGCCGCTTTTCAATTATAACATGAAGATAAATTCTTTTCCATTAAACATCAATCATTATACATTAATCATAATATGAGTCACGTATTAGATAAGTTTCAGTTTTGCCCGGTTTGCGGCTCTAACCATTTCGAAATCAACAACATCAAGAGCAAGAAGTGTAAAGACTGCGGATTCTCTTATTACCTCAATCCGAGCAGTGCTACGGTAGCTCTCATACTCAACAGCAAGGAAGAGCTCCTGGTAGTAAGGCGGAAGAAAGACCCAGCCAAGGGGGCACTCGATTTGCCAGGCGGTTTCGTCGACATGGATGAAACAGGCGAAGAAGGTATGGCAAGAGAGGTAAAAGAGGAAACCGGACTGGATGCAACTGAGGTTAAGTATCAGTTCAGCTACCCAAATCTCTACCTTTACTCAGGTTTCATGGTTCATACCCTCGATATGTTCTATGAAGTGAAGGTGAAAGACGACACTCATATAGAAGCAATGGACGATGCAGAAGAATCATTCTGGATACCATTGAGCAGACTCAATCCTGATAAGTTTGCATTCGATTCCATACGCAAGGGGCTCCATCGTTATTTGGAAACAAAATTGGGGTAAAAAGGGCTCAATACAGCCAAATATGGCTCCCAAACATTAAAAAAAACAAAAAAAACACCATATAATAAGGTATAAGCAAAAAGTTTACTTACTTTTGCCAACCGAAAAAAATTGTGTATAAGCTTATGCAAGAGAATTTAGTAATCGTCGAGAGCCCTGCGAAGGCTAAAAAGATCGAAGAGTTTTTAGGTAAGGACTATAAGGTTATGTCTTCTTACGGTCATATCCGTGACCTGAAGAAGAAGGAACTTAGTATAAACGAGAAAACCATGGAACCTGATTATGAGATTCCAGAGGAAAAGAAAAAACTCGTTACAGAATTGAAAACGAATGCGAAGAAAGCCAAGAAAATCTGGTTAGCATCCGATGAGGACCGCGAGGGAGAAGCCATCAGCTGGCACCTTTGCGAAGTACTGGGATTGGATGAGGAGAAGACAAACCGTATTGTCTTCCACGAGATTACCAAACAGGCTATTCTTGACGCAATCAAGAACCCACGCCATCTGGACATGAACCTGGTGAATGCCCAGCAGGCTCGTCGTGTACTCGACCGACTGGTAGGTTTCAAGCTTTCTCCTATCTTGTGGAGAAAGGTTAAACCAGCCCTTTCTGCAGGTCGTGTACAGAGTGTTGCTGTCCGTCTGATAGTAGAACGTGAGCGTGAAATCCAGAAGTTCCAGAGTGTTCCATACTATCGCGTTACCGCTATCTTTGCCCTCATCAGCGACAGCGGCAATGCAACAGAGGTAAAGGCAGAACTGGATCAGCGCTTCAATACCCACGAAGAGGTAGAAGCTTTCCTTGAGAAGTGCAAAGACGCTAAGTTTATGGTTGAATCTGTAACCAAGAAACCTTTAAAGCGTTCTCCTGCACCACCTTTCACTACTTCTACTCTGCAGCAGGAAGCTGCACGCAAGCTTGGTTTCACCGTTGTACAGACCATGATGATAGCCCAGAAACTTTACGAAAGCGGACGCATCACTTACATGCGAACCGATAGCGTAAACCTCTCTACGCTCTGTTCCAACGCCAGCAAAGATGAGATTATCAGAGAATATGGCAAGGAATACAGCCAGACTCGTGCCTACCACACCAGTTCAAAGGGTGCACAGGAAGCGCACGAGGCTATCCGTCCTACATATATGAATGAACCAACCATCGAAGGAACCGTTCAGGAGAAGCGTCTTTACGAACTCATCTGGAAGCGTACCATCGCATCACAGATGGCTGATGCACAGCTCGAAAAGACAACCATCAGCATCAATATCGGCAACACAAGCGAAAAGTTTGTTGCTACCGGTGAGGTTGTTTCATTCGATGGTTTCCTCAAGGTTTATCTCGAGTCAACTGACGATGAAGAGCATGCTGAGGATTCATCCCACATTCTTCCAGCCCTGAAAGAAGGCGATGAATTGCAGCGCAGAGAAATCCTTGCTACAGAGAAGTATTCTCTGGCTCCTGCAAGATACACCGAGGCCAGTCTGGTAAAGAAACTGGAAGATCTCGGCATCGGCCGTCCATCTACCTATGCTCCAACTATCAGTACCATCCAGCAGCGCCAATACGTGGTAAAGGGTGACAAGACGGGTGAAGAGCGCACATTCACCATAGATTCCCTGAAGGGCATCAAGATAACCCAGAAGTTGAAAAAAGAGATGGCAGGCTCTGAAAAGGGCAAGCTTCTGCCTACTGATATCGGTATCGTAGTAAACGACTTCCTGATGGAGAACTTCCCGAACATCATGAACTACAACTTTACGGCAGACGTAGAGAAGAAGTTTGATGATATTGCAGAAGGAAAGACCGAATGGACCAACTGGATGAAGGATTTCGACAAGGGCTTTGAGCCTGAAGTGAAGGAAGTTCTGGAAGCACGCAACCAGCACAAAGCCGGCGAGCGCAATCTCGGAAATGATCCAAAGACAGGAAAGCCAGTATTCGTCAAGATTGGCCGTTTTGGACCTGTGGTACAGATTGGTTCTGCTGAGGATAAGGACAAGCCTCAGTTTGCCCAGTTGCCATCAGACAAGAGCATAGAAACCATCACTCTGGAAGAGGCTCTAGAGCTTTTCAAGCTACCAAGAGAACTCGGTGAATATGAAGGCATTACTGTAACTGTTGGCTCTGGTCGCTACGGCCCATACATTCTCCATAACCGCAAGTATGTTTCTATACCAAAGGAGGATGATCCGCTGACCATCACACTGGATAGAGCCATCGAACTGATCAAGGAAAAGCGCGAAGCCGAAGAGAAGCGCCATCTCAAAGTCTTCGATGAGGACGATAAAATGGAAATTCTCAATGGCAAGTATGGTCCATACATTGCTTACGACGGCAAGAATTACCGCATTCCAAAGGCAAAACATGAGAGTGCAGAGGAGCTTACATACGAGGAGTGTATGGAAATTATCAAAGCTGCTCCAGAACCAAAGGCTAGAGGCAGAAAGAAATCATAAACATGCCTCATTGACATAGAAACAGAAGAAAATGAAGTCAATCATCATCATAGGATACATGGGCGCCGGCAAGACAACGGTCGGCAAAGCCCTCGCCAAAGACCTTGGCGTTATGTTCTACGATCTCGACTGGTATATCGAGAGCCGAATGCGCAAAACCGTAAAACAGATCTTCGACGAAGTTGGAGAAGAGGGATTTCGCAAGATAGAGCACAATATGCTACACGAAGTGGCAGAGTTTGAAAATGTAGTGGTAAGTTGCGGCGGAGGAACACCATGCTTCTTCGACAACATGGACTACATGAACCAACTTGGCGAAACGTTTTACCTGAAGGCATCTCCTGAGACCCTTCACGCTCATCTGAAAATGGGCAAAGGCGTACGCCCTCTGCTGCTCAACAAAACACCGGAAGAGGTAGACAAGTTTATCCATGAACAGTTGAAACTTCGCGAGCCTTACTACGAAAAGGCAAAACACATCATCGATATCAACGTGATGGACAATTTTGATAAAATCAACGCTATCGTTCGGCAGATCAGAGACCTGCTGAACGTATAGCTGTATCTATAAAGTAATATATAATAAAGGTAACAAACAAAACTGATTTCCAGCAAGCAAGATTAGAAAATGAAGAAATGGACTATTGAAGACTCGAAGGAGCTCTACAACATCTGTGGTTGGGGCACTTCTTACTTTGGCATCAACGACAAGGGTGATGTCTATGTAACTCCATGCAAGGACAACACGCAGATAGACCTGCGCGACATCATGGACGAGTTGGCATTACGCGACATCAACGCTCCCGTACTGCTCCGTTTCCCAGACATCCTCGACAACCGCATCGAGAAGACAGCCAGCTGTTTTCAAAAGGCAAAGGAAGAGTATGGATACAAGGGAGAAAACTTTGTCATCTATCCTATTAAGGTGAACCAGATGCAGCCGGTCGTTGAGGAGATTATCTCTCACGGCAAGAAGTTCAACCTCGGACTGGAGGCTGGCTCTAAGCCTGAACTCCACGCCGTCATTGCCGTACAGGCACAGAGCGACTCGCTCATCATCTGCAACGGCTACAAGGACGAGAGTTACATCGAACTTGCCTTGCTGGCTCAGAAGATGGGCAAGCGCATCTTTATCGTGGTAGAAAAGCTCAATGAGCTGGATATCATCGAAAAGGTAGCCAAAAAGCTCAACGTAATGCCAAACATCGGTATCCGCATTAAACTGGCTTCTTCCGGTTCTGGCAAATGGGCAGAAAGCGGTGGCGATGCATCTAAGTTCGGTTTGACCAGCGCAGAACTGCTCACAGCCCTCAAGAAGATAGACGAGATGGGATTCCACGACTGTCTGCGCCTTATTCACTTCCATATCGGAAGTCAGATTACCAAGATTCGCCGCATCCAGACTGCTCTCCGTGAGGCAGCCCAGTTCTACATTAGTCTCCACAAGATGGGTTACAATGTAGATTTCGTAGATTGCGGTGGTGGTCTTGGCGTGGATTACGACGGCACCCGCTCTTCAAGCAGCGAGAGTTCCGTAAACTACTCAATCCAGGAGTATGTAAACGACTGTGTCTATACATTCGTAGATGCAGCCAACAAGAACAATATCGAGCACCCTAACCTCATCACCGAGAGCGGCCGCTCGCTCTCTGCCCATCACTCAGTCTTGGTTATCGATGTCTTGGAGACAGCTTCCCTGCCAGAAATGCCAGAGGAGTTTGAGGCGAAGGAGACTGACCACCAGCTGGTGAAGGATCTTTATGAGATATGGGACAACCTGAATCCTCGCAACATGCTGGAAGACTGGCACGATGCTGAGCAGATTCGCGACGAGGCTTTGCAGCTCTTCTCTCACGGCATCGTAGATCTGAAGACCCGTGCAGAAATTGAGGCAATGTACTGGAGCGTGTGCCACGAGATCAACAATCTTGCCAAGCACATGAAGCATGTACCAGAAGAGCTCAGAGGTCTGGACAAGATTCTTGCCGACAAGTATTTCTGCAACTTCTCTCTGTTCCAGAGCCTGCCAGACAGTTGGGCTATCGACCAGCTCTTCCCTATCATGCCTATCCAGCGTCTGAACGAGCGTCCTACCCGCAACGCTACCTTGCAGGACATCACCTGCGACAGCGACGGAAAGATTGCCAACTTCGTTACCGACGGACATATCGGAAACGTTCTTCCTCTTCATCCATTGAAGAAGAACGAGCCATATTATCTCGGTGTTTTCCTCGTTGGTGCCTACCAGGAGATTCTGGGCGACATGCACAATCTCTTCGGCGACACCAATGCTGCCCACATCTCTGTAAAGGACGGCAAATATTGCATCGACCAGATATTCGATGGCGAGACCGTAGAGGAGGTATTGGATTACGTACAGTACAATCCGAAGAAACTCGTCCGCCAGTTGGAGCAGTGGGTAACCAAGAGTGTGAAGGAAGGCAAGATTTCGCTCGATGAGGGCAAGGAATTCCTGGGCACCTATCGCAATGGTCTCTTCGGATACACATATCTTCAGTAAGTGAAGAGTGAAGAACGAAGAGTGAAGAATTCAATTGCTTTAACTCATCATAAAGTTCAAAGTTCAATATTCAAAGTTCAAAGTAACAAGATGGAAAAAGTAACAGTAGTAAAGGTAGGCGGTGCCATCGTTGAAGACAGCGAGCAGCTGGCACAGCTCTTGAAGGATTTTGCAGCCATTCCTGGCAAGAAGGTCCTGGTACATGGCGGTGGCCGCCGTGCCACCAAGGTAGCCGCAGCCCTCGGCATAGAGAGCAAGATGGTGAACGGACGCCGCATCACCGATGCAGACATGCTGGAAGTGGTAACAATGGTTTATGGCGGTCTAGTCAACAAGAACCTGGTTGCCAAGCTTCAGGCTAACGGCGTGAATGCCCTCGGTCTGACAGGAGCAGATATGGACGTTATCCATAGCCACAAGCGCCCATTGAAAGATGGTATCGACTTCGGATTCGTAGGCGATGTAGAGCGTGCCAACGGCAAGATGCTCCAGACCCTGATTAATGAAGGCATTACCCCAGTGATGGCTCCATTGACCCATGATGGCAAGGGCAATATCCTCAACACCAATGCCGACACCATCGCCAGCGAGACTGCCAAGGCTCTGGCTCCTTACTACGATGTGACATTGATATACAGTTTTGAAAAGAAAGGCGTGCTCAGTAATCCTGAGGATGACGACAGCGTGATTCCAGTGATTACCCATGCCGATTTTGAGAGATACAAAGCAGACGGTACCGTGGCAGGCGGCATGATTCCTAAGTTGGAGAATGCCCTTGCAGCCATCGATGCTGGTGTAAAAGAGGTGATTATCACCCTTGCTACCGCCATCGACGGAAAGCACGGAACTGTTATTAAGAGTTAAAAATAGAAATAAATCAAGATTGGTTGTAACTTTCTTATAACATAGTCGTCATTAATTATAGAGGGATGAAAGAAATCAGTTTCCAGAACGATGTTTTGCCGCTGAAGAACAAACTCTTCAGGCTGGCCCTTCGCATTACTCTCAACCGGGAGGAAGCGGAAGACGTTGTGCAGGATACGCTGATTAAAGTCTGGAACGCCCGCGACAGATGGCAGGAGCTTGACTCCATCGAGGCATACAGCCTCACCATCGCTCGCAACCTCTCGCTCGACCGCATCAAGAAGATGGAAAATCAGAATGATTCGCTGGAAGAGCAGAATACAGAAAGGTTAGACGAAAACACTTCTACCCCCTCCGAAAGGATGATTCAGAAAGACAAACTGAACATCGTAAAGAATATTATCGACGAGTTGCCTGAAAAGCAGCGCAGCTGTCTGCAGCTTCGAGACATCGAAGGAAAGTCCTACAAGGAAATAGCAGACATCCTCTGCATCACGGAAGACCAGGTCAAGGTGAACATCTTCAGGGCTCGTCAAACAGTCAAACAAAGATTTCAACAATTCGACAGATATGGATTATAAGTACATCAACCAACTTTTGGATCGCTACTGGAAGGGCGAGACTTCTCTCGAAGAAGAGGAGATTCTCCGCGCATTCTTCAGCCAGGACGAGTTGCCTGCCGAGCTGAAGCCATACCAAGCGCTCTTCTCTTACGAGATGGGCGAGGCTAAGCAAGAGGCGCTGGGTGATGACTTCGACCAGAAGATGATGGCGATGATTGAGGATGAATACACCAAGAAGCCTAACAAGGCAAAGGTCGTTTCATTGACAGAGCGCCTGAAGCCTCTCTTCAAGGCTGCTGCCGTGGTAGCTATCATCCTGACATTGGGCAATGCAGTTCAGGTTCCTTTCCAGAACAATGGCAATGATTCTGTTGAAAACGTAGGATACATCAAGAGTGGCAAGGGCGTATCCGTAGCCATGGGAGATTCTGCTTCGGTTGATTCTATGCAACGCACAGGCATCGATCAGGTAAGCACTCCAACAACGTCTCCAACGTTATTAAAGTAGATTATTTCTATGCTTTCTCTATAAAAAAATCATGTTTAGTAAAACAATTCTGAAGCTGTGAAGTTTCAATTCTCTCAAATTTTTCATAACATACTAACGTAATAGGGCTGCCAGGATGTACTGGCAGCCCTTACTTATTTTATATATTTTGCACGCAAGCGTATGATAAAGAATACACAAGTGGCTCAATTTATTGCCACTGCGAGGCTTCATTTAAGCCTCCTTCCGGTCATCATTGATGACACTTACTAGGCTTAATATAAGCCACTTAACCTATTATCAAGAAGCATCTGAAAGGCTATTTTCCCTAATGGGGGTTAACAGAGTTAACAGTTAACCCATTGCCCCTTTTGTTAAAAATACTAACTCATAGTTTTCTCCCCTTAAACTCACCGTTTCTCGGTGCAGAAGTCATCGTTTTCTTCTTGGGAATACATCGCTTGCCGGATAGAAATCCTTGCCATTACTTGTCATTTCATGCTAAAAAAATAACACGGACAAATTGAATTTGTCCGGACAAATTGTCCGAAAGCTCATAATCTACTGATTATTGGGTAGTTACAAGCCTCCGGACAAACGAGCCGGACAAATTCAATTTGTCCATGTTATTTTTTTCTGGCGAAATCAGCCATTTTTGTTTATTGCCAATAAATAAATCTGCGGTTTTTTATTTACTGGCAATAAACAAATCGAATATAAGTTCTATCATCAAAGCTCTTATTGCCCTCTACGATGCCCTTGGTGGCGATAAAGGAATGGATGTTCTGAGGGTCGTTGGCAATCTGCTCTGCCAATGCCGCCTCGCTCGCTGCCAAGGTTGGCTCCAGGAACGGATAGCCATCGCTCGCCAAGACTATCTCGGAGGAAGAGACAGAAATTGTACCTGATGCAGAAACGGAGTCAGAGCAAGGGACAGAATCTGATGCAGGAACAGAATCCTGAACAGAACAGGAATCTGAAACAGAGACAACCTTCACTCCCTCCCGATAGATAGGAAATCCATCAATAACCGTGTAGGTCTGGTTCTGCCCCGAAAGCATCGCCTTGATAAGCAATGGCTCTATCTGCTTTCTAGCCTCAGCAGGCGAAAGGCCCTGCTCTATCAGCTCTACCCTCTTACGGGCAATCTTCTCCTCATAAGGCTTGCCGTTCTCATAGAGCTTTCCGGCGATGATTGCCAGGCAATCGCCCACCATCCATACTTCATTCCTTGTCCGGCTATAAAGGATAGCCGAGGCGGTAAGTCGCTCTTCCGGATGCTCCTTCAACCGCTCTTCCACCCCAAGCTTTTCATACACCTTATTATATATAAAGGCTGTCACGCCCTGGCAGAAATCATCTACCGAGTCATCCGCCTTCAGTTCCTCCCGGATATATTCCGAGATAAGCATCATGGCATATTTTCCGTTCTTCATATCAGGATTGAGATGCTTCGGAGTCTTGCTCGTACTGCCATCAATCACAGCGATGAAATCATCGGTAATGACCATTCCGTCCTCACAAGCCTCAGGACTCTTCTTTCCTATGATACTGCTTTCTATAATCTTCATAAAATCTACTTCTCTATCTGATGATATATCTACTTCCATATCTGAAAAAAGGCTACCCATCCAGGTAACCTTTTTACTCGTTTATTTATCTCTTAAGCCTTCACCTTCTTTAATCTGATAATCAGCTGTATAAAGCTTGGAATCATGATGCAGAGCGAGAAGCCTACAGCATAATACATGGTCTTCTCATCGCCATGGAAGAGGTCGATGAGTTTGCCATCGCTCTGCGGCATGATATTGGATAGGACATACGCCATCGTATTATTCACCCAGTGGAGCAGGATGCCCGGAACAAGACTCTTGGTGCGATAATACATCCAACCCAGGAGCAAGCCCAGCAGGAGGGCGTTGACAAACTGCGCTACATTGGCGTGAGCCAAACCGAAGATGGCTGCCGAAACCATGATGGCTACCCAATGGTTCTTCTTGCTCATGACGCCCAGCAGGGTGCGGAGAACGGCTCCACGGAACACAACCTCCTCGGCAAAAGGCGCCAGAACGCCGATAGCCACATAGCCCCAAGGCTCCTTCATGAGCGATGCGAATATCTGTTCGGTATTCTCATCCATCTCGATGCCTATCTGCTCATAGATGAACTCCAGAGGAATGATGGTTCCCAGGGTGAACAATGCCACCCAGAGAAGTGTTGTCCAAGGCTTGGAAAGCAGATAATCGCGGGTAAGCGGTGTCCACTTCGTCTTCAGGAAGATGACGAGGGTGATAACGTTGCTGAACGCTGAAGTAAGTGCCATCAGGATAGGATTGCTGCCCGAACTGACAGCCAGGAGCGTTGCCTGGTAACCTTCGCCCTTAATGCCCGCCCAGATTCCTGCGCCAGCATACATCACGATAATCTGTACTACTATAAATATAATCATGTAGAGGACGATATCCGTCAAACCTCTCTTTAAATTAATCTTTGCCATTGCTTTTACTGTTTATAATTAATCGTTTATAGTTTAATAGCATTCTCGCTATCATTCCGCTTCCTTTTCAAAGAGATCCAGCACGGTCTGCTCATCCTCTTTCAGCTGCGCCGCCAACTCCTCGGGACTGTCAAACTTCTGTTCGCCCCTTATTCGCTTCACGAAGCTTACGAGCAAGAGCTGGTCATAAATATCCCCGTCGAAATTGAAGATGTGCGTCTCTAGCGTCAGTTGTCTGCCATTGAAGGTTGGGCGATTGCCCACATTCATCATTCCCCGTTTCCATACCACCGTATTCTCCAGTCTTACCCTTACGGCATAGACGCCAGGGGCAGGAATCAGCTGTCCGAAGTGAGAGATGTCGAGATTGGCTGTAGGGAAGCCGAGTTTTCTGCCTTCATGGAATCCATTCACCACCTTTCCGATGAGGGTATAAGGGAAACCGAGGCACCGGGCTGCCATCTCCACTTCTCCCTCTTTCAGGAAAGAGCGAATCACGGAAGAAGAGATGTTGATGCCGTCTATCTGGAAGGCTTCGTTCCTGATTACCTCGATGCCCATCTCCTTGCCATAGCGCACGTAATCTTCGAAAGTCTCCTCGCGGTTGTGACCGAAGCGATGGTCGTAGCCGATGAAGAGTTTCCTTACGTTGAGATGGTCATGGAGCACCTGCTGCATAAACTCTCTTGCCGACATGGCAGCCATCGCCTTGTCGAAATGCAGCACCACAGCATTATCCACTTCCGTCTTCGAAAGCAGCAGCAGCTTGGAATCAAGCGTACTCAGCATCTCTGGCTGATAATCTGCCTGCAATACCTTGCGGGGATGCGCATCAAAGGTGATGACGGTAGATTGCAAGCCATCCTTTCGTGCCGTCTCTACGAGATGATGAATCAGGAACTGATGTCCCCGATGCACCCCGTCGAAGAAACCAATCGTTGCCACACATGGCGGCAACTGCACGGTATCGTTATAATGTATTGTATTCATTCTATCTTAATCGTTCATATCAAAAGAATCCCCTGTGGGTTATCTTCTCTTTGCTATCATTCTCTTAAAAGTTCTCCACAGCTCGCCCGCCCAAAGTACAACGGAGGTTGAGCCGATGATGAGCAGCCACTCGTGGAGCGACAATGGTGTGGTGCGGAACATTTCGCCACCAAAGGTTACGATAATCCACTGACCCACCAATACCAGTACAAGCACCAGAATCATTCCCTTATCCTTCAGGAAATGGCGGAAGGCGGTGTGATGGCTCATCAGCGCCTTGGCATTGAAGAGGTTCCAGAACTGAATCATCACGAAGGTGGTGAAGAACATGGTCAGTTCATGCACATCTACTCCCCCCTTGCCTCTGCGCTCGCAGTAAACCAGCAGGGCAAACATCACGAGGAAGAAGACGATGCCGCAGAACAGAATACCGAAACCGATGCTCTTGTTGATGATGAAATCGGATGCCTTGCGTGGTTTATCCTTCATCACCTCGTGAGATGGAGGCAATGAGGCAAGTGCCAAGGCTGCGAAGGTATCCATGATAAGGTTCACCCAGAGAATCTGAGTTACCGTCAACGGCATCTCGGTTCCGATGACAGAACCGCCAAGCACCAGCAGGAGGGCTGCCACGTTTACTACCAACTGGAAGAAGAGGAAGCGCTGCAGGTTGCGATAGAGCGAGCGTCCCCACATCACGGCATTGGCGATAGACTTGAACGAATCATCGAGCAGGGTCATATCCGAAGCCTCCTTAGCCACGGAAGTTCCCGAACCCAGCGACAAGCCCACGTGAGCATAGTGAAGCGCCGGAGCATCGTTGGTACCGTCGCCTGTAACGGCAACCACCTCGCCACGCTTCTGGAGCATGGCCACCAGTCGCTGCTTATCGGTAGGACGGGCACGGCTCATCACACGGATATCCTTCGCCCGCTCGTAAGCCTCTTCGTCAGAAAGAGCCTCCCACTGTTCACCCGTAATCATCTGCTGGTCGAGCGAGGTCAGAGAGCCATCTGCTCCGATATTCTCAGGTTCATCTTCGAAGACACCTATCTGCTTGCCTATCTCCAAGGCGGTGGCAGCCGTATCACCCGTAACCACCTTCACCTCGATACCCGCATGGCGGCACTCCTGCACGGCAGCAGGAACATCCGGACGGATAGGATCGGCAATGGCTGCAATGGCCTGCAACTGAAGGTCGTTGGCATCGAGAAGTGCTACCACTTCGGCAGTAGAGGTTCTGGAAGTTCTCATGATAGAAGCTTCTATCTTCTTATAGGCGAACGCCAGGGTTCTCATAGCCTTATGCTGCCACTCATCGAGTTCTTCGGCTGACTGTCTCAGCATTCTATCTTCGATGATGCATTTCTTCATCACGATTTCAGGCGCACCCTTTACGAAGAGATAGGTCTCACCATCAACTTCTGCCAAGGTTGCCATCATCTTTCTCTCAGTAGAGAAAGGCAACTGCTTGAGCACGTTCACCTGCTTGCGGAGTTCTTCATAATCCTTGCCCTGGGCATCGAGCCAGAGCAGGAGAGCCGACTCGGTAGGGTTTCCGATAGGTTTGCCGTCATTCAACTCGGCTGTAGAGTTGAGGGCAATGGCAGTATCGAGCAGCGCCTCATCGCCCTGCTTGAGTTCCAGGGCACTCACCTGCATCTTGTTCTGGGTAAGCGTACCGGTTTTATCGGTACAGATTACGGTAACGGCACCCATGGTTTCGCAGGCATGGAGCTTGCGCACCAGATTGTTCGACTTCAGCATTCTTCGCATGTTGAGTGCCAGAGAAAGGGTAATCGCCATCGGCAATCCCTCCGGCACCGCCATCACAATCAGGGTAACAGCCATCATGAAGTATTTCAGCACAATTTCTGCCATATAGAAATAATCCTTGCCGCCCCATGCCGGATTGGTGAGGATATCGTGAATCAGGAAGATGAAGAAGGCTGCCACAGATACTACAGAGCCTACCTTGGAAATCATCTTAGCCAACTTATCGAGCTGCATGTGAAGCGGTGTCTCCACCGAAGTCTGCTCAGTAGATTTCTTCGCCACCTTACCAATCTCGGTAGCATCGCCCACGGCAGTAACCACAAACTCGCCCCTGCCATTCATCACCATGGTAGAACGGAGGATGACGTTGCGAGGATAGGCTCCATCGCCACCGCCTTCCAGAGATTTCTCGGCAACAGGTTCGCCCGTAAGGGCAGATTCATTAATCTGCAGGTCGTTGCAGACGATGAGTTCTCCATCGGCAGGCACCTCGTCGCCCACTTCCACAAGCACTACATCTCCCACCACCACATCGTGGCGCGGAATCTCCATCACCTTACCATTGCGGCGCACCTTTACCGGCTGCTCTTCGCTGAGCGCCGTGAGCAGATTAAACTTCTTAGCCGCATCGCGCTCAAAGTAGAAGCCCACGGTAGTAGCAAGAAAAACTGCCACGAAGATACCGATGGTCTCCATGAAATTCTTTTCGATAAAAGCAAGGATGAGGGATACGAAAGCCGCCACAAGAAGTATCTGGATAATCGGGTCGCGATATTTATCCAAATACAGTTTCCATAATGAAGTACGTTGAGGAGGGGTGAGCACGTTCTTGCCATGCTGTTCCCTACTCTGTTTAACTTGTTCATCGGTAAGACCGATTCTTTTATTTTTGTCTATGTTCATTTCTGAATAGAAATACTTTTTCTTTTTTGTACGATTAATAAGTACATACGCACGTGTGCGCACATAATTTGGTGCAAAGATACGCTATTTTTCTGATTCTAAGAAAATTTTTAAGATTTTATTTGGTTATTTGCCCAAAATCTAGTATCTTTGCACTCGAATTTAATAAAAATTCAACGGACTTGTAGCTCAGTTGGTTAGAGCAACAGACTCATAATCTGGAGGTCCTAGGTTCAAGCCCTAGCTGGTCCAC
>JAJWAL010000076.1:0-15068 GCA_021618535.1 Segatella copri | reverse complement strand
GCCTTCCGCCCTGCATCATCGTTGTCGAGCAGACAACTGATGCGCTCGTAGCCGTAGAGTGCGTCAACAGCCTTGTCCACATTGCTTGTGGAGTTGAGTACCACATAGTCCTGCGCTTCCAATGATGGACAAGACGGAAACTTCCACAAGCGCAGCGAGAGAAAGGAGAGGTAGTCCATCATACCCTCGAACACGTAGCAGGTGTATCTTGGCTCGCCTTGCTGTCGGATATGGGTGATGTCCTTGGGTGACATGCAGCCCTTGAAGAATAGGTTGCGCACCTCGTAACCGCCCGACTTGTTCTTGAAACCGATGGCGAAGTAGCTTTTGCCACCATGCGAGAAGTGGAGTTCCACACATTCCTTTCTGGCAATATGCAGGTTAATCTTACGCTCGCTCAGATAGCGCAGGAGTGCAGGATGGTTAAGTTCCCTAACCTCTAATCTCTCAAAACTCGGCTCAGAGGCTTGCTGAATGAAAGAAAAGTCGGTCGGTCGGACATGGAGTGCTTGCTTCTCCAGCTTGTCCAAGAGATATGGCAAGCTATCTGATGCGTAGAGGTATGACGCAAGGGTGATGATGTTGCCGCCCTTGCCCACTCCGAAATCGAACCAACTGTTCATCGTAGTGTTCACCTTGAAAGATGCCTCACTCTCGTTTCTCAATGGTGACTTGTACCAAAGGTTAGCACCCTGTTGCTTGACAGGGCAGTGTCCCAAACTTTGCAGATAGTCTGCAATCTTGATTTGTTTTGCTTCTTGAATGTTCATATCTTACTGTGGATTAAGTGGTGAATGTATTTTTGATGAGCTGTTGAAAATAAAGAATAATCATATGATAACCAACGAATTAGCATTACAACAAACTCTCAACAAATTCCTCGTCACAACAATTTACGGAGCAAAAGAGAAAGATAGGTATGAACCATCATGTTTTCTCTTTTCATCAGTCCCATTCTTTTGTTGAGTATTATGTTGAGAATATGTAGAACCATAAATATCTGATATTCAATACTTATTTCATCATGTTCAACAATTCATCAAATTATTTGCCGTTTAATTTGTCTCTCGTTATGGTGTAGAACCTGCCCACACGTTTGATGGGTGAATATTGGCAACCATTGTTGTAGTTATACTCGTATGTAGTGTATGTGAGACCATTTGGTGCAGGTTGCAGTTTCCAACAGTCTTGCACTGTCTTTCGCACAAGGTGCTTCTCCGCTTTCACGTGGTTGCACTGCAATAAGGAAAGGGCATCATTGAGGCAGAACTGTAAGCTATCTGTCTGGGTGTTTTCCATAATTTCAAGAAACAACTCCGATAGTTCCACCTCAAGTCTGTTGCGGTTGCAGCGGATGATTCTCCGCAAGGCATCAGTCGCAATCTGCTCGGGGGCGAACCACATTCGGCTCTTCTGATGTGTTGACAGCGTTCTGCCTTGCAGATGGAACAGGAAAGCAGGTATCTCAGCAATCAGTTTACGCAAGAAGTCGGTATCGTCCGATTGCAGCGATGAAATCTTTCTCACCCAATATCGGGTCTCTCCCTCGTCAATGATGACAGGCAGGGATTCGTTGTTGGAGCACAGCACAAACTTGGCAAAGAAAGAAATCTCGTTTCTGTCCTTGCCCTTGGCTTCCACCTTGTAGGAGAGTGTGGTGCTGAGATTCTTTAAACGCTCAGAATCCTCCCTGCGACAGAGTAGCACCTCATCCACGACTATGAGCAGCTTGCCAGCCCAATCTGCATTGAACTGACTGCGGAAGTCCTCGTTGGTATTGAACGTAACGTTGTCTTGGAACAATGCCTTCAGAAAGTTCAAGAACGTGGTCTTGCCTGTGTTCCTCTCCTCTGATACAAGTAGCAGAATTGGTAACTTCTGCACAGGTCTGAGATAGAGCAGTTGCAGGTAGTCCATGCCAAGCTCGTATTGTTCACCGAAGATGTGACTTACCAATTTCTTGATGTTCGGGAAGTCACCTTGAATCGGCTTGTGTCCTATCGGTTCGTAAAGGTTGAGAAAACCATCTATCACCGTGCGGTGGTTCACATGCTCGGGAACGGTACAGAAGCCGTCATACTTGTGAACGTACTTGACGAACTCCTTGCCGTAGTCCTGACGCAATGTCTCCATATTCCATGGGATGCGTTTTCTTACCTTTCCTCCTGTGATGGTAGGTTGGTCAACCACCTTGTACAAGGTAGTGCCAACACGGATGAACACCTCGTTTGTCGGAGGTGCTGCCTGTGGCTTTGCATTTGCCACGCCTACAGGCTGATTGTTGTCGTTTGTCTTGCTCATAATCTAACCTTTGTGAGTTGATAAAATTAAAGTTGCAAAGGTAAGGGTGGAAAATCAAAACGCAAAACACAAACTTGCGCAGAATGGAGAAGTTTGCACCGACAATGTTAAAAGATTGGAAATCAAGGTGGTTGATGTAGCCTTTCGGGATAAGATAAAACGGAAAATCCCGAAGAAAGGCTTGCTGGTAAACCTTTCCTCGGGATGAACAAAAATGTATTCCTGCATGTCATACGTTTTATATGTCATACGATAA
The DNA here is from genome assembly GCA_021618535.1 of Segatella copri. Classification (GTDB taxonomy): domain Bacteria; phylum Bacteroidota; class Bacteroidia; order Bacteroidales; family Bacteroidaceae; genus Prevotella; species Prevotella copri_O. The sequence continues at coordinate 12,511 of JAJWAL010000076.1, read as the reverse complement.
ATATGTAAAACGTTTGACATCGGCAGCTCCGCATTCTTCATAGAAATGCTTGATACGACAGTGAATCAGTACGTAGGCAAGTCAATACGACAGTGAATAATCGAAGCGTCAAAAATGCGACCATTCTTAGCTGAAGGCATTTGTCCCTCCGTAGATTTGCAGGACAATGGCTGTTTTCTCTTTTGCTCCGTACAACCTCTTGAAGATAGCATCACGAAGTTGCGCTGCACCATTGGAGGTTAGACGGAAGCAAATGGCAACAACCATAGGGAATCCATACAGCGTTTGCCAAACATCTTTGGAAAGTTTTTGCCTCTTTTGGACTTCCGACATCAACAACATACCTTCTTTATATATGGCTCTTATCACGGCTTTGAGCTTCGGGGTTGTGACATAAAGCATATCTACCAACTCATTTTCACTCATCCACAAGTCCTCCAGGTTGGACGGAATGGATAGCATTCCATTTCCGTCCACGGTGATTACAGTCCTTTTCATGCCATCCCTCCCATTGCAGGCAAATGCCCCTTGATTCGACTTTCAAAGACAGATATGTCATGGTCAAGCTTGGTGCTTGTCACCTTGGCATATATCTGTGTCGTGGTGAAATTCGTGTGACCAAGAATCTTGCTCACGCTCTCTATCGGCATACCATATTCCAAGGCTAAAACTGCCCAACTATGACGTGAGACATGAAATGACACACGCTTCTTTATACCACACATTGCTGCAACTTTCTTGATGCGCTTATTGATGCTGTCAAGATTACCGATATTGAACAAGTGGTTGTCTTTTCTGAAAGACTTGTATCTCTCAATAATCAGCATGGGAATATCCATCAGCTTGATTTGGAAAGGCACACCTGTCTTCTGACGTTTGGAAATAATCCAAGGAGCATCGTTTACTATGCTGATGTTATCTTCCGTCAAATTCTTGATGTCGATGAAAGATATACCTGTCCAACAGCCAAAGATGAAAAGGTCTCTCGCAAATGCCATGTTCGGGTCTTCCAACTTTATCTCTGTCATGGCGGTAAGCTCGTCCAAGGTCAAGAACTCACGTTCCTTGTGGTCTGGGTCAACGTGGTACATGGCAAATGGATTTCTCGGTATCTTGCCGTTGTAGTGGGCTGCCGTTACGATATGTTTCAGTGGTATGGAGTAAATCCAAATGGAGGACTGCGCTAGTCCGACAACATTCTTCAAATACAGGCAATAGTCACGGATGAACTCCTCGGTAAGCTCATTCATGGACATATCGCTGCGCTTGTACTGATACTTAATAAACTCGGCAACGTACTTTCTTACCGTCAGATACTTGCGGTAGGTGTTCTTGGCTCTGTCCTTGCCTACACGCTTGGCAAAAGCAGCGTTCTCCTTGTCAAAGGCTCTGAGCAAGGTCTCATACTCCGTGCCTATGCCTTGGTAGGCATTTCTCACCATTTCAGCGGTAACGAACGCCTCACGGTCGGAAAGTCGCTGGTAATGCTTGGTGATTTGAGCCTTGATGTTGTCAAGCGCAAAGTTCACCTCCTTGGCTTCCTTACTCTTGCCTGTGGCTCTGTTGCCCTTGGCATTCCAAATAGCCTTGGTAACGCTCTGCTTGCAACTGAACTGTGCGATAGTTCCGTTGATTGTCACTCGTCCCATGATAGGGACAATTCCGTTTCTCTCCTTGCTTCCATTTACATAGAAGACTGTCTTGAAAGTGCATCTCATAATTCTTACTTTTTTGTTCGGTGCAAAATTAAACTATGAGAGTTGCATGGCAAAACCAAAACTTACGCAGAATGGTGAAATATGAACCGCCACCGTTAAAAATGCTTATTAGGGCGTTTCTGCGAGGTAATGATTTGAAAGCGTTTCTATTTCCTCAATCTGCGTTTTTTGCATTTCCTCGTCTATGCCACTTAAAGCCAACTACTGCCACAACCACTTGAAACTCAAAACAAATGCTCGATTTCGCTATTTTTTGCCTTTTTAGGCGTTCTTTTCTTTAAAAACGTATTGTAATTGAAGAAAAAAGTGTATCTTTGCACACAACAAATCATCTAAAGACAAAAGAGGGTGCTCCTTGTCGAGTATTTTCTAACAATTAAACAATTCAAAAATTTAAAATGGAACAAGTATTTAGCTATATTATCAGTCTCGGTGCGAGCGTGATGATGCCTATCATCTTCACGGTCATCGGTCTGTGTATTGGCATGAAATTCGGAAAGGCTTTGAAGTCGGGACTCTTCGTAGGCGTGGGTTTCGTAGGCTTGGGCGTGGTAACAGCATTGCTGACTACCAACTTCAACGACCCATTGAAGGCTATTTCTGACATCTACCACCTACAGTTAAACGTTTTTGACATGGGATGGCCTGCAGCTGCAGCTGTAGCTTACAATACAGCAGTGGGAGCTTTGATTATCCCAATATGTCTGGGTGTCAACTTCCTGATGCTGATTACCAAGACAACACGTACCGTAAATATCGACCTCTGGAACTACTGGCACTTCGCCTTTATCGGTGCGGTGGCTTACTTCGTGATGGGTCAGAGTTTGCTCTGGGGCTATTTCGCAGCTATCGTCTGCTACATCAATACCCTGGTTTGTGCAGACCTGACAGCCGACAGATTCCAGAAATATTACGATTTGGATGGTATCTCAATTCCGCAGCCATTCTGCCAGAGTTTCATGCCATTCGCTATCGTCTTCAACAAGCTCTTCGATATGATTCCGGGCTTCTCTAAGCTCGATATCGATGCAGAGGGACTGAAGAAGAAGTTCGGTGTGCTCGGCGAGCCACTGGTACTCGGTGTTATCGTAGGTGCCCTGATAGGTTGGGCAGCCCAGCTCGATATCAAGAAGATTCTCTTCCTGGGTGTAACGATGGGAGCCGTGATGGAGTTGATTCCACGTATCACAGCCCTGTTTATCGACGGTTTGAAGCCTATCTCAGAGAAGACACAGGAGTTGGTGAAGACCAAGTTTAACGGCAAGAAGGTTCATATCGGTATGAGTCCTGCGCTGGTTATCGGACATCCAACTACCCTGGTAGCATCTGTGATTCTGATTCCGGTTATCCTTGCTATCGCAGTCTTCCTGCCAGGCAACCAGTTCTTGCCTTTGGCTTCGTTGGCAGGTATGTTCTACCTCTTCCCAATGATTCTGCCATTTACAAGAGGTAATGTGGTGAAGACGCTTATCATCGGTCTGGTAACTCTCGTCATCGGTCTCTATTTCGTTACCGATATGGCACCAGACTTTACGCTGGCAGCCAACCAGGTTTATGCAGCAACAGGCGATAATGCTGCTCATATCCCTGACGGATTCTCAGGCGGTGCTATTGATTTCGCATCCTCTCTCTTCGGATGGGTTATCTATCGCGGTGTGAAGCTTTCATACGTAGGTATGGGTGTTCTCGCAGTCATCACAGTAGCCATGATGGTTATCAATCGTCAGCGCATCGTGAAGGAGGAAAAAAGTAAAAAGGTAAAAGGGTAAAAAGGTAAAAACAAGATAATTATGAAGAAATTAACATTAATATTAGCAGCAATGGTATTAACAGCAAGTCAGGCTTTTGGCCAGTGTGGAAAATGTGGTTATGAAGTGAAGGCAGAAAATGCCTACACTAACTACAATGTTCGTTATGCAAGCAATCCGATGGATGCAAAGCACTATACAACAGACCGCCTTCGCGGTGAATTCGCTATCGAGAAGGTGTTTGCTCCAGGCGAGGTAAACTGGACATACACCATGTTCGACCGCTTCCTCATCGGTGGTGCTGAGCCAACAACCGCTCCTTTGAAGCTGACTTCTATCGCTCCTCTCTATACAGACAAGCCAAACGATCAGAAGAATCTGCTCGATAACCGCGAGTTGGGTATCATCAACATCGGTGGCGAGGGTACTGTTATCGTTGACGGCAAGAAGTATACACTCGGTTTCCAGGAGGCTCTCTACGTAGGCCGTGGTGCCAAGAACATCGAAGTAAGCAGCAAGGATGCAGCTAAGCCAGCTAAATTCTATATGAACAGCGCTTGTGCTCATCAGACATATCCTACCAAGAAGGTTACCCTGAAGGATGCCAACAACATCAAGGCTGGTAGTCTGAAGGAGAGCAACGACCGCGTGATTCACCAGTTGATTATCGACGGTGTAGCCGGCGTTCGTACCTGCCAGTTGCAGATGGGTGTTACTGAGTTGAAGGAGGGTTCTGTATGGAACACCATGCCAGCTCATACTCACCTCCGTCGTATGGAGACATATCTTTATTATAATGTACCAGAGGGTCAGAAGATTCTCCACGTAATGGGTGAGCCACAGGAGACACGTCCTATCTGGTTGAACAATGAGCAGGCTGTGATTGCTCCAGAGTGGTCTATCCACTGTGCAGCAGGTACCAGCAACTATACCTTTATCTGGGGTATGGCAGGTGAGAATCTGATCTATAACGATATGCAGGTAGTGAAGATTCCTACATTGGAATAATAAAATACGTGATATGGCAACCTGGTTCATGATTAACATAAGCCAGGCTTTGCCGTCTAAATAGTAATCTAAAATAAAAATAAGTATAACGCTTAAAAGCTTTTTGCAAAATGAGTCCTATTACAACAAGTAAAATGTCCAACTTCCGTTGGGTAATCTGTGCACTGCTCTTCATCGCAACCACAGTCAATTACATGGACCGTCAGGTTCTGTCATTAACATGGAAAGACTTCATTGCTCCAGAATTTCACTGGACAGATGATCACTATGGTACCATTACCGGTCTTTTCTCCATCTTCTATGCCATCGCCAACCTCTTCGCAGGTAAGTTCGTTGACTGGATGGGCACTAAGAAAGGTTATCTCATCGCCATCTTCGTATGGTCAACAGGTGCTGTGATGCACGCCGGTTGCGGTTGGGTAGCTATGCAGATGGAAGGTTATGATTCTATCGAGGCGCTCCGCATGGTACAGGCTGGTAGTGATGCAGCCGTAGCGATTGCTACAATCAGTGTATGGCTGTTCCTCTCTTGCCGTTTGATTCTTGCTGTGGGTGAGGCTGGTAACTTCCCTGCAGCCATCAAGGTAACAGCCGAGTATTTCCCAAAGAAAGACCGTGCTTTCTCTACCGCTATCTTCAACAGTGGTGCTTCTGTAGGTGCTTTGGCAGCTCCAGCTACCATTCCATTGTTGGCTCGCCACATGGGTTGGGAGTGGGCATTCATCATCATCGGTGTGCTCGGTTATATCTGGATGGGTCTCTGGATGTGGCTCTATGAAAAGCCATCTAAGAGCAAGCATGTGAACAAGGCTGAGCTTACTTATATTGAGCAGGATGAGAACCTCGATAAGGTTGAGGCTGAGAAAGAGACAGAGACTGCCGGTGAGGAGAAGACTATCGGTTTCCTGAAGTGCTTTACCTATCGTCAGACCTGGTCATTCATCGTAGGTAAGTTGATGACTGATGGTGTTTGGTGGTTCTTCCTCTTCTGGGCACCTGCTTACTTCTCTGACCAGTATGGTTATTCTTCAGACTCAGGTATGGGTATCGCCCTCATCTTCACACTCTATGCTATCGTAACAGTATTGAGTATTGGTGGTGGTTACTTGCCAACCTACTTTGTAGACAAGAAGGGTATGAATCCATATATCGGTAGAATGCGTGCGATGTTGATTTTCGCTTGCTTCCCATTGCTCGGTCTCATTGCCCAGCCTATGGGTGAGTACAGTGCATGGTGGCCAGCTATCATCATCGGTTTGCTCGGTGCAGGTCATCAGGCTTGGTCAGCTAACCTCTATTCAACCATCGGTGATATGTTTCCTAAGTCAACTGTAGCTACCATCACCGGTATTGGTGCGATGGCAGGTGGTATCGGTTCTTTCCTGATCAACAAGGGTTCCGGTATGCTCTTCACCTATGCAGATGGTCAGGGTTCCGCCTTCAGCTTCATGGGCTTCGATGGCAAGCCAGGTGCCTACATGATTGTATTCTGCATCTGTAGTGTTGCTTACCTCGTAGGCTGGTGCATCATGAAGGCATTGGTTCCTAAGTACAAGCCAATCGTGGTTGAATAACGAAAAAGTAAAAAAGTAAAAAAGTAAAAAGGTAAAAAGAGCACCTCGCTGGTTAACATTCCGCTAGGCTTTTTTTACCTTTTTACCTTTTTACTTTTTTACCTTTAAAGAAATCCTTGTTGCTTGAGGGCTTCGATAAACCCAACGCTCATCGCCTCGCAATCTTTCTTGGTATATCGGATGTCGGTGAAAACCTGGGCTAGGGTCTCTACGTTGTTGATGCGAACGAACTCTTTGTTTTCTTCAAGAGCTTCCTTCTCTGCATAGAAGTCGTCTATCTTTTCTGGGGTATAATCCTCGAAATGCTCGTGGTGGATGATGCTGCGCAGAGGGAGACGGTCGCTCAGGGCTGGATGTTCTGCCGGCCAGCCGATGGTCAATGTGGCTACTGGCATTACGAGCTTAGGGAGCTTCAGGGTGTCGATAATCATCTTTGGCATATATACTGTGGTTCCGAGGAAGCAAGTACCCAAGCCAGCCTCTTCTGCCAGATTGGTAAAGGTCTGGGTGAAGAGAAGTGCATCGGTAGCTGCATTCATGAACGAGAGAATGTTGTCATAGCCCGGGGTACCCTTGCGGTTCTCAGCCCAGAGGGTAGTGCGGCGATAATCGGCACAGATGGTGAGGACAACTGGGGCTCCTGTTACCATCGGCTGGTTGAAGTGGGCTGGTGCCAGTGCCTTCTTTCCTTCTTCGCTTCTTGTTACCACAACGCTGTAAAGCTGCAGGTTTCCCATTGTCGGGGTACGCTCTGCCTCTTCCAAAAGGCGGTTCAGGAGTTCTTCTGATACTTCCTTCTCTGCATATTTTCTGATGCTTGTTCTGTTCTTAATCGATTCCATATCTTTTTTATTTTATCATTATACCTTATTATATATAGGAGTTCTGTTCCATTTCAGAACCCTATTTTGCTGCAAAGTTAGTGAAAGTTTCCCAAAAAGTTGTCTTTCTTTCGCTTTTTTAGTGAAATATATGCCAAAACGTTTCAGATTTTAGAAATAAAAGTTTAATTTTGCACCTAAATATGAAACGTTTGATATGAAATATACTGAAAATATGACTTTTGAAGAGGCTTCCAAGGCTCTTATAGATGAATTGAATGCTAATCTGGCAACACTTCATCAGAATTATCATGTAGAACAGTCTGATTGGAATAAACTCTATGATCAGATAGCCAATGTTGTTTCTGAGGAAACTCATCTCCCTGTTTTCTCTCCTGAAGTGATGGAGGTGAGACCTAGAGAACTGGAATGCGATGTGGTGCGATTCCAGAATAATAAGGAGAAATGGGTGGCTCTGGTAGGACTGCTCGATGGTCATCCATACGAAATCTTCACGGGTTTGCAGGATGAGGACGAGGGTATCATGCTGCCTAAATCTGTAAGCAAAGGTAAGATTGTGAAGACTATTCTTGACGGAGGCTTGAAGCGATACGACTTCCAGTTTGTGAACAAGCGAGGCTATAAGATTACGGTTGAGGGATTGAGCGAGAAGTTTAATCCTGAATACTGGAACTATGCCAAGCTGATTTCCGGTGTGCTGCGCTACCGTATGCCTATCGAACATGTCATCAAACTCGTTTATCAGCTCCAGCTTACTTCAGATAACATCAATACCTGGAAGAAAGGTGTTGTAACAGCCCTGAAGAGATATCTGAAGGACGGCAGCCTGATGAAACTTTACGATGATAGCGATTCCGAATCCTAATCCCCAAGATAGAAACTGATATAAACTATGCTTTTTAGTAGTAAGATATACTTAAAGAACGTCCGTTTCCATGCCTATCATGGTGTTTTGCCACAGGAAACCCAGGTGGGCAACGACTATGTGGTGAATCTGGAGGTGAAATATGATTTCTCCAGAGCCATGGAAACCGATGAACTGGCTGGAACCCTCAACTATGCAGAACTCTATGAACTCGTGAAACAGGAGATGGAGATACCTGGCAAACTGCTGGAACATGTAGCCGGAAGGATAGGAAAGCGACTCTTTGCAGAATACCCGGCTATTCAGGAAATACAACTCGCCATTACCAAAGTTAATCCACCTTTTGGAGCAGATTGTGACGGCGCAGGGGTAGAAGTTGTATTAACAAATGATAAAACTTTATAGTAGATTTAGGTTTTCTGATACAAAAGTAGTAATTTTGCAAAATCATCAGAAAGATATGTTGAAGAAAATAACACTCATATTGACCCTATTGTGTATGTTGGTGCTGACAGCGACGGGCGCCAACCGCCGCTTCACACTCGTTATCGACCCAGGTCATGGCGGTCATGATGCGGGTGCACTTGGTGCTATTTCCAAAGAAAAGAATATCAATCTCTCTGTGGCATTGCAGTTTGGCAAATATGTTGAGCGCAATATGCCGGATGTGAGAGTCATCTATACCCGCAAGACGGATGTCTTCATTCCTCTGAAGGAGCGTGCCAATATCGCCAACCGCGCCAATGCCGACCTGTTTATCTCGGTTCATACCAATGCGTTGCCTGCCGGTAAGATAGCCCGCGGTTTCGAAACCTATACGCTCGGTATGCACCGTGCCAAGGATAATCTCGATGTGGCTATGCGAGAGAACTCCGTTATCTCGATGGAGAGGGGCTATCAGCAGACCTATCAGGGTTTCGATCCGAGATCTTCTGAGAGTTACATCATCTTCGAGTTCATACAGGGTAAGAATATGGAAAGAAGCGTAGAACTGGCGCGCAATATCCAGCGAAAGGTATGCAACGGTGCCAACCGTCCGGATAAGGGTGTGCATCAGGCTGGGTTCCTGGTTCTCAGAGAAACCTCGATGCCTAGCTGTCTGATAGAGCTCGGCTTCATCACCACTGCCGATGAAGAAAATCTGCTCAACGATGCCAGCAGGGTGGATGATATCGCCCGAGGTATCTACGAAGGTTTTGCGCAATATCGCAATAAATACGATAAATCCATCTCGGTGCCTTATCGTGCTGCTGATACCGAATCGGTGTCGGTAGCCAGAATTGTTTCTGATAAGAAGCAGGAAAAGAATGAGCGCCGTGCTGAGGAGGCGGATACTGCGCCGAGAAGAACGGTGAAGCAGGTGGAAACCCGAGTGGAAAAGGCTAGAACGGTTCAGCAGAACAGAAGACAGAACCAGCAGGATAAGCCTGCCCAGCAGAACAGACAGACGCAGCAGAACAGACAGAACCAGCAGAACAGAACTGTAGCTCAGAACAAGCCGGCACAGCATAAAGCCAATGTAGCTGATGCGCCTGTCTTCAAGCTTCAGATATTTGTCAGCAACCGCACGCTCCGCAAGGGCGATGCCCATTTCAAGGGCGAAACCGATTATGACAGTTATCAGGAAGGCAATATGGTGAAATATACGATGGGAGCCTCTACCAACTATAATGAGATTTTCCGCTTGCGCAAGACGCTTGCCGAGAAGTTCCCGGAAGCTTTCATCATAGCTTTCAAGAATGGAAAGAAATATGATGTGAATCAGGCTATACGTGAGTTCAAACAGAACAGAAACCGCTGATTGACCTGAGTAAGGATAAGATATAAGCACGAATATATAAAGAGATAAATATGAAGCTAACAAAAGAAATCAAGATAGCTCTTGTAGCTATTGTCGGTATTTTGATTATGTATTTCGGAATCAATTTTCTGAAAGGCATGAATCTGTTCTCTACCAACAACGCCTATTATATGACGTTTGATGACATCCAGGGACTGGGTGCCTCTACGCCTATTTATGCGGATGGTTATAAGGTAGGTACCGTAGATGGGATGGAATATGATTATAAGGAGAATGGTCCTATCAAGGTAAAGGTGGATATTATCAAGGACTTGAGAATCCCGCAGGGCAGTAAAGCCGAGATAGTGAAAGACCTGATGGGTAACCTGCAGGTGAATCTGCTTCTGGCAAACAATCCGCGCGAAAGAGTAGAACCGGGTGGCGTTATTCCGGGTGCCGTAAACGGAGGCATGATGGATAAGGCTGCCAACCTGATTCCGGTAGTGGAAAAGATGTTGCCTAAGTTGGATTCTATCCTTACCAGCGTGAATGCACTGCTGGCTGATCCGGCTCTGGCGGCTTCGCTGCATAATGTGGAAACCATCACAAGCAACCTCACCGTTTCTACCCGTGAACTGAATACCCTGATGGCGGGTCTCAATAAGCAGGTTCCGGGGATGATAGGTAAGGCAAACGGCGTGCTGGATAATACCAACCGACTGACTGCTAATCTGGCCAGTCTCGATGTGCAGGGCACTTTGAACAAGGTGAACCAGACTTTGGAGAGTGCTCATCAGTTTACTGAGAAGCTGAATAGCAACCAGGGTAGCCTCGGATTGCTGATGAACGATACCAAGCTGTACGACAATCTGACGTCAACCATGAGTCATGCCGACTCTCTGGTTATCGACTTGAAGGCACATCCGAAGCGCTATGTCCATTTCTCTGTTTTCGGTAGAAAAGACAAGTAAAAAGAGTCTGAGCTAAATAAATTTAGTCTAAATAAGATTCGGTATGTTTCACGCCCCGAAATGACTCGCAAACTGTTTGTTTGTTAGCCGTTTCGGGGACGTTACATTATTGTTTCACTGATTTTCAGTCTGCTATATTTGTATTTTAGACAAGTGTTTGGTATTCAGTAATTTAAAGGCTATCTATTAAAATGTTTTAAATAAGGGGATTTGCATTTCTCCTATTTTTTTTGTAACTTTGCACGTGATTTCGCATCTTTCGGTGCGTCCCGTCATTTAAAGAATTAAAGTATTAATAATATAAGTAATCAATGTTAGCAAGTCCAAAAGCCCTCTGGGACAACAGTCTTTTGCTCATAAAGGACAGTGTAACAGAGCAGCAATATAACACATGGTTCAAGCCAATCGTCTTTGAATCGTACAAGCCGTCGACAAAGACTTTGTTGGTGCAGGTTCCGAGTCCGTTCGTATACGAGTACTTGGAACAGAACTTCGTTGACTTGTTAAGTAAGGTGCTGCATCGTAATTTTGGTGAAGGAATCCGTCTCACTTATCGTGTTGTTACCGATAAGGAGCATAAGCTTTCTCAAGATATAGAGGCAGATCCAGACGATGCTGATATGGCAAAGCAAACTCGTGAGCGTGCCCAGCAGACGGCTGCCCAGCCTGCCGCTCCCCAGCAGCAGGAAGACATTGATACACAGTTAGATCCGAAGCTTACTTTCAACAATTATATGGAGGGTGACAGCAATAAGCTGCCTCGTTCCGTAGGATTGTCTATTGCTGAGCATCCCAACACCACCCAGTTTAACCCAATGTTCATTTACGGACCTTCGGGTAGCGGTAAGACGCATCTGGTGAATGCCATCGGTCTGAAAGCGAAGCAGATGTATCCTCAGAAGCGTGTGCTCTATGTGAGTGCCCGTCTTTTCCAGACCCAGTATACCGATGCCGTGCTCCATAATGCGAGCAATGATTTCATCAACTTCTATCAGTCTATTGATATGCTGATTGTGGATGATATCCAGGAGTGGGCTGGTAAGGCGAAGACTCTGAATACCTTCTTCCATATCTTCAACCACCTTTTCCGCAACGGAAAGCGTATTATCCTGGCGTGCGACCGCCCTCCGGTAGAGTTGAAGGATATGCCAGACCGTCTGCTCACCCGTTTCTCTTGCGGACTGGTCTGCGAGTTGGAGAAGCCGAATATCCAGTTGTGTGTGGATATCCTGAGCAATAAGATTCGTCGTGACGGTTTGAAGATTCCGGTAGATGTCATCTCTTTCATCGCCCAGACCTGTAACGGAAGTGTGCGCGATTTGCAGGGAGCCATCAACGGTCTTCTGGCTTACAGCATCGTTTATAACAGCAGCATTGATATCCGTCTGGCGGAGCGCGTCATCAAGCGTGCGGTGAAGGTGGATGATAAGCCGCTCACCATCGATGATATCGTTGAAACGGTTTGCCATCATTATAATGTAACGGTTACTGCCGTGAACAGCAAGAGCCGTAAGCGTGATTATGTCGTGGCAAGACAGGTAACGATGTATCTGGCACAGAAATATACCAAAATGCCTGCTTCGAGAATCGGCAAACTCGTTGGTAATCGCGATCATAGCACAGTTATCCACAGTTGTTCAAAAGTGGAAGAAAGACTGAAGATTGATGCTGGATTCAGCGATGAACTGGTTAGTATCGAAAACGGATTAAAGGTGAAAAGGGCATAAAGAATGTGCTTTTCGCTGATTGGATAAGTTTAAGCGCAGAACCTTGGTATAGTGGTTCTTGTTTATATAAATGAAATAAAAGGAAGCCTGGCAAGTTTGTTTTTGCCTTGGCTTCCTTTTTTACTTTGAACTTTGAACTTTGAGCTTTGAACTTTATGATTAGTTTTCTTTTTGCTCTGCTTCCTTTTTCCGTCTATAAACTACTGAACTTTGCAAGTTTTGCGCCACACGCCCTGAAAGGGCAGAAGCTCCTAGCCCAGGGCATCGCCCTGGGTATA
>JAJWAL010000075.1:0-15182 GCA_021618535.1 Segatella copri | reverse complement strand
AAAAAAGTGTTTAGTATCTATCTGATTATCCTCCTGGCGGTACTCGCAGCCTGGAAGAAGACACGCCGTTTTGCCTTCTATTTTCTGCCTTGGTTCCTCTTTGGAATCATCTACGATTCGATGCGCCTTTATCCTAACTATATGGTAAACGATATTGACGTGGCGAATCTCTATCATGCAGAAAAGTCGCTCTTCGGCATTGCTGCTTCATCCGGCGCAGAACTGCAGGCTGTAGCCGACCATAGCCAGCTGATGATTCCGGGCGAATACTTTAAGGTTCACCATTGCGGTTTTGCCGATTTCTGGGCAGGCATCTTCTATCTCTGCTGGGTTCCGGTGCCTATCGCGTTTGCCCTTTATCTGTATCTTACGAAACAGCTTAACTGGTTCAAGCGTTTCTCCTGGGCTTTCCTGCTGGTGAATGTCATCGGCTTCATCGGCTACTACATCTATCCGGCTGCTCCGCCCTGGTATGCGATGAACTATGGCTTCGAGGCTGTGCTCAATACACCGGGCAATGTGGCTGGTCTGGGCAGATGGGACGAAATGACCGGACTTCACGTGTTCCACGGACTCTATGGCAAGAATGCCAATGTCTTTGCTGCCGTGCCTAGCCTGCATGCTGCCTATATGTTCCTCACCACGATTTATGCTGTGATGAGCCGTAAACGCTGGTATACGGTGGTGCTCTTCGCCTGCATTTGTCTGGGAATCTGGTGGACGGCAGTCTATTCAGGTCATCATTATATCATCGATGTCATGTTGGGTATTCTTACTACGATAGTAGGCGTACTGCTTATGGAATCCAAGAGATTATGGGCAAGATTAAAGAAGAACTCGTAACCTTCGGCAAGGCGGAACTGACCGCCTCCTGCGCCTCTGTGGTAGACTTCGGACTGGCATTCTTCCTCTCAGATATCATCGGCATTTATTACGGACTTGCCAATGCACTGGGAGTGATAAGTGGCGGCATTACCAACTGCATACTGAATTACCGTTATGTGTTCGGCGATTCCAAGAGCAAGAAAAAGAGTGTAGCCTGGCGCTATTTTATTATCTGGGGCATCAGCTGGATGCTCAATTCGGGCGGCACCATCGCCCTGACCGAATTTCTGAATGCGCACGAACATATTCAGCTGCATTATATGATTCCGAAGAGTATTGTATCTCTGCTGGTAGCGATATTCGTTAACTATCCCGGACAGAAGAAATTTGTTTTTAAGCAGTAATAACCATATCAGATGGGGGCAGTATTCAGTATGTGCCCTCATCTTTTTTTGTATCCTGTTTTTTGTATCCTGGCAGGTAATCTGTTGGCATTGGGACATAAAAAAAGAGGTTGGATTGTCTCCCGACATTCCAAACCCACGCTTGTTTCTAACTAACTTATTATCAACTATTCATTACTTTTCAGTTTGCAAAATTACGAGTTTTTTTCTTATAAAATAAATTTTTTCAGAAAAATAATAACGTAAACGTTTGCGTTTTCGAAAGAAATTGTTATCTTTGCAAAGAATTCACTAACTTTGCAGTCGGAAAGGCAAAATATGCAGAATTTGTGGATACAAAATGTATGTCAATAATAAGCGTAAACTAACAAATGAAACAACGAAGAACATCTTTGAAAGACCTCGCCGATCAACTTGGCGTCAGCATAGCAACTGTATCTAGAGCCCTGCGAAACAGCCATGAAGTGGGTGAGGAGATGACTCAAAAGGTGAAAAACCTTGCCAAGGAACTCAATTATCGACCAAACCCCTTTGCACAGAGCCTGAGAAAAGAAGCACCTAGGGTGATTGGTGTAATTGTGCCAAATCTGGTGACTCATTATTATGCTGCCGTGCTGGATGGTATAGAAGATTATGCCGTAAAGAATGGTTATTCGGTGATCAGCGCCAATAGCCACGAGAATACAGAACACGAGAAGAGAGCGGTAGAAAACTTCCTGAATATGCATGTGGAAGGCATCATCGCCTGTCTGGCACAGGATACGGTCGACTATTCTCATTTCGAGCAGTTGCATAAGATGGGAGTTCCACTGGTGTTCTTTGCCCGTTGTTGCTTAGAAGATAAGTTCTCCCAGGTAGTAGGCAATGGTGATGTTGCCGCCCAAGAGGCTACCCAGCATATGATAGATACCGGTTCGCGCCGCATCGCCTTCATCGGCGGTCCAAACCATCTTGATATGGTGCGCCGCAGAAAACACGGTTATCTGGAGGCGCTGAGAGAGAACCGTATCCCTATCGACCGTGACCTCGTAGTCTGCGACAGAATCGATTTCGATGTGGCCCGAAACGCTACCCTCCGTCTCCTCGAAAAGGAGGACAGACCTGATGCCATCCTCGCCTTTAACGATATTATCACTTATGCCGCCTTCGATGCTATCAAGGAAAAAGGGCTCCGCATACCAGAGGATGTTGCTATCATCGGTTTTACCGATGGTGATACTGCTGCCTTCGTTACGCCGAAACTCTCGGCTATCATGGACAAGGCGCACGAACAGGGAACCACAGCCTGCGATCTTCTCATGAGAAGTATCAATGGAGATGAAAAAATCTACAAGAAAGTGGTACCGATGATACTGAAAATACGCGAAAGTTCTGAAAAAAAAGACGTGAAATAAAACCTATTATAGAAATAAAATATCTTTTCAGATAAATATATATAAACCTACGATTATGATGATAAAAAAACAAAACTACTTGAAACATGCCATCGTGCTGTTTCTGCTCTTGCTGCTCATGCAGCCGGAGAGGGCATGGGCTGCCTATGAAAACGTAGAATTCAGCAGCCTCACCAATCATGATGGACTTACGAACAGTCAGGTGGGTGCCATCCTCAAGGACACCAGAGGCTACATCTGGTTCGGTACCCAGTCGGGACTGTGCCGCTTTGACGGCTTCCGTATGAAAACTTTCTATTATAGCAACACTGATGATAAGTCGCTGCCTAACAATTCGGTAGATGAACTTCAGCAAGACTATGATGGAAATATCTGGGTGCATACCTCTGTGGGGTACAGCATCTACAAATATGATGAAGAGCAGTTTGAACGCAAACCGGAAGAATGGCTCAAAAACATCCACGTGCAGGGACCTCCTTATAAACTCCTGATAGATAAGGATAAGAACATGTGGATAGCTGTCTACGGACAGGGACTCTACTTTCATAATGCCAAAACAAAAAATACTTATCTTTTTAAATTTACCAAAAAGGCTCAGCCGGGCTGTCTGAAAGAGGGAAATATCAGTAAAATAACCGAGGTTGACGGCGATGCGCTCATTACCTATGCTGATGGTACAATCTGCCGTGTCAACGGACAGAAACAGAAGGTTCTCTGGTACAATTCCTTCCTTGCTAACCATAAAGCTGCCGGTGATAATGGTGCCTATACTTTCTATGATGGTATAGGAGGTTTCTGGGTTTCAGTAAGCAATGCCAATTATGTGTATCAGTCTAAAACCGGAAAATGGACCGATGCCCGTTCTTATCTTACAAACATGGGCATTGCTATTCCTTGCCCAACCCGTATTCTGATGCGTGATATTGCCCGCGATAAGGCAGGCAATCTTTGGGTGGCTTCCGACCATAACGGTCTCTTCTTCGTTGATTTCAAACGCAAAATCTGCCGTCAGTATGTTCATTCCGAAGCAAAGGGAAGTATCGTTGACAATTCCCTGCAGAAGGTTTATGTGGATGATGAGGGAGCTATCTGGGTAGGTAGTTACAAGAACGGCGTGGCTTATTATTCGCCTGCCGCTCAGAAATTCACAACTATTCCGCTTGGTGATGTGTGTACAATCACGCAGGATCTGAATGGTAATCTCTGGTGCGGAACCAATGATAGCGGAATTGTATGCTACAGTCCGCTTACCGGACAGAGCTGGCGATTCTCACAGGCTGAAACCGGTCTGGCTTCGGATATTGTGGTCAGCAGCGTAACCATGGCTGATGGTACGATGTATTTCGGAACCTTCAATGGTGGACTTGCCCAATATAAAAACGGTAAATGGAAGAGTTTTCAGGCAGCTCCTGGCGGACTTGCCAATAACAGCGTCTGGTGTCTTGCCGAAGATCCGTATCATCGCCTGATTATCGGAACCTTGGGCTCAGGCTTCCAGATTTATAATCCTGAGAGCGGAAAGTTTACAACCTACAATGTTCAGAATTCGGGTATTACCAGCGATTTTATCAACTCGCTCTTCCTGCCGAATAAAGATGAAATTCTGATAGGTCATTCGCAGAACTATTCAATCTTTAATTTCGGAACCCGAAAGGTAACCAATGTGAATACAACCAAGGACGGACAGCCTTTCCCTAGTCCTTCCCTGAATTACATGATGAAGGATAGCCGAGGCATCTTGTGGATGGCTTCGCCTGCGGGTGTCACCATGTATGATGAGGCTTCAGGACAGTTGGAGTCAATCAATGACCTCAATGGTACGCAGGGTACGGTAGGCTGTATGGTGCTCGAAGATAAGCAGCATAACATCTGGCTGGTTTCTGAATTTATCGTTACCCGTGTTACGCTGACCAAGAATAATCAGGGCAAATGGGACATTACGATGATCAGCTTCAATTCGCTCGATGGCTTGCAGAGCCGCCAGTTTAACCAGCGTTCTGCCTGTCTGATGAGAAATGGAGCCATCGCCATCGGCGGTCAGGATGGTATTAATATCATCAATCCTGCCAAGATCCTTCCTGCCCAGAAACATGCAAAAGTCTTGTTTAGCGGTTTCGTACTCTTCGATCATCCGCTCAAGGCTGGTGAGGAGTTTGAGGGAAGAGTGCCTCTGGAAAAATCGCTTGATACGAATCCTGAACTGGATCTCAGTTATAAGGATAAGGCGTTTACCATACAGCTGGCTTCCGACCAGGTAAGTATTCCGGCACGTTGCCGTTTCCTCTATCGCATGAAGGGACTTGATGACAAGTGGATGCTGACACCGGAAGGACGTCCGGAGGCAACCTTTACCAATCTCTCTTCGGGCAGCTATGTCCTGGAGGCAAAGGTGGTGAATGCTGATGGTAGTGTGAGCGAAGAGGTGAGCACGCTGAAGATTCATATTCACCCGCCTTTCTATCTCTCTATCTGGGCGTTCATCGTATATATTATATTAATAGGTGTAGCTTTCTATCTCTACCGTAAACGTATGCTCGAAAAGCAGCGTGTAAAATTCGAACTCCAGAGCAAGGAAGACAGTATCAAGAAGACCAAGGAGTTGAACGAACTCAAACTCAACTTCTTCACCAATGTGAGCCACGAACTCCGTACACCGCTCACCTTGATTATCTCGCCGCTGGTTAATATGATTCGGGAAGAAAGAGAAGAGTCTAAACGCAGAAAACTGGAGATGATTCATCGCAATGCTACCCGTTTGCTCAATCTGGTAAACCAGATTCTCGACTTCCGCAAGATAGACCAGAACAAGGAGAAACTTACGCTGTCGCATATCGACATCGTGAGCTTCGTGGATAATATCTGTACTTCGTTCCGTACATTGGCAAACAGCAAGGTAACGCTTGCCTTTGATTCTACGGTGCCTAGTCTGCAGATGTCATTCGATGCTGATAAGGTAGGAAAGATTGTGAACAACCTCTTGAGCAATGCTTATAAGTTTACGCCAGATGGAGGATTTATCACCGTTTCTCTGAGCATCGCACTCCGTCAGCGTGTTGGTGACAAGGATTCGGATATGCTCCGCATCTCAGTATCTGATACGGGCAAGGGCATCAGCGATAAGGAGAAGGAACATGTGTTTGAGCGTTTCTATCAGGTCAATGGCACTGAAATGCAACCACAGGGTGGTAGCGGAATAGGCCTGAATCTGGTAAAGAAGTTTGCCGAACTGCATGGCGGAAAAGTGGATGTTACAGATAATCCAAGCGGAGGAACCATCTTTATGGTTGACCTTCCGATAGAGACCAGTACTACCTCCAATTCTACGGCACATCTCGGTTCGCTGCGTGCAGCACCTATCATAACCACGGTGCATCAGGCTGCTGATGATGATCCGGATGCAGGTAAGAACGTTCTCTACGGAATGAGTAAACATGTGCATCAGCCAGGAGAATCGATGATCAAGAAACCGGTAGTGCTCCTCGTTGACGACAGTGAGGACTTCCGTGAGTTTATGAACGAAGTATTGACAGACTATACGGTTGTTGAGGCTGTCAATGGTCAGGATGCCTGGAACAAGATCATCGACCGTCGTCCAGACATCATCCTGAGCGATGTGATGATGCCTGTGATGGATGGTAACGAACTCTGCCGGATGTGTAAGGACAATGACGAAACAACAGCCATACCTTTCATCATGCTCTCAGCCCGTATGGGAGATGAGCAACGCAAGGAAAGTCTGAAGTGTGGTGCTGACGAGTATATTGCCAAACCATTCGATATTGATATGTTGAATCTCTGTATTCTGAACCTCTTGAAGAAACGCAAGAATGTGAGCACAGAATATGTAATAACAGAGGCCGACCGCAAATTTATTGATGAGGTGAATGTTTATATCCGCGATCATATGAGCAATCCTGAAACATCGGTAGAATCGCTCAGTACTCATCTTAGCATTTCACGCGTACAATTATATAAACGCATGATTTCGCTGACGGGTATTACACCTTCTGAGTATCTCAGAACCAAGCGTATCAAATTTGCAGAGCATCTGCTGCGCTCGGGCGACTTGAACATTAGTGAAATAGCCTATAAGGTGGGATTCAATAATCCACGTTATTTCACTAAATACTTCCAAGACGCGTATGGCGTTACGCCGTCTCAATATCGTAAAAATCTGTCAGAATCAGAGTAGTTTACGCATCTGATTAACATTTTATACACATACATTAAACATTTGCGCACAAAGATACGGGAATTTTCTCGTATCTTTGCCGCAGATTTTTAAACTTTCCTTTAAACGTATAAAATGAGACTAACTAAAACATTATTGATTTCAGCAGTGCTGCTGATGAGTGCCACAGGCATGCAGGCAGCAGGTTTCAACCAGAATGGTAATTATCTCACTGTTCAGTTGAAGCAACACCAGAATTTTGGTCCTAGTCAGATTCGCCTCCAGGTGGTGAGCGATAAGATTATCCGTGTTCAGGCTACAGCCGAACAGAGTTTCCGTAACAAACAGAGTCTGATTATTGTGCCTCAAAACAGCAAGGCAAAGTATAAGGTGGAAGAGCAGGGAGACAATCTCATCATTACCACAGCAGCCATGCGTGCTGTCATGAACGAGGCTACGGGTCAGATTACCTTCTATGACCTGAAAGACAATGTCCTTCTCAATGAGGTGGCTCAGGGCGGAAAGACTTTCAAGCCGTTCACTGTGCCTGACCGTGAAATCGGTGTAGACATAGCCAAGGTTCCTGAAGCACAGAAGCATGGATGGTCATGGCGTGCGCTCTTCAACTCTCCTGATAACGAGGCGTTCTATGGTCTCGGTCAGCATCAGAGCGAGGAACTCAACATGAAGGGTAAGAACGAAGACCTCTTCCAGTATAATACCAAGGTGAGTGTGCCTTTCGTCATCTCGAATAAAAACTACGGCATCCTCTGGGATTCTTATTCTTATTGCCGTTGGGGTAATCCGGAAGATTATCTCCAGCTCAACCGTGCCTTCAAACTCTATGATAAGGATGGTAAGGAAGGTCAGCTGACAGGTACTTATGTGGATAAGAATGGTCAGAAGATTGTTCGAGGCGAAGATAGCATTTACTTTGAGTATGCAATGCCTGAGGCTTCTGAGATTTGCAACCAGACCGACAAGGGCGGCATTCAGAACCTGCCAAAGGGCTTCGCGCTGAATGGTTCCAAGGTGGTTTACGAGGGTTATGTAGAGGCTCCAACCAATAGCTTCTATCAGTTTATCCTCTACTATGCCGGCTATATGAAGATTTATATCGACGGCAAACTGGTAGTGCCTGAGCGTTGGCGTACAGCCTGGAATCCGAACTCTTATAAGTTTGAAATTCCTATCAAGAAGGGCGTAAAGACTCCTATCCGTATCGAGTGGCAGCCAGATGGTGATGTTTCTTACTGCGGTCTTCGCGTAGCAGCTCCTCGTTCTGAGGCAGAGAAGAACCAGTTGAGTATCTGGAGTGAGATGTCGCCGGATATGGACTATTATTTCATTGCCGGGCAGAATCTCGATGAGGTGATTTCCGGTTACCGTACGCTTACCGGCAAGGCTTCGCTTTATCCTAAGTGGACCCTCGGTTTCTGGCAGAGCCGAGAGCGCTATCAGAGCAGCAAGGACATCGAGGACAACATGAAGAAGTTCCGCGACCTGCATATTCCTGTAGACAATATCGTTCAGGACTGGAACTACTGGAAGCTGGATTCATGGGGAAGTCATGAGTTTGAGGCTGCCCGCTATCCAAACCCACAGGCGATGCTCGACAGCGTACATGCCATGAACGGAAGATTCATGATTTCCGTATGGCCTAAGTTCTATGATACTGTCAAGAACTATAAGGAACTCGACAGCAAGGGCTGGATGTATCATCAGGCTATCAAGGATGATATTCACGACTGGCTCGGCTTCCGCGGTTCATTCTATGATGCTTACTCAGATGGTGCCCGCAAGATGTTCTGGCGCCAGATGGATGAGAATCTTTATACCAAGTATAAGTTCGGAATCGATGCCTGGTGGATGGATGCATCTGAACCAAACGTTCGCGACTGTACTCCGATGTGGTACCGTAAGGCTCTTTCCGGTCCTACAGCTCTGGGTACATCTACCGAATATTTCAATGCTTACAGCATCGTGAATGCTGATGCTATCTATAACGGACAGCGCAGCGTGAACCCTAACCAGCGTGTCTTCCTCCTGACCCGTTCCGGTTTTGCCGGTGAGCAGCGCTACAGTACAGCTACCTGGTCGGGCGACATCGCTACCCGTTGGGAAGATATGCGTGCCCAGATGACAGCCGGTTTGAACTATTCTATGGCAGGTCTTCCTTTCTGGGGAATGGACCAGGGCGGTTTCTGTGTAGAAAACCGATACGTAGCTGCCCAGCAGGAGTTTGATAAGACCGGTAAGGAGAATGCTGACTTGAAGGAATGGCGCGAGTTGCAGGCGCGTTGGAACCAGTTCGGTTGCTTCGTACCTCTTTATCGTACTCATGGTCAGTGGCCTACCCGTGAGGTATGGAACATTGCTCCGGCAGATCATCCGGCTTACAAGACCATCGTGGCATACGATAAACTCCGTTACCGCCTGATGCCTTACCTCTACAGTATGGCGGGTATGGTTCACTTCAAGGACTATACCATGATGCGTGGTTTGGTAATGGACTTCAACGGCGATGACAATGTTTACGACATCAAAGACCAGTGGATGTTCGGTTCTGCTCTCATGGCTTGTCCTGTAGGCGAGTATCAGAAGTACAGCCGCAATGTTTATCTTCCTAAGCAGAAGGGCTGGTATGATTTCTATACAGGTAAGCACTATGCCGGTGGACAGACAATCGTAGCCGATGCGCCTTTCGATAAGATTCCAGTCTTTGTTCCAGAGGGTTCTATTCTTCCTGTGGGGCCAGAGATGGAGTGGAGCGACCAGAAGAAGGCTGAGCTTATCGATCTCTATGTCTATGCTGGCAAGGACGGTTCTTATACACTCTATGAGGATGAGGGAACCAACTACAACTACGAGAAGGGTAAGTATGCTATGATAGACTTCAAGTATAATGATGCTCAGAAGACCGTTACTATCGCTGCCCGTAAGGGTTCTTTCGATGGTATGCTCCAGAAGCGTCGCTTCAATATCGTACTTGTTAGTGATAACAACCAGCAGGGTATCAGCCTCGCCAAGGCGCCTAAGGGCAAGATGGTGAAGTATGCTGGTAAGGCAGTTACTGTAAAACTGAAGTAATATGAAGAAGATATTTGCTTTAGCAATCTTTCTATTGGGCGCTCAGTCGTTGAGCGCCCGTGATCGCCAGTCTTTTGATAAAGGCTGGCTTTTCACTTTAGCAGATAGTGCCGGAATGTCAAAGTCTGATTATTCAGACCGGCATTGGCGAAGTTTGAATCTTCCTCACGATTGGGCGATAGAGGGCGATTTCTCTCCATCAAATCCTTCGGGAGCCAGTGGTGGTGCACTGCCGGGCGGTGTCGGATGGTACCGTAAGCACTTCTCGGTAAATCCGAAGGAAAAGTATGACCGCTTTACCATCACCTTTGATGGCGTATATATGAACTCTACCGTGTATATCAATGGTCATAAACTCGGAACCCGTCCTTACGGATACAGTACATTCGAGTATGATCTTACACCTTATATTAATAAGAAGGGTGATAATGTCATTGCTGTGAAGGTAGACAACAGCGACCAGCCTAACAGCCGCTGGTATTCCGGTTGCGGTATTTACCGCCATGTTTGGCTCACCAAAACCATGAAATCTGCTTATATTCCCCAATGGGGACAGTATGTGGCAACTTCTCCACAGGGTGATGTCAGGGTGAAGGTGGATTTCGCTGCTTCCGGTAAAAAGATGAAACTCTCTGTCCGTAACACCATCTATGATGCTGCAGGAAAGATGGTAGCAAAGAGTCAGGGTGTTCAGGAACAGAAACTCCGGGTGAAGAATCCGCATCTTTGGGACATCGGAAAGGGATATCTCTATACTGTCAAGAGTGAGCTGGTAGTAAATGGGAAGGTAGTGGATGTTGCTACGACAACTGCCGGTTTCCGTGATGTGAAGTTTGATGCAAAGAAGGGTTTCTTCCTCAATGGCAAGAATCTCAAGATAAATGGTGTCTGTGAGCATCATGATTTCGGTTGCCTGGGTGCTGCTGTCAATGAAGATGCGATGCACCGTAAACTTACCATCCTTCGGGATATGGGCGTGAACGCTATCCGAAGCAGTCATAATCCTCCGGCACCAGAACTCCTGAACATGTGCGATTCGATGGGCATCCTCGTGATGGATGAGAGTTTCGACATGTGGCGCCGCAAGAAATCGAATGGCGATTATGCCCGTTTCTTCGATGAATGGCATAAGAAAGACCTGTCTGATCTCATCAAGCGTGACCGTAACCATCCAAGTATCATCATGTGGAGTATCGGTAATGAAGTGCTCGAACAATGGTCGGATGCGGCTGCTGATACGCTCAGTCTGGAGCAGGCTAACCTGATTCTGAATGCCGGTCATGATGCTTCAACTTTGGCACATAGTGATGAACTGAGTATCAATTCGCTTCTTACCCAGCATCTGGCAAAAATCGTGAAGGAGTATGATCCTTGGGGCACACGCCCTGTTACTGCTGGCTGCAATGAGCCTGATCCGAAGAATCATCTCTTTAAGAGTGGGGCTATTGATGTTATAGGTTTCAATTATCACCATCAGTGGGTGAAGGATGTGCCAAAGAATTTCCCTGGCAAGCCTTTCATTCTGTCGGAGAGTGTTTCTGCCTTGCAGACTCGTGGCTACTATAAGATGCCTAGCGACAGCATTTATACTGCGCCAAAGGAATGGTGGTTGCCTTATACCGATCCATCGTTTATGTGTTCGGCTTATGATAATTTCCATGCATCATGGAGTAGTACCCACGAAGAAACCTGGGATGTGGTGAAGCACAACGACTTTGTGGGCGGACAGTTTATCTGGACCGGTTTCGATTATATCGGTGAACCTACTCCTTATGCTTATCCGGCACGCAGCAGCTACTTCGGAATCATCGACCTGGCTGGACTCCCGAAGGACAGCTATTATATGTATCAGAGTGAGTGGAGTCAGAAAGATGTGCTTCATCTCTTCCCTCATTGGAACTGGCTGCCGGGACAGACCATCGACATGTGGTGTTATTATAATCATGCCGATGAGGTAGAACTCTTTATCAATGGCAAGAGTCAGGGCATCCGCAAGAAGACTGTCTATGGTGCAAAGAACGAAGGCGATGCTTTCAGAAAGAGTACTGAATATCATGTGATGTGGCGGGTAAACTTTGAACCGGGAGAAGTAAAGGTTGTAGCCAGAAAGAATGGTAAAGTTCTTAGAGAGCAGGTCATAAAAACAGCAGGAGCTCCTCATCATCTTGTGTTGAAGAAGACTTATCAGGGCTGTCAGGCTTTTGGCTCTTCAGATCCGACCACCTTTGTAGAGGTAAATGTAGTAGATAAAGATGGCAATCTCTGTCCGAACGCAGATAACCAGATCTTCTTCTCAGTTTCTAGTGAACAGGAGGCAAATGGTCAGAATATCCCGAATACACCCAAGATTCTGGGAACTGATAACGGTTGTCAGACTTCTTTGGAGCGTTTCACCGACTCACATCGCAAGGCTTTCTTCGGAAAATGTGTCGTTGTGATAAAAGGAAAGGGAACCCTCAAGGCACAGGCAGTAGACTTAAAGGATGCTTCTGTAGCTTTGTGATTACAGTAATATTCTGAAAATCAAAACATTAAGGATTTATATTGCGAAGAAGGATACACTCTTTCGGTGTATCCCTTTTTCGCTCTTAAAAACGAAAAAGGTTTTGAAGCATTGGGACCCAAGGGATTTGGGTATCTCTATTATGCTAGTAATAGAAATTTAGCTTCAAAACCTGCGGCAAAGATACATCTTTTTTTCGAATAAAAAAACTTTTTCGAATAAAAAATATAAAAAACTTGCTCTTATCAAAAAATATACGTAACTTTGTAAACGATAAGGCATCAAACCCAATCTGCAATCATGAAAAAAGTAATCTTTGTAGAATTTCCTCACGATGCTGGAACATGAAAGAAATAACAATAATAAAACAATAAACAAAAAATAGTATAATGAAAATTCAAATAGAACAGGCTACGCCTGACAAGGCTTCGCATATCGCATCGCTTATCATGGAGGCGATGAATGCGCAGTGTTGCCAAAATTTTGCTGGTCCTCAGCATACATTGGTTGATTTTCACCGTATGATGACTAAACTTGTAGAGATGGAGGACAGTCAGTATAGTTATAAGAACACATTAGTTGCTATGTCTAATGATGGCATTCTTGTTGGCATCTTGGTTGCATACGATGGTGCTGATGTCAAAAGATTACGTAAGCGCTTTATAGAGGAAGCGATTGCGTCTTTTGGAATAGACTATTCGGCTATGGAGCTTGAAACAGAGGAAGGTGAGTTCTATTTGGATAGTTTGGCAGTTTCTAACCAATACCGTGGAAAAGGTATTGCATCTAAACTGTTGGATGCTGCTATCTCTCGCGCAAGAGAATTAGGACTTCCTGCTATAGGTTTGCTTTGTGATAAAGGCAATCCGAAAGCGGAGCGTCTCTATGCGAAGGTTGGTTTCCAATATGTCAATGATACCACTTGGGGTGGTCATGCAATGAAACATCTTCAGTATAAATTGTAATCTGATAGGGCAAACTGTGCAAACGTTTGCCCAATAAAAAGTATAGAAATCAACAGAAAATGTGCTGTTTATTGCGCAAATGGTAGTATCTTTGCACCATAAGTTCATAACGAATAGGTTTTTTGGTTTTTAGAAAAGATATTTTATTAGTTTTTGTTGATTTAATAATAAAAGCTCGGTCTGCAGTGATGCAATGCCGAGCTTTTGTATTTTTATCCCTTTCAGGGTATTTCCTTTCTGGGTCTTTTATTCTAATTCCTCTATTTCTTTTTCGTCCATGTCTTTATCTAACTGGTCTCTCCACAGATACTTTCTGGTTTCATGCACTATGATACCACTCAGGCAGAGCAAGGAGATAAGGTTTGGAATCGCCATTAAAGCATTCATGCAGTCGGCAATGTTCCAAACCAGTCCCAGACTGATGACACTACCCAGGAAGATAGTAGCAATATAGACTATGCGGAAACAGAGCATCCACTTTTTGCCTTTCAGATATTCTACGCATCGTTCTCCATAATAACTCCATCCCAATGTCGTACTGAATGCAAATGTTGCCAGTCCGATGGTCAATATCGGAGCTCCGATATATGGAATCTTACTGAAGGCAGCCTTGGTGAGTGCTGCTCCGTTATGGTAGTCAATGTCTGGGTATGCTATGATACTTGAGGTGATGACGAGACCTGTAAGGGCACAGATGATGACAGTATCCCAAAAGGTACCGGTAGATGAAACCAAAGCCTGACGCACTGGGTTGCGGGTTTGGGCTGCTGCAGCAACGATGGGCGCTGAACCCAGACCACTTTCGTTAGAGAACAATCCGCGGGCTATACCATAGCGGGCTGCAATCATCACGGTACTTCCAGCGAAGCCGCCACCTGCAGCCTTTGTTGTGAATGCTGAGTCTAAGATTACGTGGATGGCAGGCAATAAATAAGCATGATTTACACAGAGAATGTAGATGCAGCCTAATACATAAAAGAGTGCCATGAAAGGTACCAGCATGCCGCAAACCTTGGCAATGCTGTTCACGCCTCCAAGAATCACTGCTGCTCCTAACGCCGTAACAATAGCACCGGTTATGTAAGGAGAGATACCATATTGGTTTTCTACCAGGGTTGAGATGGCGTTAGCCTGTACCGTACTACCGATTCCGAATGATGCCAATGCGGCAAAGAGGGCGAACAGGACAGCAAGCCACTTCCAGCCCAATCCTTTTTCGAGGGCATACATAGGACCACCCAACATCGTGCCTCGCTTGGTCTTGACGCGATATTTTACGGCGAGCAATCCTTCGGCATATTTGGTAGAAATACCAAAGACACCGGTTAACCAGCACCAGAGTACGGCTCCTGGTCCGCCAAGAGCGATAGCTGTAGCCACACCGATGATGTTACCGGTACCAATTGTGGCTGCCAGTGCTGTTGCCAGTGCTCCGAACTGTGAAACATCTCCTGTGGCATTCTTGTCTTTCTTTACAGACAGTTTGATAGCCTTGAAAATCTTGCGTTGTGGAAAGCGCAAGCGGATGGTCAGAAAGATGTGGGTTCCCAACAGCAGGATAATCATAGGCCATCCCCAGAGGAATGAACTAAATGCGGTGAAAAAATCGTTTATTGCATCCATCTCTTAAAAATTTTATGTTTATCTTATATCTATATTTTTTATACCTGATTCAAGTTTCGCAAGTTCAGAAGTTAAAGAAGTTAAAGGAGTTATCGCTCCCTACGGTCGCTAAGGAGTTAAGACAATAGTCTTTTTGGCGTAGTTTTTAAGCAGAAAGACATACGTCTTAACTCCTTAACTTCCTTAACTCCTTTAACTTCCTGATAT